>CAMARA010000074.1 GCA_945860585.1 Francisella tularensis subsp. holarctica | reverse complement strand
CTCTCAAATAACTCATACCCCTAAGGCAGAGTTTACTTGAGATTCCACAATCGCAAAGCCAAGGGCTTGAGCTCGTTTTTTGAGGCTGTTAATCGCCCGCTCTTTGTACATGTTTTCATAAAACTCCTGACCCTTTTCGACGTATTCTTCGCCGTGTTTGAGCATATTGTAAATGATTAACGCCAATTTGTGGGCCGTTGCAGTAATCGCTTTTGAAGGGCCAATGCGTCCTTTCAATCTTCGATAAAACGCGCCCAGCGCACTTTTATTTTTGTGTAATGTAAATGCAGCCATCGTCAGCGCTCTTGCGGCTCGTGAACCGGTTCGCTTTGTCTTACTGCTTAAAATCTTGCCGCCAGATACCTTATTGTCTGGACTTAAGCCCAGCCAGGCTGCAAAGGCTTTGCCGCTTCGGAATCGCGACATGTCCATCCCGATCTCTGACAGCAGGCATAATGCCGTTCCCTCTTCAATCCCTGGAACGGTGGTCAAGTCCACTCCTAAAACCCGCCGTAAGGCAGACCTCACATCAAATACCGGCGCGTTGCCTCCTTTTTTCTTCTTTTTGGGCTTGATCGTAAAGCCTTTTTCCTGCTTGCTCTCAGGGGCTGGCGCTTCCTCCAGCACGGTCGCAAAGCTCAATAAATGCCGCTCGATTTCAAAATCGCACGATAAGAGTTGGCCCTGACAAAAATCATAGGCATCAACCGCCTGCCTCAACGCATGAATCTGCTCTTTTTTATAGTGCCCCGTCAGCGATTTCTTGATCTTCTCAAGCGAACTCTTGCATCGTGGGTCACGATGCGCTGCCAATACTCCAGGATCACGCTCTCCATTCAGAATCGAACGGATAATCCGCATGCCGGTTTCACCCGTCACATCACTCAATACATTGGCCAACTGTAGATTCATCAAGCTCAGCGCTTTCTGCATATGCTGGATATGCATCGATGCCATCTTAATGACTGTGCCTCTTTGTCTCATATAGCCTCGTAGCTCACAGATTTGCGCGTCAGGGCGAAATGCCCCCTGCAATAATCCGTACGTGTGCAACCGCTGAATCCACTGGCAATCCAGTACATCCGTTTTACGGCCATTTACATTTTTAATCTGCCGGGCATTCACCAGCAATACTTCTATGCCAGACGCTTCCAGCTTCTCATACAGGGGAATCCAGTACACTCCAGTCGATTCCATCGCTGCCGTTTCAATCCTGCATTTCAGCAGCCAATTGACCAGCGCATCCAAGTCCGATGTAAAACAATCAAACTCTCGTACCGTTTCCGTATCTCGACCAGCAGGCACCGCCACACAGTGAAACCCATTGCCAATATCAATCCCCGCCGCATTTAAATTCATCCGCTCAAACTCGCTCGATTCAAGCTGTGACAAATTCACCCGTTTCGCGTTTGACCTGCCAATAGCCTTTGTAGTATCCTTCACCATGTTGTCATCTCCATACTGATTAAAAAGATGATATTCATTGTGGGCAGAGAGACTTTTTGAACGGCATTCTCTCAAACGGGATTGTACCTCACAGTACATCACCAACGATGTTGTCGCTGTCTCTCTGTAACCACGCTCTATGTCAGGCACTTAGCACTAATAATTTTCCGGCTTTTGACCCTCAATGAACATCGGCCGACAGTGTACCAAAGTTATTTAACCTTGTGTGGCAGCGCAGCTGACTGAGATGCTCCTACCTGGAATTTTCCATTATTGGCGAAGAAAATCCAACGTGATAGTGCATGGCGATGCTCGCCTTTATTGAGCTGACGCTGCACTTTATCTCGCAAATCAGAATCAGTGATATAGCGTAAAATATATTCTGTCTTGATAAGCCTTCCCAGTTGAGTGAGCGCCCTGGACAGTCTGTCGGATGGCGCGCCTTTTGAAAGCCGTCGAATAATTTCACTGGCAGGGACAAGTTTGTTTTTCAAAGAAGCAATGATCCTCACTATTTGATCCCATTGTTCGATAATGAGTTCGATATCTATGTTTTTACTGAATAAAACATCAATGTCACCATAGCTGGCTTTTTTATCCACTCGATAAAGTTGTTGCGCTTTTAGATCTTTGATTCTCGGCATGTAGTCGATTCCCAAGAGAAAAAAAAATGCAAAAATATGTTCTGTATATCCACCTGTATCCGTTGCGTGCTCTTTGATAGAAAGAATCGTGTTGTTATTTAAAAAACCATCAATCACATAGAGAGACTCCCTCACTGCACATGAAATAACATTTGTATTATAGACTGCACCCTGGTCAGATGTATGCGTATAAACGCCAACCGCTTGCTCATAATAGCCAAAATAGCGTGGGTAATACGAAGAAATGAGGCTGCTTGCAGCCACTGCGAATCTTTGACTATCAGACGATGAGAATTTGCCTTCCCCATATGCATGACTTAAGCTCAAGCGGTTATGTTGATCCACTAATGCTGCATTTGCAGCCTGTATAGTTTCTTCCCGAATATGGGTATTGGCAACATGACGCATCATATCGATAGTAATGTCTGTGGTACAATCCTGCATGGTTGTAATACCGATATTGGTTGCCTGTGACAAGATCGTTGCAATCAGTGTTTTATAGAATTTTTCAGGGTGACTTTTTTGCCCATGAATGGGGGTAAAGTGATGGCTAAACCCCGTCATCTGATCTACTTCAATTAACAGTTGTTCAATTTTTATTTTTGGAAGATATGAGGAAATCAATGCTTGACGCCGCGCCACATCTGATGGAATTTCAATAGCATCCTTTTTCTTAAGCCGAAGTTTTCCATTTTTAATTTCTGAGAATCCATCCTGTCCAAATTTTTTAGAAACTTCTTTCGCTGTCGAGTGAAAGCGCTCAATTAATTTTGATACAGCCTGACGACTATCTTGCTCTAAACGCAGCTGAATGTAGGCTGACTCTCTTTCCTTTTCCCATGCCTTTTCTTTATAGATTAAATCCCAAAATGACACATGTTGGCCTAGACGCCACATTCGTGCGAAAAGTGTAGTTTTGATATTACGCGCATAATTAAATGAAGAATTTGGCGTATTTATTGCGTGTAAGTGGACTTATACGCGAAAACACCTTTTAAAACTGGAGTATTATCTGCATAATTTTAGCTGGTTTGTAGCATGCATGATTATGCGCGTAATATAAATAATTTTCAGTTTAAGGTAACTTTTTGCAGATAAAGTTAATTTAATCCCTCTCTTAATTAAGAAGACCTTTAATTTTTTTGCATTATAGTTTTTTTGTTAGCGGTGGAGTAAAAGCGCGCGTAGATGGCGAAGCAAAACGGTGCTAAAAGAGCGCGGCCTCGCCATCGCCTGCGGATTATTTTTCAGTCGTTTTGGTCTTTTTGGTTGACAGGGCTGATTTCTGACGTTTGCCGCGCGTCGCCACCCGAATCTGCTCTTTTTCACGATACTCTTTCAGGCGGAATGATTCGGCCTCGATGACGATGATTTCTGAATGATGAATCAGGCGATCAATCAGCGAGACAACGCAAGCGGAACTGGGGAAGATTGATGCCCACTCA
>CAMARA010000073.1 GCA_945860585.1 Francisella tularensis subsp. holarctica | reverse complement strand
GCGTGTAGCGCTGATATCTCTTCTTCAGAAAATGACAACTTTATCATTTGATAAGCTTTCAGTCAGGGTAAATTTGAATAATCATATCCTAAGGTAATCTAAAAAATCAATTTCCTAAAACCTCAATTTGTGACCGCGCGTGGTATAGTAACGTTCTACGGCGAGGCTGGAGCGCTCTCTGAGCCTGATGTCATGTTGCTTTGCTGCATCTTCGTACACATCAAAGTCAAATGCATCGTCTAATGTGTTGCCCTCCATTTTAGGCGCTTCTGGTCTGGGATCTTCAGGCACTGTTGCGGCATCCAATCCTCTTTGGCGAGCGACTCTAAAATCACCGCCCAGCGGTAAAGCTACTACAGACACAGGCTTCAATGTGATGACATCAGGAATGCAGCCTCCTCCTTCTCCATGATTAACTGCTGCAGTAAACATATTATTATGCATAATAATCCTCCGATGATAAAAATAAATAATGCCAAAGCGTAGCGAAGTTTGCGGATGGGTGTCAACCGGTGCAGTGCATTTTGTCATTTAGTTTATGCGCTTGAGGTGATAGAATAGCGCCATACTCAATGAAGCGAAGGGATTCTATGACTTTTCAGGAGATCATTCTCACCCTCCAGAATTTTTGGTCTCAGCAGGGCTGTATCATCGTGCAGCCTTATGATATGGAGATGGGCGCGGGCACGTACCATCCGGCGACGTTTTTGCGGGCGATTGGGCCTGAGCCCTGGAGTGCGGCGTATGTGCAGCCATGTCGGCGGCCCAAGGATGGGCGGTATGGGGAGAATCCAAATCGCTGTCAGCATTATTATCAATTTCAGGTGGTGATGAAACCTTCGCCCGCGAATATTCAAGAACTGTATCTGGATTCATTGCGCGCCTTGGGACTGGATCCGCTGGTGCATGATATTCGGTTTGTGGAGGATAATTGGGAGTCGCCCACCGTCGGTGCCTGGGGCTTGGGCTGGGAAGTCTGGCTGAATGGCATGGAAGTCACGCAGTTTACCTATTTCCAACAGATTGGCGGCTTAGAATGCAAGCCCGTGACCGGTGAAATTACGTATGGCCTGGAACGCCTCGCCATGACGCTGCTGAAAAAAGATTCTTTCTTTGATTTTGTCTGGCATGAAGGGCCGGCAGGTCCTGTGACCTATGGCGATGTCTTCAAGCAAAACGAGGTGGAAATGTCCCGCTATAATTTTGAAGAAGCGCCAATCCCTAAATTATTTGAATTTTTCGATTTTTATGAATCCGAAAGCCATCGCCTAATGGGCCTAAAACTCGCTTTGCCCGCATACGAAATGGCCATCAAGGCGAATCATCTCTTCAATTTACTCGATGCGCGTCAGGCGATTTCAGTCTCTGAACGCCAGCGCTTTATTTTAAGGATCCGGGCCTTGTTTATGAGCGTGGCTCAGGCGTATTATGCCTCACGCGAGGCCTTGGGGTTTCCGATGTTGAAGGGGGGCTTAAAATGACCAGAGATTTTTTATTTGAACTTGGCTGTGAGGAATTGCCGGCAGGGCAGTTACCCGATTTGGCGACACATTTACAGCAAAGTATGAGCAAAGGACTCGCTGCGCATAAAATTAGTTTTGGTCAAATTAATGTTTTTTATACGCCGCGACGCTTAGCGCTAATGATTGAAGGATTGCAATGCGAATTACCTGCGCAAACTATGGAGCGCCGTGGCCCGGCTAAAGTCGTGGGTTTTGATGCAGCAGGGCAGCCGACTCCAGCATTGCTTGGATTTTTAAAATCAGCGCAGGCGACGCTGAAAGATTTAATTGAGGTTGAAACAGATAAAGGCATGTGGTTGGCGGTGAGTATCAAACAGCCTGCAATTTCTACGGCAACGCTTTTGCCAGGGATTCTGACGCAGGCCATTAAGACCATGCCTTTGAAAAAATTGATGCGGTGGGGTGATCAGGATGTTGCTTTTTTACGGCCCGTTGCGTGGATGGTTGCTTTGCTGGGTGAGGAGGTCGTTCCTCTTGAACTGTTTGGACTGCACGCTGGGCGTACAACGCGGGGACATCGTTTTCATCATCCTGAAGCCCTTGAATTATCAAGCTCAGATGTCTATCTCAAGACATTGCATCAAGCTTATGTCATGGTGGATCCTGCTGAGCGTCGTCACAGTATTCAAGCACAAAGTCAGAAACTACTTCCCCCTGATATGTACGTGCAGTATGGTACATTGGACGAAGTGATTAATTTGGTGGAGTGGCCGGTCGCTTTATTGTGTCAATTCAATCCAGCGTTTCTGGATGTGCCTGAACGTGCGTTAATTGCAACGATGGAAGTCAATCAGCGTGTGTTTCCTGTGCGTAATCAGGCAGGTCAATTGCAGCCCTATTTTATTACAATTGCGAATATCAGCAGCAAGCAGCCGCAAGAAGTGATTGAGGGGAATGAAAAAGTCGTCAGTGCGCGTCTGGCCGATGCACGCTTTTTTTATCAGGAAGATTTAAAAGCACCACTGGAAAAGTATGTCGAGGCGCTGCAGAAAATTACGTTTCAGCAAGGTCTGGGATCGTTGTGGGATAAAACGCAGCGCATTGAAAGATTGGCAGTGGATGTTTGGCAGGTGGTGGATTCTCAACACATCATCTCAGAACAAGCGTTAAGACATGCTGCGCAGTTTTGTAAAATGGATTTGCCTACGCAAATGGTGCAGGAGTTCCCCGAATTACAGGGCTATATGGGCGGGCAATATGCGCTGGCTCGCGGTGATAGTGCGATAATTGCTGAGGCAATTGAAGATCATTACAAGCCAAAAGTGCGTGGCGGAGAATTGCCGCGTTCTCTGTTAGGGGCCATCATTGCCCTGGCAGATAAGATTGATACTTTAAAGTCCATGTTTGAAAATGGTAAAAAGCCGAGTAGTAGTGGAGATCCTTTTGCCTTAAGGCGTCAAGCGATTGGCGTGATTCAAATTATTATTCAGCACCAAATGCCTTTGCAATTAAATCGAGCGCCGTTTCTTTTTAATGAACAGAATGGCCTGCGTCCTTTTATTGTCGATCGCCTTCAAAGTTATGCCGAAGAGACTTATCCTGAAGCCTCAACCCTGATGATTCAAGCCATTTGCAATACCTATCGCACAGAATATAATATGGATAAACATAATGATATTTTGATCCGGGAATTGAATCTATGGAATTTTGCAGAGCGTTTGTTAGCGCTCAGCGCTTTACTACAAGATGCAAAGGGTGCGTCTTTATTATCTTTGTTTAAGCGTATCAAAGGATTGCTAAAAAGCCGCATATTGCCGCTACGGCACTCAGCTGCGCCTGGCGACAGTGCTGAAGAAATTGAATTAGACAGCGCGTATCGAAAAATTGCTGCGAAGATTGGACAGGCGCAAAATGCCAGCGAACAACTTTTGTTGTTGCTTGATTTTGAGCAGCCAATTGCTTCGTTTTTTGAAACAGTCAATGTGATGGATGGGAATGCGGAAAAAGAAAATAAGCGTTTATATTTGCTGAGTGACATTGCCAATGTGTTTTATCAGCAGGCTGATTTTTCGGTTTTGTAAATTTATATTGTGATCTAAAAATTAAATCGGTAAAATATATTTTTTTTAAGGGATGTATTGATGCTGGCACCTTTAGCGCCACCGATTTCTTTTTCAGATACATTGAAAATCACCTGGGGTCAATCATGGCCTTTATTAATGGCGCAGGCAGCAAATATGCTTGCTATACCACGCGCGGTCACAAATTGAGGGTTTTACTTAATACTTAGGTGTGATAACATTGCGCCTATGCCATGGGTATATGATCCGCACAGCAGTGGGACGAAGATTCCCCCTTCAGTTCAAGAGGATCTCTGCAAGCAAGCGGAGGCGTATGCTTGTGGGCGTTCATGGCATGGGAAGATCAAACTGCACCTGCGTTTTAAAAATCAATTTTGCTATGTTGCCACCAGCGCAGAAGGAGAT
>CAMARA010000072.1 GCA_945860585.1 Francisella tularensis subsp. holarctica | reverse complement strand
GCCTGCAAATAAGCCCCAGGGGCAAGTCCTCATGACCGCTTCTGAAAACCTGATTTTTGACAATTTCGCCCAAAAACCCTGTCAAGCGTTTTATTCGCTTTTTTCATATTTATTTTACGCGGCTTTCGGAAACGGTGAATCGTTACGTTCAATATTAATTTGCATCTTGATGCAACATCGCTACTTTGGTTTGATACGATACGTTCGACTAAGGAGAGATATAAATCAAATTCGCCATGCGTCCAGTCTGGCCCTGATCGCGGCGATAGGAATAAAAACGTGGGTCTGCATAGGTACATAGACCACTTTGATACACTTGCTGCACGCCTATTTTTTGCAAAATCTGCTCAGCCATCCAGGCTAAATCAGCTTGATAATGGTTGCGTTGATTCTGTATGAAGGCGGGCGCAAAATCGGGGTGGATGTTTAAAAACGCAGTGCGCACTTCTGGTCCTACTTCAAAATGAGCCTGGGAAATCGCGGGGCCAATCCAGGCTAAACAATCTTGCGGGCGGCTGGCCATTTTTGCAAAGGTGGCCTCGATTACGCCTGCGGCTAAACCACGCCAGCCGGCATGAATCGCGGCCACTTCTGTGCCAGTTATATTTGTCACTAAAATCGGCAGACAATCTGCGGTTTTGACGACACAAATTACACCTGGCGTTGTGGTGAATGCTGCATCTGCTTCTTGATCCGGCGGGCCTGGCAAATGGACCACTTTTGTGCCATGCACCTGTTTTAGCCATACGGGTTCCGTCGGCAAGGGGTGCGCGAAGGGAATGCGAGTTGTCCAAGCTTGGATGTGCGTGGGTGCTGGCCATGCTGGCTTAATGATCACGATAGACGCTCCAGGCCAATAAAGTCGCTGCTCCCGTCAAACAGGCGCCCAATCCGGCAATCATCAATAAGCCGCGCGAAAAAATAGTCATCAGCAGAGCATGTAAAGCATCTAGAGGCATGACCGCTGTCCAAGACTGTACATAAAAAGACTGAATTCCGCTTCCAACTGCATTGAGCGCAGCAGGATCTAATTGATTTAACTGCGGTGTGACTGCCCGCCACGACTGTAGCTCCATACAAGCATTCACATGCAAAATCTGACTGGCAATTGCGACACAAATGGCTCCGCCCAATAACGCGCTGGCGTAAAAAATACTCATCCCCAGGCCTTGATGTGCCTTGGGTAATTCTTGTAATGCGCCGCGCACGCTGCCGACAAAATAAAACCCCGTCGCCAAACCTGCACAAATCAATCCCACTAATAAAAGAGGCAGCTTCTGCACATCAAAAGCGAGAATAAACAAAAGATACGCGACAAAAAATAAAGCACAGGCATTAAGATGAAAGACGCGATAGCCTTTTTTATCGACTAAATGACCCAGTCCGGTCGAAGTCACAATCACCGCCAGCGTCATTCCCAACATAAAATAACCCGCCAGCAGTGGCGAAAAGTTTTTTAAATTTTGCAAATATAGGGGCACCACAAACAGCATAATGCCATACGCTGCCAAGATCAAGAACCGATTGACGACCAAAATGAAATAGGCCCGATTGGCAAAAAGGCCGCGCAGTAATTGGAGATTCAGAGGCTCTGAAACAGCCGCTTTGATCATCTTTTCCCGCGGACAAATCTTTAATACAATCGCCATGCTCGCCACACAGATCGGCAGATTCATCCAAAAAATCACGCGCCACGATAAAAACTGCGCAATCGCTCCGCCCAAAGTTGGGCCAATCACTAAGCCGAGACAAGATAATATGGCTAAAATACTCAGTGCTCGCCCTTTTTCTTCCTCGGCAAAATACATGGTGCCGAGTACGGTAATCAGTGCCATCGTCATCCCATAACCCAGCCCCTGCAACGCTCGCCCAAGCAATAAAATGCCGATATTTCCAGCGGCCGCGGCAATCCATGAGCCCATGAAAAAGCAAAATACCCCAAGCAGATACACATCACGCTTACTGGTCAAATCCGCAATGCGCCCGCTCGGAATCAGGGCAATGGCCGCAACCAGGAGATAAATCGTGATCACCCATTGACTGGTTTGAATATGCAAATGGAAGTAGTGGGACAGCGTCACCAAGGCTAAATTCATCACTGTACTATCAACGTTTAAAAGAAAAATCATGAGCCCAATGCCTAAAAGCACCCACCATTTTTTCTGAGCCATTGCATTCACCTGCGGCATTCTCTACACTGAAACTTCATGGCGAAATGATACCATAAAAGGGAGCCCACGACGATGCAAACACGCTGCCTATATGAAGGGCCTGATTTGTTGGGAGAAAGCCCAATCTGGCATGCCGCAGAAAAAAAGCTATACTGGGTGGACGCTATCAAACCCGCTCTCCATGCACTGGATCCCCAGTCAGGTCAGCATCAGGAGTGGCCCATGCCCGCCTTGATCGGCTCGATTGCGGTGTGCAAAAAAGGGGGCCTCATCGCAGCCATCGGCCAGGGTTTTGCCTGGATTGACCTCCCCTCCGGCAAAGTGCACATGCACGCTATTGTCAATGAAATTGGCGCTGCGGTGCATTTAAACGATGGCAAATGCGATCGCCTCGGTCGTTTCTGGGCGGGTGAAGTTTGTCATGACAAAATTTCAGCGCAAGGCAAGCTATATTGCCTTGATGCACAAGGGCAGGTCACGATCAAAAGAACAGACCTCAGCCTTTTCAACGGCCCATGCTGGAGCCCCTGCAACCGTTTTTTCTATTACACTGATTCTTTTCAGAAGGCCATTTATCGTTGTGATTATGATTTAAAAACCGGCACCCTGGGCCCGAAACATCCATTGATTCAAATTCCCGCAGAGGATCTCAGCACGCCGGATGGCTGCACGGTCGATCAGGAAGGTTATCTCTGGAGTGCGAAATGGAATGGGCAGCGCCTGACCCGCTACACGCCCAATGGTGAAATTGATCAGGAATATGCCCTGCCCATGCACAGACCTACCAGCTGCATTTTTGGGGGCGAAAATCAGGGCACCCTATTTGTTACGTCCTGCTCACAGGATCTGGGAGAAGCCGTGCCGCTTCATGATCCCTACGCCGGCCAACTCTGGGCCCTGCAGTTTGAGCAGTATCGCGGGATTGCAGAGACTGCATTTGGATAGTAAGATAGCACTACTTTTCAATGATGGGTCCTGAACCGTGAAACAAATAATCCTTGCCCTTCAGGATTTTTGGGCTGCCGCCAAGCATCATCGTATTTGGCTGGAGCTTTCCAAAGTCGAGGTCAAACAACGTTATCGTCGCTCCGTAATCGGTCCCTGGTGGATCAGCCTGTCTTTGTTGATTTTTATCGTCGCGATGGGAGAGGTCTATAGTCGCCTGTTTCATGAAGATCTGCGCAATTATATTCCCTTTTTTACCGCCGGATTTTTGATGTGGACTTTTATTTCCACCAGTATCAATGAATCCACCGAAGTCTTTAAACAAAATGCCAGCTTCATCAAACAGGTTCGCCTTCCGTTTAATCTCTACATCTTCAAGCATCTCTCGCGCCAGGTGATTTTCCTGGGACATAATCTCGTGGTGTATGTCTTGGTGATGTTGTTTTTTAAGATCAATCCCGGCTGGAATATTTTGTGGTTTATTCCTGGGTTTTTCTTGCTTCTCATCAATGTATATTGGATGTGCCTGTTGATCACGCTACTCTCCACGCGTTACCGAGATACCGCACCCCTGATTAATAGCTGTATCCAAATTGCCTTTTTTATTACGCCGATTTCATGGATGCCCAAACTCATTGGTGCACACTCCCTGATTATGAAGCTCAATCCCTTCGTCTATTTTCTGGGTGCGACACGTAATCCTTTGCTGGGCACCGCGCCCACTTTACACACCTGGATTTATGATATTCTGGCGGCCTGCGGCGGCTTGACCATTACCCTCTTAATCTTCGCCTATTCCCGTCGGAAAATTCCGTTTTGGGTGGATTGATAAGCTCCTTCCACCCTAGCCCTCCTCCGCAAGGGCTACGGCATGCACACATCTCTGAGCGAATT
>CAMARA010000071.1 GCA_945860585.1 Francisella tularensis subsp. holarctica | reverse complement strand
TCTGATCTTTTGGCTACAAAGTCAGAACTGCGGACTGAAATTTCTGAGGTACGAACTGAAATTGCTGAACTTAGAACTGAGTTAAAAAGCGATATTGCTGAAGTGCGGACTGAAATTGCTGAACTTAGAACTGAGTTAAAAGGCGATATTGCTGAAGTGCGGACTGAAATTGCTGAACTTAGAACTGAATTAAAAGGCGATATTGCTGAAGTGCGGACTGAAATTGCTGAACTTAGAACTGAATTAAAAGGCGATATTGCGCAGCTTGATACTAAATTCACTGGCCTGCATGCAGCCACTCAAGCCACCCTTCACTCCATGCAAAAAGTGATCTACGGCGGTTTTACGATCATGTTAGCTGCCATGATTGGCACTTATTTCCATCATTGAAAATAATGCGCCTTAAAATACTTCTACGTCTTTTTTTTTGCCAGCAAAACAGTATTCACTTGACAGGCTAAAATCACATCCTCTCGAATTAACTGGACCTTGTAATCATATAGCGCCTCGCTGTAGCCGAAACGCAGACGATTATCGATTTCATGAATTTTTTTGTGCAGGGCTTTTTGCTGCTGCCAGAGTTCTTTAATCTCTACGGGAATATGCAATTCCGGCGCAGGAGCAGAAACCTGTGCAGGCACATCGTCATTCTGCTTACGATAATGATAGACTTTGCGTGATGGATGCATAATTTTACATAACTCTTGATTGAACGAGGCGAACTTGCCCCTGAAGACTCAGTTTAGAACCAATTGCCTCCACTGTCAAGATTCCGCCTGGCATTTTGATTTTCGCCTGCTGTGTGACTTTGCCTAAATTACGCAATACCTCAAATACGGCTAAAGCTCCGGAGCCACAGGCGGCGGTGATTCCAGCCCCACGCTCATACACATTGACGACAAAATACTCGCCCTCAGACTGCACCCATTCAACATTGGTATGTTGCTCCAGACAGCAGGCGCGGCCCTCCTGATCCAAAACCCATTCCTGCGGCGGCTGCACAAATACCCAATGCGGATTGGGCATGTGAATCGCATACGCTGCCACGCCGCGCCACATAACTTGTTCGGGAGAAAGCAGCGGCGCCTCCAGCAAAATGCGCACCCCTTTTGCGTCCACTTCTGCCTGCACTTGACGTGTACCCATTCTCAAAGTCAGAGCAGAACACTGCGCATGAAAAGCCGTTGCCTGCAAGCCATTGCCACAAAACTCGCCATCCGATCCATCCGCATTAATAATCCACACCTGACAGGTCTCAGGCTGAAATACCAGCAAGCCATCGCCCTTTTCTGCACACAGCTTTTGCGCCAAGGCTGCATACTGCGGAAAATCAAAGTTCTGGGTCTCTGTCAACCACAAAATATTGCCGTTTGCATCATATAAATGGATGACTGCCATTGCCCTTAGCCTGAATCATTCTTACAATAATACGATGATGATAAACCAAATTGAACTTTTTGACCACGCAGCCTGCCTCCTCATGGCCGGCGTCGATGAAGCCGGACGTGGCCCCTTAGCGGGACCCGTAGTCGCAGCCGCTGTGATTTTAGACCCCGCGCGCCCCATTGCAGGACTCAATGATTCCAAAAAACTTTCTGCCAAAAAACGCGAACTACTGTTTAATGAAATCTGCGAAAAAGCCCAGAGCTATGCGATTGCCGAAGCCTCCGTCGCTGAAATTGATGCCATCAATATTCTGCAGGCCTCTTTACTCGCCATGCAACGCGCTGTTGAAAAGCTGGCGATTCAGCCGGATAAAATTCTCGTAGACGGCACCTTCTGCCCCAAAGTCAGCATGGACAGCGAAGCCATCATCCAAGGCGACGGCCTGATTCCCGCCATTTCAGCGGCCTCGATTTTAGCCAAAGTCTATCGTGATCGCCTCATGGATCAATTAGACGAGACCTATCCTGGCTATGGATTTAAAAGCCACGCCGGTTATGGCACCAAAAAACATCTCGAGGCATTGAAAACACTCGGCGTCAGCCCCATTCACCGCAAAACATTTGCACCCATTAAGGCTTTATTATGAATACAAAAGCAGGCGTTTTAATCACCAATCTCGGCACCCCGGATGCCCCTACCCCCAAAGCAGTGCGCGCTTACTTAAAAGAATTCCTATCCGATCCGCGCGTGATCGATCTGCCGCGCTGGAAATGGTGGCCGATTCTCAATTTGATTATTTTGAATATCCGCCCGCGACGTTCCGCCCGCAATTACCAAAAAGTCTGGACAGATCAGGGCTCTCCACTTTTAGTTCAAAGCCAAACGCTCCTTGAAGCATTAAGAACCGCTTTGCCTGATACGCCCATCGCTTTAGGTATGCGCTACGGCACACCCAGCTTGAAACAAGGGCTCTTAGAACTCCGCAAAGCCGGTGTCCAGCGCGTGATTGTTTTGCCTCTGTATCCGCAATATTCAGCAACAACGACTGCCACCACGTTTGAAGCCATCATGTCTACGCTGAAACCCTGCCCTGCATTACCGGAACTGCATTTTCTGCGCGACTATCACGACCACCCCTTGTATATTCAAGCCTTAAAAGACTCCATCCTCGCTTTCTGGAAAATACACGGCACACCAGATAAACTAATGCTCTCTTTTCACGGCCTCCCGCAGCGTTACATCACCCAGGGCGATCCCTATTTGTCGCAATGTCAGCGCACCACCCAATTACTGACCGAGGCGCTGGGCCTCCGACCAGACCAGTTTATCCTCAGCTTTCAATCGCGCGTGGGGCGGGAGCCTTGGCTGCAACCCTATACGGATCAAGCTTTAATGCAATTAGCCAAAAGCGGTACAGCCAATATCCACGTCATCTGTCCCGGCTTTGCCTGCGATTGCCTAGAAACCCTCGAAGAAATCAACCTCAATTATCGCGAAGTCTTTTTACAAGCAGGCGGAAAGCACTTCGAATACATCCCCTGCCTCAACGCCGGAAGCCCCCATATTGCTTTGCTGGAACGCTTGCTTTATAATTTGGTCAATGAGCATTGACCAAATTTGGTCAGTGACCATTGACCAAATTTCTATTACAGGAGTAAATCACTGTGAACGCAATGACAAGCATGCATAATTCTCATCGAGAAGGCCTTGCCACTTTTCTGCAAGTAGATCCACAGCTCCGTCAATTAAAACAACGCCCCTATTCTTACACGCCGCCGCTTCTTGCCGATTTACCGCAAACCATCCCCGGCATTTATAATCTGAGTGGAGGACGCCAAATTGGCAAAACCACCCTCATCAAGCAATGGATGGTGCGCCTCCTTGAAGCGGGCATCGACCCTCATTCCATTGTTTTTTTTATCCGGCGAAATTCTGGATGATCACCATGCCCTGCTTCAGGCGATTGATACTCAATTAAAAATGATGCCAGCGGGTGCGTTACATTACTTGGCCATCGATGAAGTCACCTATATCAAAGACTGGGACAAAGCCATTAAATATGCCGCAGATCTCGGACTTTTTGAAAATTGCATTGTGCTCTTAACCGGTTCAGACATCAGCCTGATGCGCGATGCACGCATGCGTTTTCCAGGGCGGCGCGGCATTGCAGATCAAGTCAATTTTCATCTTTACCCCCTGTCTTTTAACGAAACCCTCAATTTAAAATCCATCGATAAAACCGATTTCACCGCAGTATTTGACGCTTTTCAAGCCTATCTCATTCATGGTGGATACTTGACAGCGATCAATGATCTCGCCGCATATCAACGTATTTTACCTGCCACACTCGCCACCTATTCAGATTGGATTCGCGGAGACATGCTAAAACGAGGCAAGCAGGAACACTACCTCATGGAAGTCTTAGGCGCGATTTTAAAACGTCAAGGCTCGCAATTAAGCTGGCAGGCGCTGGCCCGTGACCTATCGATTGATCATCACAAAACGGTCTCGGATTATGTCTTGCTTTTAGAAGATATGGACGCGCTCTTTATCCAATCCGCCCTCCTCGAAGATAAGCTCGTCGCAGCGCCCAAAAAAGCCAAAAAGATCCTCTTTGCAGACCCCTTTATTCAACACGCTGTGGGAGCCTGGCTTGCGCCCTGCCAAGATCCATTCACGCAACAGATTCAACCCTTGCTGCAAGACCCTATTCTGACTTCCCAACTCGTAGAGGCCTGCGCCATCACGCATTATCGGCGCTACTACCCGACCTATTACATCAAAGCCACAGGCGAAGTAGACATTGCCTATATCGATCAACAGCAATTCTGGCCCATTGAAATCAAATGGACCCGCCAACTGCATGTCAAAGATTTAGCCCAAGTCATCAAATATCCCCGCGCAAAAATCCTCACCTCCCAAAAAGAAGCCGGCCTAATTTTATCCACCCCCACTGAACCGCTCCCGTTTGCCTTAATGCGCCTCGGCCCTGCATAACTCGGCCTCGCATAACACTCGGCCTCGCACAATCGGCCTCGCATAACTTGACACTTTAATTTATTTACCATATAATCATGGCATATTAAATTAAAGCGCCCATTCAACCCTGAAGTGCGACAGTGTTAAGCATCAGAAAAGAACACCTCACATGGAGTCTTGTAGCCCAGAATCTTTCGTGGTCGAGAATTAAGCGCATCCTCGACATCTTGAACCATGGCTGTGGTCAGTATATCAAAAGGCG
>CAMARA010000070.1 GCA_945860585.1 Francisella tularensis subsp. holarctica | reverse complement strand
GCCTCCGCTTGCTTGCAGAGATCCTCTTGAACTGAAGGGGGAATCTTCGTCCCACCGCTGTGCGGATCATATACCCATGGCATAGGCGCAATGTTATCACACCTAAGTATTAAGTAAAACCCTCAATTTGTGACCGCGCGTGGTATATTAACGGAACCTTCGCTAAAGGGCAAGCTAACGAAACCCGGATCGATGTCTGAGGATTCCCCATGTGCATCGACCGCAACTTCAGCTGCAGCGGCTACTGGAAAACTTAATGCTTGGTGAATACTCTGCGCAATCTGACTGATACGACTGGTTAGACTGGGCCACCATCCTAAAGGCGCATCCCCTTTTAAAATAACAGACAAAGAAGATAGTGCATCAGGCAGGCTTGTTAAGTCAGGCACTTCACCAAAACGATCTTCCCATTGGTGGTTGAATGGTGCAAGCGGATGAGGCAGATACAGCATAGGAATAGAAGAGTTCCAGGAGCCAAGACCACCAAGACCACCAACACCAACAAGCATATGCCTTCCCCGATCTTCAAATTTTATGTGTAGATTAAACCAATATCTGGAATGAAAAAATTAAAAAAATGGCGGAGCGGACGGGACTCGAACCCGCGACCTCCGGCGTGACAGGCCAGCATTCTAACCAACTGAACTACCGCTCCGCATCTTGGCTGGCAACGTGAACGCTGCACCAAGGCTTGCAATTCTAGTGAAGTTGGCGGCTCAAGTCAAGCATTATTTGTGAAAGAGATGAATTTTTTTAATTGTAGCCTAAATTGTTAAGGGCCTGCTCATCATCTCGCCAGTTTTCTTTGACTTTTACCCAGAGGCGTAACATGATTTTGGTGTCGAGCAATTTTTGAATATCCAGACGGGCTTCGGTGCCGATTTCTTTGAGCTTCTGGCCCTTCTCCCCAATCACCATGCCTTTTTGAGAGGCGCGCTCCACATAAATCACTGCGGAAATCTCAGTCAGGGTTTTGCCCTCTTTGAAGAGCTCAATTTCTACGGAACTGGCATAGGGCAATTCTTCACCCAGGAAGCGCATGAGTTTTTCACGGATGATCTCAGAGACAAGGAAGCGCACCGATTTATTGGTAACCTCATCTTCTGCATATTCAAAAGGGGCAGCAGGTAAATAGGCTTTAAGACTAGTTAATAATTCCGGCAGATTTTGGCCTTTGCGTGCAGAGATCGGGATAATCTGCGCAAAGCGCCCTTTCGCCTGCAGCATTTCCATCAGGGGTAAAATTTCAGCCTTATTGGCGAGATCATCCATTTTATTAATGGCGAGAATAATCGGCTGCTGCACGGTGCTAAGACGCTCGAAAATCCAGTCCTCTGCTTCCGTCCATTTAGGCTCAATCAACCAGAGCACTGCGTCGACATCATGCAGGGCACTAAATGCAGCGCGATTTAAATGTTTATTCAAAACCGCGCCTTGATTTTGATGCATGCCGGGGGTGTCGACGAAAATGTATTGTGCATCCTCTACCGTTTTAATGCCAAGAATTTGATGCCGCGTTGTTTGCGGCTTTTTACAGGTGATGCTGATCTTCTGCCCCAAAAGATGGTTCATTAAAGTTGATTTTCCCACATTGGGGCGCCCCACAATGGCGATGGTTCCACAGTATTGTTGATTCATTGTATTTACTCCATTATCAGTTCGTCATCACTTTTGGCAATGCGCGGGCTCATCCACATGATGCAGGGGATCAATAATAACATTAAAAAAGCAAATAGATAATTGCCGTCAATAAAAGCAACCATATAGGCCTGACTGTTGATAATGTTTTCGCCTAAAATCGCGGTCGCAATCGGGCTTGGAATCACCGTATGGATTGCCTGAGACCAATGCACATACGCAGGATTAAAAGGATTCACGTGCTGAACCATATCCTGCCAACTCACCTGAACCTGCCGCGACATAATCGTCGTGAACACCGCCACGCCCACGGAGCTGCCCATGCTTCTGAAAAAATTAAACAAGCCACTTGCTTCATTAAAATATTTTTTATCCAGACTTTGATAGGCAAGACCATTTAAGGGCACAAAAAACAGACCCACTGCGGCACCCTGAATCAGATTAGGCCAGAGTAAAGCGTCCGGCCCCTGCAAGAGATTAAATCCAGACATCATGTAAGTTCCCGAAGCATACATCAACACCGAGATCACAATCAGATAGCGGGAGTCCACCACCCGCACCAAACGGGCCGAGCAAATAATCGTGAGCAAACACGCCACCCCCCGCGGCATCAAGGCCAGGCCCGCTGTTTCAGAAGGAAAATGATAGAATAATTCCAGCATCAACGGTAGCCAGGACAGCGTCCCTAAAAAAACCACACAATAAAAAAACATGATCCCACAACCCAGGGCAAAATTTTTATCCTTAAATAATTTAAAATTAACGACGTGATGGGGGTCCACACAACCTTTGTAAAAAAAGCCGATAAAGCTCACCAGGCTGAGCGCACTCGCAAATAAAATGGCATTAGAGGCAAACCAGTTCATCTCATTGCCTTTATCTAAAACAAACTGGAGCCCTCCGACGCTGAGCGCCAATAAGATCAGGCCGCTGTAATCAATTTTACGTTCTCCGCTGGGTGTTGCGGGCAAAAAGCGCGCAGCCAAAAGCGCGCCGATAATGCCAATTGGAACATTCACATAAAAAATAAAGCGCCACCCCATATGATCAGTGATGAGCCCGCCCAGTATTGGCCCTAAAATCGGCCCCACCATCATACCGACGCCGAAGATAGCCATAGCTTTGGGCAGTTCTTTTTTGTTAAATGTATGCACAATCGTTGCCTGGGCCAGGGACGGCAGCAAGGCGCCAAATAAACCCTGCAAGCCTCTAAAGATCACAATCTGCACCAGAGAGGTGCTCAACCCGCATAAAAAAGAACTGGCCGTAAAACCATAGGCACTCATAATCAGTAATTTTTTACGCCCAAAACGCGCAGACAAGAGCCCGGTCATCGGCATCACAATCGCCGCACTCACGCCATACACCGTAATCGTCCAAGTGATTTGATCCGGCGCCGCCGCTAGCGCGCCTTTCATATCTTGCAATGCCACAGAGACAATCGTCATATCCAGGACTTCAACCACAGCCAGCATCACGACGATAAAGACGATCAGCCAGCGATTATCAGACGTGTTTTCGTTCATAATCCAAAATAGACGAGGAAGATTAGCATTAAAATCCACAACATGGGATGAATTGCACTCCACTCTCGCCGTGCTCCTTTCAGCGCGACATAACAGATAATGCCAATGCCCACGCCATCTGCAATGGAAAAGCTTAAGGGAATGATAAAGAGAATCATCACTGCAGGAATGAGTTCAGTCGGATCATCAAAGTTTACGCCCGCAAAAGGTTTCACCATCATGCAAGCCACATAAAATAAGGCGCTGGCTGTCGCAAAAGGAGGAATGCTTCCTGCCAGCGGACCTAAAAATAAACTCAGTAAGAAACAAAACGCGATGACTAACCCAGTCAGGCCGGTTTTGCCTCCAGCTTTAATTCCTGCAGCGCTTTCAACAAAAGGGGACAGTGTGGAGGCGCCGATCAATGCCGCGCCGGTCGTGGCAAAACTTTCCATCAACAAGGCGCGATTGATCTTTTTATTGGCTTCTTTTTGACTGGAAAAATGGATTAAGCTGGTGAGGCCCAGCAAGGTTCCCGTACTATCAAACAGCGCAATAATCACAAAAGTAAACAATACCGGAATACTATTCGCATGCCAGAGCGGCGCAAAATCAGCAACTCCAAAGTGGGAAAACGAAAAATGTGGCAGTGCAAAAATTCCGTGAAAATGATTCAATCCCAGTAAATTTCCAATGACTGTCACGGCCACAATGCCAATTAAAATACTGCCGGGCACGCCATATCCATCCAAAACTGTAATTAAAAAGAAGCCCAGAAAAAACAAGAGTGCTGGCCCATGCGCCAAAGGCCCAAGCGTCAATAAAGTCGCGGGATCCGAGACAATAATCCCCGCATTACGCAAAGCTAGAAAACCAATAAAAAAGCCAATCCCCGCCGCCACGGCCAGCCCCATGGAGCGCGGAATTGCCCGCAGAATAAACTGCCGAATGCGCGTTAAGGTAATTACCATAAATACCAGCCCGGAAATAAAAACCGCAGCCAGCCCAGTATGCCAGCTAAAGCCCAGGCGCCCCACTACTTCAAAGCAAAGATAAGACATCAGGCCCAGTCCAGGCGCCATTCCCACTGGCAGATTGGAATACAAGGCCACCAACAAAGTAGCCAATACAGTCACGACACAGGTAGCGGTGAAGGCAGCATTAAAATCCGCACCCGCCTGATGATACATAGTCGGTGCAACAATAATGATGTAGGCCATGGTGAAAAACGTGGTCAAGCCCGCCAGAATCTCGCGCTTGATAGAAATGTCTTTGTCAAAAAATGATAGCATGATATCTCAGTACAAAATGGTCGGGACGGGAGGATTTGAACCTCCGACCACATGCACCCCATGCATGTGCGCTACCAGGCTGCGCTACGCCCCGAGATAGATGCGTATCATACCCAATCTTATTTCACTTTGCAAATGGAAAATTGTCTACCTATTCGATTATGATGCAGCACCCCCCGAACCGTGTCATCCTCGCGCACGCGG
>CAMARA010000069.1 GCA_945860585.1 Francisella tularensis subsp. holarctica | reverse complement strand
GCGCCTGCAAATAAGCCCCAGGGGCAAGTCCTCATGACCGCTTCTGAAAACCTGATTTTTGACAATTTCGCCCAAAAACCCTGTCAAGCGTTTTATTCGCTTTTTTCATATTTATTTTACGCGGCTTTCGGAAACGGTGAATCGTTACTATTGCGCTAACAATCCCTGTCTGTAATTTCGTATAATGTATATTATGTTAAATTATAAGTCGCTTGGTCATTACGTCAAAATCAAGTATAATCAGCGCTTATAAAAATCAACACTTGCACTCATATATGTCCGGACACTATTTTGTAAAAACACTGGGTTGTCAGATGAATGAATACGACTCCCAGAAAATGCGAGATCTGCTTGAGAAAGAATTCTCCTACGCTAAAACAGAGATTGAAGCCGAAGCAGATATTTTAATTTTGAATACCTGCTCGATTCGTGAAAAAGCAGAAGAGAAAGTCTATGATCAACTTGGTCGTTGGCGTAAAATCAAAGCCAAGCGACCGGAGATGCTGATTGCAGTTGCTGGCTGCGTCGCCAGTCAGGAAGGTGCCAATATCATTCGCCGTGCGCCTTATGTCGATATGGTGATTGGCCCGCAGACCATTCATCGCCTACCAGAGTTGATTCGCCAACGTCAAAATGGCGTGCAACATCAGGTGGATGTGAGTTTTCCTGAAATCGAAAAGTTTGATTGCCTGCCGGAGCCGCGTGCAGAAGGCGTCAAAGCCTATGTGTCGATTATGGAAGGCTGCAGTAAATATTGCAGTTATTGCATTGTTCCCTACACCCGCGGCGAGGAAATTAGCCGCCCCTTTGATGATATCCTGGTGGAAGTCCTGAAGTTAGTGGAGTTGGGCGTGCGCGAAGTCACCCTCCTCGGCCAGAACGTCAATCATTATCTGGGGAAGATGAAGGACGGCAACACTGCGGATCTCGCTCTGTTGATCTATTATCTCAGCGAAATTCCTGATCTAAAACGCATTCGCTTTACCACGTCCCATCCCGTTGAGTTTAATGACAATCTGATCCAAGCTTTTGCAGATAATCCCAAACTCGTCAACCAATTACATCTGCCCGTTCAAAGTGGCTCTGACCGTATTTTGGCCCTGATGAAGCGCGGGCACACTGCTTTAGAATATAAAAGTAAGATCCGCAAGCTCAAAGCCATTCGCCCAGATATCACGATTTCAACCGATATCATTGTCGGCTTTCCAGGTGAAACTGAGGCTGATTTTGCCCAAACCATGAAGCTGGTGGAAGACATTGGCTTTGATCATTCGTTTAGCTTTTTATTCAGTCCACGCCCTGGCACCCCTGCTGCGGACCTCTCTGATGATACACCCGAAGACGTTAAAAAAGCACGCCTCAAAACGCTGCAAACCCGGATTAATCAAAATACCAATGCCATCAGCGACGCCATGCTGGGCACCGTTCAGCAAGTTTTAGTCGAAAGTGTCTCGCCTAAAAATGAACATGAATTGATGGGTCGCACTGAAAATAACCGCATCGTCAATTTTAACGGCAATGCGCGCCTGATTGGCCAGATCATGCCGATTAAAATTACCGAGACGCAGACCTATGCTTTGCGTGGTGAGCTTTTAGTATGATCCACAGCTCCGCCCCTGCAACCTTGATGCTGATGGGCGAGCATGCAGTGCTGCATGGTAAGCATGCCCTGGTTGCGGCGGCCTCGCCCCGCTTGCATGTTTATCTGCAGCCGCGCTTGGACCGCATCATTACTATTCGTTCTGCATTGGGGAATTATACGGGGAGTCTGGATACATTAGAGATTACAGACCCTTTTCGATTTATCCTGTCTATTATCAAACAGATGAATGTGCAGCAGGGAATGGATTTAGAAATTCAGAGTGACTTTGCTGCCACTCTAGGCTTGGGCTCCTCCGCTGCCGTGATGGTGGCGACGGCGGCGGCGATTTTGGAATGCGCACCGCAGGATAAATCTTTGTTTGACATCTGCTATGCGAGTTTGTTGGAAGTTCAGGGTCGTGGTTCGGGAGCGGATTTAATGGCGGCCATTGTGGGAGGGATTGTACTGTATCGTCGCGAGCCGGTTTTTTTCAAGCCAATTTGGCCGAATCCCTCGCTGACTGAGCTGCCCTTTCACTTGATTTATGCTGGATACAAAACGCCAACGCCTGAGGTCATTCAAATCGTTGAAGCATGGCGTCAGCAAGATCCGGCGCGTTATGCACAGCTTTTTGAGGACATTGATCGCTGTGTTGCGCAAGCTGCGCAAGCCTTAGAAACAGGCGACCTCCCCCGCTTTGCGCAAGCCATGCAGGCCAATCAAAAACTGATGCAAGCGCTTGGCGTATCGGATACTCATTTGGATCAAATAGTCCATGATCTAGAGGCCACGCCCGGCATTCTTGCGGCTAAAATATCAGGCTCCGGCCTTGGAGATTGCGTGTTTGCTGTAGGGCATCGCGACAATCAAAACAACATCGCGGGAGAGGTTCTGGATGTTCGTCTCTCTACGCAAGGAGTACAGATTCATGCTTAAACAATTACTCGCAAGTCAACGGCAGACACCGCAAAAATCCTGGGGTGAAGCTTTTGCGCCCAGCAATATCGCGCTGATTAAATATTGGGGCAAGCGCCAGAGCCTGCTGAATTTGCCGATGACGAGTTCGTTCTCCATTTCTCTAGGTGAAAAAGGCGCACACACCCGCATTACGCCGATTGATGCCTCAGTGAATCAAGTGTATTTGAATGGCGAGTTGATTGCTGAAACCGAGAGCTTTCATCAGCGCTTGAGCCATTTTCTAAATTTACTCACGATGGATGCGGGACAACATTATCGCATTGATACGACGCTGAATCTCCCTGTTGCTGCAGGACTCGCCTCTTCGGCCTGTGGTTTTGCGGCGCTCGTGAAAGCTTTTGCAGATCTCTACGCCTGGGATCTGCCCGAGCCGATCCTATCGATTCTCTGTCGCATCGGCAGTGGCAGCGCCAGCCGCTCGCTGTGGCAGGGTTTTGTAGAATGGCATCGCGGCGAGCGGGAAGACGGTCTGGATAGTTATGCAGAGCCCCTCCCCTACACGATGCCTGGCTTGACCATTGGTCTCTTGATTTTCAGCACGGCCAAAAAGTCCATCGGCTCGCGTGAGGCCATGAACCGCACCACCCAGACTTCGCAGCTTTATGAAGCCTGGCCTAAACAAGTGGAAAATGATCTCGTCAAAATGAAGCACGCCCTGGAGCAACAAAACTTTCAATTGCTAGGCGAAACCGCAGAAAATAACGCCATGGCGATGCATGCCACCATGCTTTCTGCCCAACCTGCTATCTGCTATTTTCTTCCTGACACTTTACGCCCCATGCAGGAGATTAAAGCCCTGAGAGATCAAGGCTTGCCAGTATATTGGACGCAAGACGCCGGACCAAACCTAAAAATACTCACCCTTCAAAAACACAAGGCATCCCTCGAAAAAGCGTTCCCGCAGATTGAATGGCTGCCCTCTTTGTGGCCCCTCACTCCCTAGCTGATGAGGTGGCGCAACAGAAAAGAAAACACCGCGGTCACTAAACCACTGCCTGCAGTGTATTGGCAGAGCGCTTTTTTCTTGTGGTGAAACTTAAGCGCATACGCACAGGTGAGGGCCAGAAACACAAGACCTGCTACTGCCCAGGGCACCATGCACGCGATAAAAATGCAGTTTAAGGTCCAGTGCCACTCGGTATACATGGTCGCGGCCATAAACAAAGTCAACAGCCCCAAACCCATAAAGAGGGTAAAAAAGAGCAGGACGCGCATTGTAGCTAATTGCAAATAGCTATTATGGAGCGCAAATATTCTGTTTAACATGTCAGTCTCCTGATTACTCAGACTTTAGGATTAGGACCACGCACGAGATGCGTAATCAGACTCAGTACAAACAGCACGATAAAGATTACAAAGAGCACTTTAGCGATTCCCGCAGAAGCGATTGCAATCCCTGTAAAACCAAATACGCCTGCAATAATGGCAATAATAAAAAAGATTAGAGCCCATTTTAACATGATGATTCTCCCTTTATTTACGTTTTTTCTTGTTTTTAACCCGCTTGAACTGGGGTTGTTTTTGTTTGCACTACAGCTTTTATCTTTGAGACGGAAGCGTCTGCTTCCTGGCTGGGTCTATCCCAAGGCATAGCTAAAGTATAGGCCCGATTTCCGCTCGTGTAAAGGCGCGAATGCGTAAGCAATTATTTTATCAGAATAAACTTTATGAATAACGCGTGTGTATGCGGCAGAAGAGGCTTATCTCGGACTAAGTAAGTCCACAGCTGAGGGGTCTGGCGCTGGAGAACCTGCTGCTCCTGACATTGGAGAAAAACATCCGACAATGGGAGTGCCCGCGCTTCCATACCTCACAGGACTATCTGTGCCAAGCCTCGCAAAAGCGCTGTGCCTACGTGATACGCCCCCTGTTTTGATTGGGGAAAAGCACAGAGGAGAAGGCCATTGGCTTTCTTCTATCAGTGATCCTGGCTCTTTCACCCCTGGTCCTGCTGACACGGCCATACCTGCACCTGCGCCGGCACCGGCAGCTGGAGCAGGTGCTAGGACTGCTATAAGTGCATTAAGCTCATCCAGTGCAGAGGTTACAGAGGGGCGATGCGCAGCATTGGGGTGCCCCATTTTCAATATCAATATAAAAATATCCAGATGTGTGGCATCTATCCGCCACTTTTCCATAGTTATACCACGCGCGGTCACAAATTGAGGTTTTAGGAAATTGATTTTTTAGATTACCTTAGGATATGATTATTCAAATTTACCCTGACTGAAAGCTTATCAAATGATAAAGTTGTCATTTTCTGAAGAAGAGATATCAGCGCTACACGCCCTATACACCAACCACCCTCAGCCAAAAGTAAAGCAAAGAGCGCTCATTCTAATAT
>CAMARA010000068.1 GCA_945860585.1 Francisella tularensis subsp. holarctica | reverse complement strand
ACTCGACATGCCGATGCAAAGTTTAGCCGTCGTTAAGCATTATTGCTGACCGACTCACAAAAAAGAACTTGTAGTGACAAGTATGACTTTTTGATCTTCTGCAAGCCTTTGTTTATGCCACTCTCATTTGATAAATGTCAAAGTTGGGTATGGGAGATTCTGCCGCCTCAATCACTATATGAGTAATCGAGGCCGCAATGCGATTGTTCTGGTGCTAATTGGACGTGCAGGGATTAATATACGCAGCTTCGCCCATGATATAGGTGGCGGCGATATTGTTTTGCAGGCCCAGCGACATGATGATGAACAAGAGTTCAAAAATATCGTCTACTTGATTATTGCGGTATTTGAGAATTTCCGTCGCATTGGGATCGATCACGATAAAGTCTGCTTCTTTGCCGACTTCGAAATTACCGATTTTATCGTCAATCTGTAAGGCGCGCGCAGAGCCCAGGGTGCATAAATACCAGCGCAGCATGCTGGGGAGCTTGTAGCCGCTGAGCATTGCCACTTTGTAGGCGTCATCCATCACGCGCAGCATGGAGATGGAATTGCCGGCGCCCCAGTCACTGGCGAAGGTGATGCGGTCGGTATATTCGGCGGTGCGTTCAAAATTGAAGAGGCCGCTGCCTAAAAAATTATTGCTGATGGGGCAGGACGAAATAATGGCTTTTTTTGCTTTAAAGACTTCTAATTCCGCCTCGCTCATGTGAATGCAATGGCCGAAGACGGCGCGATCATTGACGAGGCCATAGCGATCATACACATCCAGATAATTTTTGCTCCAGGGGAACTTTTCTTGGGTGGCTTTGATCTCGTTGATGTTTTCGTTCAAATGGGTTTGGATATAAACATCCGGATGTTCACGCACTAAGGTGCCGGAAAGCTCGAGCATTTTTTCGGAACACGACAAGCCAAAACGCGGCGTCACGCAAAACGAGAGACGATGTTTATTGTGCCATTTGTGGATCAGCTTTTTTGCCGTATCATAATTTTCCTGCGTGGATAATTTTAAGTAATCAGGAGAATCATCATCCATAATGGTGTTGCCGGTGATAAAGCGCATATTGCGTTTTTGCAGTTCTTCAAAAAAGATATTATTGGCTTCAAACATCAAGGGGCCATACGCAACCGCCGTGGTGGTACCGTTTTTGAGAAGCAAGTCGATGAAAAAATTGAGGTCCGTACGGGCATGGGTTTCATCTTTATATTTGCTTTCTGCTGGAAACACATAATTATTCAGCCATTCTAATAATTTTTCACCATATGCAGCGACGATGGCGCTTTGGGCAGCATGGATGTGGGTATCGATAAAGCCAGGGGTAATCAGCTTGCCAGAGTAATCGACTACTTGAATGCCTTCGAGGGCTTTGCTCATGTCTTTGTACGCACCGACGGCATGCACTTTGCCATCTTCAAGAATCAGTACGCCATCTTCGAGATAGCAATAAGAATGCTCATGAAAACCGCGGTCTACTTCTTTGCTGCGCGGAATGGTGTCAAAGGTGGAGGAATCCCGGAAATAAAAAATACGGCCACGAAATGCTTTTTTTTGAGTGTTCATAGGGTGCTCCTTAGGTTAGCGATAGGATTCTTTAACAAAATACGTGAGGAGAATGGAAATCATCACAAAGAACGGTAGGATCCACAGATAAGTGAAGAAGGTGTTTGAATTGCCCGTCATAAAGAAGTCTGGGATAAACAACAGTGCTGTATTGAAAAGAAAGACGCCAGTATTGGTAAAGCTCAATGCCACGCCGCGAGTCTGATCATTTGCAATTTCACTCACCACCGTATAAAACAACATCGCGCCAGAGAGTAAAAACCCAATGAAAAAGGAAATAAGATTAATCAAAATATAATTTGGAATATTAAAGTGAGGCAAATACAGACCCATCAATAAAACCATATTCCCCAGGGCCAAAGTGATGCTGATCACGGCTTTTCTGGAACGGACCAGATTGGAGATCCAGCCCAACATCGGTGTGCCGACGCCGATTCCCATAAAGATGACGGCGCTGAGAATAAGCGAATTAGTCATCGGTACATCATAGTAGTTTTGAACATTGAGATACCAGAAGCCTCCGTACGCCAGGAGCGAGCCAAAGGTCGTGGCGGCTGCAAGCGCACACAGCCAGATCTGAGGGCTGGAGAAAACCGAGCTTAAAGCTTTGCCGAGGGTCACGGGCATGACTTTGCTCGTGCTGGCAGGTGCTTTCACAATTAAAGCAGTTGCAATAAATAAAGCAAAGCCAAAGTAAGATAAGTCAAGATAGAGGTTGTTCCAGGTATGCGTCAAGAGGGCGGTTTTAAAGACATAATGAATCACGCCGGTTAAGAAACAGGACAGGGTTTGGGTCAAGCCGAAGAGAATGGGGAAAATGCGGGGAGGGAACCATTTAGAAATTAAAATCCCGGTGCCGATAAAGGCAAAGGAGCCGCCCATTCCTTGTAGAAAATTCGCCGCAGAAAACAGGGCCAGGCCGCTGGCATGGGAAATCAAAAAGCTGCCGATGGCCATGAGTAAAACGCCGGCGCTCAAGATGATCTTGGTATTAAAGCGATCCAGGAGGTAGCCCGCAGGAATCTGCATCAGGGCAAAGCCGATGGTGAAGGCTCCCACTGCGTAAGCCGCTTGAACACTGGAAATGCCCAGGGAGCTTTCCACGGAGCCAGCAAACACCGCCGCAGCCGTATTCAGGCAAAATGCATAAATCACAAATAGTGCCGATACAAACCAAATCACTAATCCCCAGAGTGTTCTCATGTTGCAGTCTCCTTGATAAAATAGTTAAATACCAGAGTTAAAATAGCACATCCTGGATAAATCCACAAATAGGTGAAATATGTTTTTGACATCTGCGTAAGAAGCAGATAGGGAATCATCAGGCTCAGGGTGTTAAAAAGAAAAGTAAAAGTATTGGTCATGCTCAATGCCAGGCCCCGTGTATCATGATCCGTGCTCTCGCTGACCACTGTATAATACAAGAGTCCGCCCGAGAGAAAGAATCCAATGAAAAAGGCAATGATTTTTGAGGGTAGGAGCGAAGGGGTATTAAAATGCGGCAGATACAGTCCCAGCATCAGCACCATAATGCCGAGGCAGAGTGAAACATGCAAAACCGTCTTGCGTGAATGGAGCAGATTGGACAGATACCCCAGCAATGGCGTGCCGACACCAATCCCTAAAAAAATACAGCCGCCAATCATCGCATTTTCGATATTGGAAATCGCATAATGCTTATCAATTTGCGTATACCAAAAACTGGCATAGGAAAGCAGGAGTCCAAAAGAAGTGCCGGCGCCCAGGCTGCAGAGCCAGTTTTGTTTTTTGCGCAGAACACGCCCCAATGCCTGCTTAAAAGAAAGGGTAAATTCTTGATGAAACTGCGGAGGCGTTCTTACAAATATAAAAGTTAAAATCAGCAGGATGACGCTCATCGCAATAAAATGATGATAAATCCCTTGCCAGCTATGAGATTGCAGATCTAAGCTCAAAGCATAATGCAATCCCGCCACCGCAAAACAAGCCAGCGTTTGGGTAAGCCCCGTCAAAATGGGAAACATCCGCGGCGAGAACCATTGGGCCACGAGCACGCTGACGCAAACAAAATCGAAGGAGCCCGCCATGCCTTCCAAAAAATTGCCAATCCCAAACAGCGTGCCGCTTTTGGCAATAGACGCTAAAAAAGTCGCCAGCATCATGAGGATAATCGCCGCACTCAGAACATAGCGCGTATTGTAGCGATCCAGTAAAAACCCAGCCGGTAATTGCATGCAGGCAAAGCCAATCACAAATAAGCCGAAGGAAAGTGAAGTCTGCGCCGGGCTTAAATGCAGCGATTGTTGAATGGCGTCGCTAAACACAGACGCCGCAGTTCCTAAAGTAAAAGTATAAATCACAAACAAAGTCGCTACAAACCAAATTAAAATGCGCATATTTTCCCGGTAAAGCGTTTAAAAGGAGTGTAGCGAAGCGTGTGGGTTTTGACAAGTATCAGCAAGCGGAGGGGGCAAGCTCGGAGGGCTCTGGATCCATTGGGCCAACTGTGCAGCCAAAGCAAAGGACTGCTTGGGTTGGGTTTAAAAACGGTGCAGAAAGCTCGTCAAAACCGGCGTCTTTGATCACGCTGATCACCTGGCTTTTTACTTCATCAGGCCCGCTTGCAGCATACTCCACAATACGACAGAGTGCAGAAAGGCATAAGAATTTTACTTCAAGCGTAGGGGGGGTCTTGAATATTTCCCATAAGCGGGGGAGTTCAGTGCTTACATTTTGACTTAAAAAATAAGCAACACAGAATGGCGATTCCATGAGTAAGCTCAACACTCTGAGTCCAAGAATATCACTCTCTAAGTTCATTTCTGGCGTGACATTAAGTAAAGTTTTTACCGTATCTCGTGTGCAGATATAACGACGGACGTCCGAAACGATATCAAATGTTTGACAGAGACAGCTTATCAATTTAAATAGCTTGGTTTTCAGTTCTGGATTAGGTGGGGATAAGTGCAGGGTATTGAGTATTTGAGCGGTTGCAATATTGCCCAGGCGTTTGCAAGCTTCAGCATTTTTTTGTGCAAGCATAGTCAGTAGGTCTAACGTACGCATGATCAGAAGTGGATCAGAGCTTGATGGCAAGGGGATGAAATTCCATAGTTCATCGTTTTTCAGCATCCACTGAATATGATCTGGATTAGCCTCAATCCATGCTTGATATCGGGATAAAGCCTCTGCACTGGATTCGAGTGGGCGTTCTGTCATCACAACATACTCCAGCGCTTCTGGGGTTGGTTCTTCGCTTGCAAAAAGCATGCTATTGATATGGTGCAGCTGGATTGTAAATCTTTCACGACGTTTCGCATCTGCTATTTCAATACCCGCCAGTTGCTCGACTTTGCGTTTCAACTCGGGCATATTTCTAAAAATACTGGTGTTGATTTTATTATCTTTGGCGAGGCAGGCGATGGCTGCCAGAATGTGCTCTGCATGTTCCAGTTGAGTGCTATCAAGCAAGCTCACTAAGCGACTAAGAGCGTCTGGATGTAACTACTCAGCCCCCTATTCGAATTAAAAACGCATCTAGAGTATTGCAAAATAATATACACGTGTTAATATTCACATCATTAAACGCTAAAACCTTTGATAATGCTGGCTGCAGGCTATATAAAACAACTTGAGGAATCGAATAGG
>CAMARA010000067.1 GCA_945860585.1 Francisella tularensis subsp. holarctica | reverse complement strand
AAAAATAAATAGCTCCGTTAAAATTCATATAATATTTCAAAAAATAATGAGTTACTTTAAAGCTGGGTCCTGACGCCCCAAGCTTCGCATGGGGGATCAGGATGACGATTGGGGTGTAATTCACTCAGAGATGTGTGCATGCCGTAGCCTTGACGGGGGAGGGTTGGGGTGGAGGTGAAGAAATACTGTGCTCCCTCCACCCTAGCCCTCCTCCGCAAGGGAAGAGGGGATTGCTCATAGGAACATTACATTAGGGTGATGTTTTTTATTACTCAGCCTTTGAGCGATCAGCACGTTTGCGTTCGTTTTCGGTGAGGAAACGTTTGCGCAGACGGATGGACTTCGGTGTGACTTCAACCAATTCATCATCATTGATAAATTCAAGGGCTTGTTCGAGTGAATGTTTGATCGGTGTGGTCAGCACGATATTTTCATCGGTACCTGCAGCGCGAATATTGGTGAGCTGCTTGCCTTTAATCACATTGACGACGAGATCATTGTCACGCGAATGGATGCCGATAATCATGCCTTCGTAAACTTCGGTTCCGTGATCAATCATCATCAGGCCGCGGTCTTGCAGATTAAACAGAGCATAACCCAAGGCTTTGCCGGCGCAATTGGCAATCAATACACCGCGTGGGCGTTCATTGGCGACATTCTTTTTCATGGGGCCGTAATGATCAAACACGTGGGTGATGATGCCGGTGCCGGAGGTAATGCTCATAAATTCTGTTCTAAAGCCGATGAGGCCGCGGGTAGGAATCATATATTCTAAACGGACGCGACCTTGTCCATCTGGAACCATATTGAGGAGGTCGCCTTGACGCATCCCCATGCGTTCCATCACGCCGCCTTGATTGGCTTCTTCCACGTCGATGGTAACCCATTCGAAGGGTTCTTCCTGGGTGCCATCTTCTTTGGTATGAAAAATTACTTCTGGGCGCGAGACCGCAAGTTCATAGCCTTCACGACGCATGGTTTCAATGAGGACGGAAAGATGTAATTCGCCACGACCTGCAACCTGGAATTTATCTGGATCTTCTGTATCGGTCACGCGCAGGGCCACATTGTGAATCAATTCTTTGTTGAGGCGTTCGCGGATTTGACGCGAGGTGACGTATTTGCCTTCTTTGCCAGCAAAGGGAGAGTTATTCACCTGAAAAGTCATGGTGACGGTAGGTTCATCCACAGACAGCGGCGTCATTGCTTCAACACAAGCAGGATCACACACCGTATCGGAAATGAAAATGTTTTCCAATCCAGTGATACAGATGATATCGCCTGCAGAGGCTTCTGGCACTTCAACCCGTTTTAAGCCCATATGCCCCAAGACTTGGAGAATACGGCCATTCCGCGTTTTACCATTCACATCAATCACGGTCACCGGCATATTGGTGCGCGCTTTGCCACGGGTAATCCGGCCAATTCCAATTACGCCCACATAGTTTGAATAATCAAGTGATGAAATTTGCATTTGGAAGGGCCCATTCACATCCGCATTCGGTGGGGACACCTTGTCAATAATGGTTTGGAAGAGGAGGCTCATGTCCGTGGTTTCATCTTTTAAATCTAATTTGGCATAGCCTTGCAAAGCAGAGGCATATACAATCGGAAAGTCCAATTGGTCATCATTCGCACCCAATTTTGCAAATAGATCAAATACCTGATCCACCACCCAATTAGGCCGTGCGCCAGGGCGATCGATTTTGTTAATTACGACAATCGGGTGCAGGCCTTGCGCAAAGGCTTTCTGCGTCACAAAGCGCGTTTGTGGCATCGGGCCATCCACCGCATCGACAATCAGCAAAACCGAATCCACCATCGATAAAACGCGTTCCACTTCGCCGCCAAAGTCCGCATGCCCAGGGGTGTCGACGATATTAATGCGATAGCCTTCATAATCCACAGCTGTATTTTTTGCCAGAATCGTAATGCCACGTTCTTTTTCCAGATCGTTAGAGTCCATGACCCGCTCCACAATCGCAGCGCGCTCACCAAAGGTGCCAGATTGTTGCAATAATTTATCCACCAGCGTGGTTTTGCCATGGTCAACGTGAGCAATGATGGCGATATTACGGATTTTATTTGGGTCAAGCATGTTTTTTCTGCATAATTAAAATGAAAGTGGCGCGATTATACCTGATTTTTGAGCGCTTGGCTAGGTTTAATTCGCGCGACTTATCTTCCGTCCTTATTGAGGTGTGGCTCCAGGAGCCTGCGGTCCTGGGGCGCGAGCATCAGTGCTAGCAAAAGGGGTTGTTCCAGCTCCGCTGGGACTTGCTGCACCGCCACCTGCGACTAGTGTTCCCGTGGGTGCGCTAGCTCCTGCAGCTCTCCCAAGGGGCCAAGAAATTTTAACTGCTGCAGATGCTCCAGAGGGTCCCGTTGCGTAAGCAGTCCCAGCGGCACCTGCACCTGCACCTGCGACTAGTGTTCCCGTGGGTGCGCTAGCTCCTGCAGCTCTCCTAGGAGGCCAAGAAATTTTAACTCCAGATGCTCCAGAGGGTCCCGTTGCGTAAGCAGTCCCAGCGGCACCTGCACCTGGTGTTCCCGTGGTTTTCTCAGCTCCTGGGGCTGCTGTGCTGTTGAGTACTAGGGTAATTGTTTTACAGGTTCCTGGAGTAGGAGCATCAGTAGGGTCTAACTTGCTAAAATCTTTATAAAACGAATCAATCATTGGCTCCTCTGTTTGAGGATGATAAGTGATTGTGCGAACGTTCTCACAAAAAATTACGGCTTCACTTTGACGTGAGAGACTTAATCCCTTTGAGGCCCCGACGCTTTCTTTAGCTTTGCTGTGTGCGCCCAGATAGCTTACATCTACGGAAGCGCTAGATTCAACCGTTATTTTGCGTGCGGGGATAAACGCACGGTATACAGGATTGCTATTGGTTGTACTGAGCTTCCCGCTGAGTTTAAACGCTGGGAAAAAAATCGTCTGTCTCGTTCCGTCAACAGAGCAGCGAATAACTGATGCTTTAGGTGCAGAGACGGTCATCACTTTGTTACCATATTTATTGCGTATTATTGCAGTTATTTGATCCTCTTCTTCTACGAGCACTAAATTGGTGACATCTTGGCTGGATGTGTCCCGCGTATTATCACCTGAAAATGCCTGAACAAATGCTCTTCCTGGGTCAGCTTTAAAACAAGGGGGTAAGGTTGCTGATATAGCGCCTTTTGTATTTAGCTTGGCAGGTTGAAATTGAAATGAAGAAAAATAGTTGAGAGCTGTGGTTGCTTTGAAGTCAAAGCCAGATTCGCTTATCGTTACAGCATCTCTAAGCAACTCCAGGAGTTTTTCGTTGGTTGATCCGGCAGGGCATGCAGCCGCTACTGAATTTTGGACATTTTTTAGAAATGCTGCTTTTTCATCTTCACTCGGAACATCAATGTCAATAGTCAGTCCGCGATTTTCTAATATTTTTTCTGTGAGCTTCGCTGCTATTCTATTAATTCCGTCTCGAAATGCACCTATGTCAAAGTCTGATGCATCAGATGTGGTTGTAGATTCTGGAGCCTCGTTCAGGCTTATAAGTTCTCGGATAGCGCTTTCTTGCAGTTCCGGGCTGGATCCTAAAAAGATCAATACCCAGTTTAGCATCATTGTTCGGGGTGCTGAAATTGTTGCGCCTTCTTTTTCTGTTTCCAGTATAACAGCGGAGAGTGCAAAGAGTTTTTCAAGTGCATAATTGTCAATTGTCGGATCGGTGTTGGCATCTATTTTGGGTCCACCATTTACTGAGAAGTTTTGATCTAGCCATGTTGATGGCTCCGCCATTAATCCTTCAGGGGCTTTGGTAAAAATCGTGTGAAATAGACGTGTTACTTTTCCCATGTCAAAAAATATATTTTTTGGCGGAATGAGGCAGTCTGGTAGGTACTGTGGTAGATTATTGCTAATTTTTTCAAATAGGCATTCTTTTGCGCCAGGAATGGATCCAAAAAGTTTATCAAATTGCAATAAATTTTCGGAGCTTTGGGGTTGTTCTGGACTAAATGGATGGGATGGGTCTTTATCAGCAGTGTCCATAAAGTCTTGATATAGTATCTCACGCGCTTCTGCCTCCCGTGTTGGAAATAGCGTTAAGATCCATTCTGCATCTTCAAAAAAAGTAGTGCTTCGTGATGATATGTATTTCCCAGCATGCCACTCTTCCTTAGTCCTGCGCCCCATTGCTCTATATTTTTTTGTGTCTTTTAAAAGAAAATTAAACAGCCATTCCATGGCAGTAGATTCTGTATCTGCGCCAAATAAGTCAATAAACTTTTGTAGGTCCTGCATGTTATTTATCAAGCTGCGCGTGCCTGTTGTTGCCTTTGCAGCGCTTCCCGCGCCTGTACTAGCAGGCGCTTCAGGATTCTCTAATAGCTGTGCAAATAACCAATTTGTTGCGCCAGGTGTGTGTGACAATGCTTTTTTAAGTGGTCTGATCGTTGATGAGTCGAGCGTAAAAGAAAGATCGTGGATCTCTTGTATTGCTGCAAATAGTTCAGGATAGGGTTGATCTGGTGGTAATAGTGTTAAAATTGCTTCGGCTTGAGAGTATTTTGTAGGAGAGCAGTGGGATGCAATAAAAGAAAATGTTTTGCTTCGGTCGGCTGAAAAAAATGTAGGAAAAAATTTTCTGTATTCGGTGGTGGCTTTTGCGTGCCAGTTGACGATATATGCAGTATTTTTCAGGTATAGATCCCCGCCCCAGGGAAATAGAGAGCATTTTATTACAAAGCTCTCTGGAAGGGATGTGCCATCCCCATCAAAAAAATGGTCATAAAGGCTCTTCATCATGGTTCCATCTTTGTCAAAGAATCGGTAAAATGCAGACAATTTTGCATCGTCCAACATACTGTAAGATCCTAGTATATTGACTTTTTCGCTAATAATCTTTTTTGCTATATTTTGCGCATCAGTATCTTTGGAGTCCATAATGCTACTTATCACTCCCCAGTTGAAGGCGGCGTCTGCATAAGGTCTCAGGATGATTAAGCGCTCTATGTTTTCTCTTGTTGTAGGATGGGTGAATGACATTTTTCTTCCTTAGTTTTTATTTTAAAAATTCTATTATATTATAATTAAATACTAAAAGCAAGCTTCAGAACCTCCTAGCCCAGGGCTGTTCCATTAAAAATGACTTGACACGCGGATAAAAATCTGATCTTTTTGCTTCTTTTAATCTGACAATTAAAGGAGCATGAAGAAATGAAAAGCGAAGCATCAAGAGGGTTTGAGGGGTGTTTTTCAAATTTAAAAGATCCGCGCATAAGCCGTAAAAAACTATATCCCCTGACGGAGGTCCTATTTGTGGTTCTATGCGGCGCAATCTGTGGGGCAGAGAGTTGGCGAGACTACGTATTATTTGGGAAAGAAAAGCTAGATTTTTTGTAACGATTCACCGTTTCCGAAAGCCGCGTAAAATAAATATGAAAAAAGCGAATAAAACGCTTGACAGGGTTTTTGGGCGAAATTGTCAAAAATCAGGTTTTCAGAAGCGGTCATGAGGACTTGCCCCTGGGGCTTATTTGCAGGC
>CAMARA010000066.1 GCA_945860585.1 Francisella tularensis subsp. holarctica | reverse complement strand
TGCAATCTCATTCAAATGCTCTTTCATCGCTGCAGTGTTTGCGTATGGCAATACCAGCGCAGCGCCAATGCCCCTTGCAGGGCAGACTGCGCCAAACAAATAAGCGTTTAAAAATTGTTGCTGTCGGGTCAATCTAAATCGCATTCCTTGCGGTCCAGGAGGCGGTACAGAGCCCGGTCACCGCCGTTTTTTCAATCCTGAGCGTTATCGAATTATTTTGGTGGATCAACGCGGCTGTGGCAAAAGCACGCCGCATGGAGAATTGCAGGATAATACCACGCAGCATCTGATTGCTGATTTTGAAGCCCTCCGTCAGCATTTGAAGATCGAAGCCTGGGTTTTATTCGGTGGCTCCTGGGGTAGTACTTTGTCTTTGGCTTATGCGCAGGCGCATCCGCAGTCTGTGTTGGCGTTGATATTGCGTGGGATATTTTTAGGGGCCGCATCTGATTTGGCCTGGATGTATCAATTCGGCGGCGCGCATGAGGTCTTCCCGGATCACTGGGAGGCTTTTCGAGATTTCATTCCGGAGGCTGAACGAGGCGATATGATCAAAGCCTACTATCAGCGTCTCCACGGCCAGAACCCAGCCATTGCAAAAGAATCCGCCAAGCGTTGGAGCGTCTGGGAGACCTGTGTTAGTAAGCTGTATTTCGACCCCAAGCTTGTTGAAAAATACGATGGCGACGCATTCAGTCACGCCTTCGCCCGCATCGAAACGCATTATTTTTCCAATCAGCTTTTTTTAAAGCCAAACCAATTGTTAGATCACATCGATAAAATCCGTCACATTCCTGCCGTGCTGGTGCATGGCCGCTATGATATGTGCTGCCCTTTCATCGGCGCCTGGCGCCTACACCGAGCCTGGCCAGAAGCGAAGCTAGTGATTACGCCAGACAGCGGCCACTCGGGCTTCGAGCCCGGCAATGCAGCGGCTCTGATTCAAGCCCTCGATGCGTATGGGGTTTGATCTTTATTATATAAGCAGTATATTGTAGCATATTTATATTTACTTTTTGGTGCGCATGTGTTAAACTGACCACGTTCCAAATAATCATATTAAGGGGATGTAAATGAATGCAAGACATGCGCTGACGGGGTCTGGAAGCGGTGTGAATCACGAAAATAATCTGAATCAGGAAAATAAAGTGAATGAAGACACGGCTGTAAAATTTCCTGGAAATGTATTAAGAAAAGGGGGTATCGTAAGTAACTTTAAAGTTAAGCTTGATGACCTTGTGGTGCAAATGGCTGTGCTTGAGGCTGGGGTGGGCTTAGCGTCTGGCCGGGTTGATTTTGTACTTGGCATGTTAAGCTTGCAGAAAGATTTTGATGATGTGTTTAAAAGTATGCTGAGGCCAGTTCTACCATCCCATGAGGCTGGAGCTTTTCATCACAGAATTACTGGTGCGGCTGCTGAAGGGGTATTTTCTGGCGCTTTTTTTCAAGCGTCTGCTGGTGCAGCAGCGCCCGCAGTGCGTGCAATGCTTGAAGACTCTCCGGCAGAGTCTGCGTCGCCTATAGCTGCTCCTGCGCAAATGCGGATGCAATAGTTTGTCAATTCATGCTTAATGATAAAAATAAAAAACCAACTTCGATCGTGAAAGATAGAACCTTGATCGAAGGGCTCATCTGAGTGTGTACTTAATTTGTGCCAATTTTTTTATGGCGTCAAGCCTGGCATTGTGATAGAATGGCTGCGCTTTAGAAAGAGATTTTTTCATAAATCTAATGAGGTTGAACAGAAAATAAGGACATAGGTTTTAAGATGAAACGTTCGCGGAATGTTTATTTGATTGGTCCAATGGGCGCAGGTAAAAGTACAATTGGTCGTCATTTGGCTGATCTTCTCAAGATGGAATTTTATGATAGTGATGCAGAGATTGAAGAGCGCTGCGGGGCAGATATTGCCTGGATTTTTGATCTGGAAGGCCCGGATGGGTTTCGGCAGCGTGAGGAAAAAGTGATTCATGATCTGACGGAATTAAATGGCGTGGTTTTGGCGACAGGTGGCGGTGTGGTTGCCTCCCCCTTAAATCGCTCACGCCTCGCTGCGCGCGGAACGGTAGTGTATCTGAAAGTGACGGTCGATCAGCAAATGGAGCGGACAGCGAAAGATAAGAGCCGGCCTTTGTTGCAAGTGGACAATAAGCGTGAAGTGTTCGAGAAATTGCGTGAAGAAAGCGCACATTATTTTCATGAAATTGCGGATTATGTGATTGAGACCGATGAGCGCGGCGTACGTACCGTTGCGGCGGATATTGTCAGATTATTGCAGCAGGGTGAGGGATGATCACGCTTTCCGTTGCATTGGGAGAGCGATCTTATCCTCTTTTTATGGCGGAAAATCTTTTAGTGGATGCCGACTTATTTGCAAAAATCCTCGGCGGTCGGCCTTTCGTGATTGTGTCGAGTCAAAATTTAAAAGACTATGCCAGCGCTTTGGCGCATACGCTCAAGGCTCCAGCCGAGGCCTGTTTATTATTGCCGGATGGCGAGTCATTTAAAAACATGCACACGCTCAATCAGATCCTCGAGCATTTGACGAATCTGCATTTCCCGCGTCAAGGCGTCTTGATTGCCCTGGGTGGCGGTGTGATCGGCGATACAGTCGGTTTTGCGGCAGCGATTTATCAGCGTGGGATTGCGTTTATCCAAGTGCCAACGAGTTTATTGGCGATGGTTGATTCCTCCATTGGCGGCAAAACCGCAGTGAATGTGGGGCAGGCTAAAAATAATGTCGGTGCGTTTCATCAGCCGCTGGCCGTGATCATGGATATTGAGCTGCTCAAAACCCTGCCTGAGCGCGAGTATCATGCCGGTCTGGCAGAAGTCTTAAAGCATGCCTTAATCCAAGACCCTATTTTTTTCGATTGGCTGATGCAACAGCGGCATAAAATTGCTGTGCGGGATACCGCAACAGTGACAGAAATGATCCAGCGTTCCTGTGAGATCAAAGCGCAGATCGTGGAGCAGGATGAAAAAGAGCAGGGTCTGCGCATGCTGCTAAATTTTGGTCATACCTTTGGTCATGCCATTGAAGCCTACAGCCAGTACCAGGATTTTAAACATGGTGAAGCCGTTGCCCTCGGCATGCTCTGCGCATTGAAATGGCAGGGGCAAACTGAGATCGCAGCCCAAGTCAAAGTCTTATACCAAGCCTGGCATCTGCCGACAGAGCTTCCAGTGCATTATGACCCTCAGCGTTTATTCGAATTAATGCTGCATGATAAAAAGAAAAGTGCCACTGCGATTCGCCTGATTTTATTGAAGGAGATTGGTGCAGGTGTCATTGTCGAAGTATCCGACTTTACGCACTTGCAGCAGTTCTGGAATGTTGCCCATCGTTCAGATTGAGGCTTTGCAGAACATCTGATATGATCTCAAGCTTAATGCTGCTAAGTTAAGTAAATTAAATGCATCTGTTAATCCCCTCCTCCCTTGCGGAGGAGGGCTGGGGTGGAGGGTGTGCGGGATTTTCTTCACCTCCACCCCAACCCTCCCCCGTCAAGGGGGAGGGAGCTAGAGGATGACAGAGTCAGGTGAGATCAAGGGGTTTTATTCATGCGGAATATGAGAGTGCTGGGTGGGTTCACGATTGCGATGATCAGTGTGTCGGCGATTTTGAACCTGCGCGGCTTGCCGATGATGGCGCATCTGGGCTGGCAGTCGGTGTTTTTTTATATCGTGGCCTTTTTGACTTTTTTGATTCCCAGTAGTTTGATTTGTGCGGAATTGGCGACGCATTATCCCGATAATGGCGGCGTGTATACTTGGAGTCGTCAGGCTTTTGGGGATCGCTCCGGGATTATTGTGATCTGGATGGAGTGGATCAACAATGTGATCGCGTTTCCGGCGACGCTGTCGACGATTGTTCTGACCCTGTCGTATATGGGGTTTCCGCAGCTGATGAGCAATAAGTACCTGGTGTTTGGCATGGTACTGGCGATTTTATGGCTGACGATTTTTTATAATATTCTGGGGGTGAAAGCATCGAGTCGTCTGAATGTGGTCGGCGCTTTGTTTGGCACGATTCTGCCTGGGGCTTTGATTATTCTTCTGGGGGGCATTGCTTTTTGGCATCATGGTTTGCGGCAGATGACGGCGGCAGGGCCGTTCTTGCCGGGCTTCGATGTGCATCATTTGGCTATTTTTGTGGGCGTATTATCGGCGTATGCGGGCATGCAGGTGACGGCGTTTTATGCTAAAAATGTCAAAAATCCACGCCGGGCTTATCCGATAGGCTTGATGATTGCGGCGATCATTGTTTTTGTGTTGACGGTGCTGGGTGTGATGGCGATGTTTTCGGTGATTCCGCCGGGGCAGATTAATTTGATCAATGGGGTGATTCAGGCATTTTCGGATTTCTTTACGGAGTTTCATATGCCCTGGTTTGTGCCGATTCTGGCCTTTTTGATTGCGCTGGGGGGGATTTCCAGTTTGAGCGCCTGGATTGTTGGCCCGGCGCGGGGATTGCGGGAGATGCTGGTTGATCACAAACTCTATCCGCGCTTAACCCAGATTAATGCAGGCGATATGCCGCATCGTTTGCTCCTGGTGGAAGGCGTGGTCGCAACGTTGCTGGCCTCAGTTTTTTTATGGATGCCGGATCTGCAAAGTGCGTTTTGGCTGTTGATTGATTTGACCAGTCAGTTTACAGTTTTGGTTTATATTTTCTTATTTGCAAGTGTGATCAAGCTGCGATCGCAGCGGGCGTATGCCAAGAACGAAAATGCCTTTACGATTCCCGGTGGCAAGCCGGTTTTGTATGGCATGGCGGGCCTGGCGATGCTAGTGTCTGTTTTGGCCTTTGCCTTTGGCCTGTTCCCGCTGCAGGAGCTCTCCCGCCAAGCGACCGAACATTATATGCTGATGATGATTGTGGGCGATGCAGTGATTATTGCTTTGCCCTTTATTTTATTTAAAAAATTGCGAGGACGGGCATGAAACATATCCATATTTTGGGAATTTGCGGGACATTTATGGGCTCGCTGGCGGTCATTGCGCGGGAGCTTGGTTTTAAAGTAACGGGCTCGGATCAAAATATTTATCCGCCGATGAGTACCTATCTGGAATCGATCGGCATTGAGATGATCTCTGGCTATGGCTTAGAGCAGCTGAGCCTCAAGCCAGATGTTTTTGTGATTGGTAATACCATCAAGCGCGGTGAGCCGATTGTGGAAGCGATTTTAAATCAAAAGCTGCCGTTTGTCTCCGGCCCGCAGTTTTTGGAAGAAACGGTTTTAAAGCAAAAATGGGTCTTAGCCGTTGCCGGCACCCATGGTAAAACAACGACGAGTAGCATGCTGGCCTGGGTGCTAGAGTATGCGGGTTATGAACCGGGCTTCTTGATTGGGGGAATCCCGCAGAATTTTGGCGTCTCCTCGCGTCTGGGCAAAAGTGATTTTTTTGTGATTGAAGCGGATGAATACGATACTGCGTTTTTTGATAAGCGCTCCAAGTTTGTCCATTATTGGCCGCGCACGGTGATTCTCAATAATCTGGAATTGGATCATGTGGATATTTTTGAAAATCTCGCCGCGATTCAAAAACAGTTTCACCATTTGATTCGCTGTGTGCCAAGTGAAGGCCTGGTGATTAGTCATGCCGGTGATGCCAACTTGGATGCTGTTTTAGAAAAAGGCCTGTGGACGCCAAAAGTAAGCTTTGGTCAAACAGGCGATTATGCGTATGCATTGCTCAGTCCGGATGCGAGTGCGTTTAAAGTGCTACATCAGGATCAAGTGGTCGGCGAAGTGCATTGGCAGATTTTAGGCGAATTTAATATCGAAAATGCCCTTGCAGTCATTGCAGCGGCCAAACATGT
>CAMARA010000065.1 GCA_945860585.1 Francisella tularensis subsp. holarctica | reverse complement strand
GCCTCGGATCCGTCGCGGATACAAAATTTATGGAGACGGTGTTTGCGCGCTATCAGCCGACGGTGGTCTTTCATGCTGCGGCGTATAAACATGTTCCGATGTTAGAGGCGCAACATCATATTGCGATTAAAAACAATGTATTGGGGACGAAGGTGCTGGCAGATTTGGCCTTGGCGCACCAGGTTAAAAAGTTTATTTTTATCTCAACGGATAAAGCTGTAAATCCAATGAATATCATGGGGGCGACGAAGCGCATCGGGGAGGCGTATTGTCAGGCTTTAAACCATGAGGCGGGCAGTACGCGATTTATGGTGGTGCGCTTTGGCAATGTGATTAATTCAGCGGGCAGTGTTGTGCCTTTGTTTCGTAAGCAAATTGAGCAAGGCGGCCCGGTGACGATTACGCACCCAGAGATCACGCGTTATTTTATGACAATTCCCGAAGCCTGTCGTTTAATTTTACAGGCAGGCAGTTTGGGGGAAGGTGGAGAAATATTTGTTCTGGATATGGGCGAGCCTATTAAAATTCAGTATCTTGCTGAAAGGCTGATCCAATTTGCCGGCAAGGAAATTGGTCGAGACATTGATATTGTGCACACGGGCTTACGTCCTGGTGAAAAATTATTTGAGGAGTTATTTTATGCGCATGAGGATCTCGTTATGACCGCACATCAGAAGATTATGCAGTCGCGTTGTCAAAGTGGCAATCAGGAAATCAAGGTGCAGATTGATACGCTGGCGCTGACAGTTGATCAAAACGGGGTAGCAGAATTGATAAAACAGCTCAAGGCGATTGTGCCTGAATATCGAGATTAAGATGATGTATCATGTTTTAAAACGCCTTTTCGATCTTTTTTTCGCACTTGTATTTTTGCTATTATCCTCGCCATTGTGGATGTTCGCTGCTGTTTTTATCAAGATTTCCTCTGAAGGTCCCATTTTATTTGTCTCCCAACGTTGCGGTCAAAATGGCATACTTTTCAATTTTCTAAAATTCCGCACCATGAATGTCGGCGCGCCCTTGCTGGCCAGTCATGATATCGATGCGATTCAATACCTCACACGTATTGGGAAATTTCTGCGCAAAACCAGTCTGGATGAAATCCCGCAGTTGTGGAATGTCATTCGCGGTGAGATGAGTCTCGTAGGCCCGCGTCCTGTTATTCCATCTGAAGTTGACTTGGTCGAGCGTCGCAAGGCTTTAGGCGTAGATAAAATCTTGCCGGGCATCACCGGCTGGGCGCAGATTAATGGGCGGGATCATGTCGGTGTGGCAGAAAAAGCCCAGTTGGATTGTGAATATATGCAGCACCAGTCTTTATGGTTTGATTTCAAAATTATCCTGCTGACGATCTGGAAGGTTCTGTTTGCGCGGGATATTAAGCATTGACAAATTGGCTAAACTTAGCTAAGCTAGTTCAGTCAGGTCAATAGAGAAATAGCCATGCATCAGTATCAACATATGAGCAATATTCATGAGGCAAAAACACATCTCTCTCAGCTTCTGCAATATGTTGAGCGAGGAGAAGAGGTTGTGATCTGTCGTGCCGGAAAGCCTTTGGCACGCCTGGTGCCCATGGACGCAATCCCTCCTAAAAAGAGGGTTCTGGGCCAGTTTAGGGGGCAAGTCAAGATGGCAGATGATTTTGATGATATGCCTGATTCGTTTATGACTTATTTTGAGTAAAAGGATGTTTTTAATCGATACGCATATTTTGATTTGGGCCATCTCTGAGCCTGAAAAGCTCAGGCAGCCTGAGATTACCTTGCTGGAAGATGCCAGATGCAAAATTATGGTAAGTGTGGCAAGCATTTGGGAGTGTGCGATTAAAAAAAGTCTGGGTAAACTGACGCTTTCAGATTGCTTTGAAGAAATGGTTAAAACAACCGGATTTGAGATTTTATCAATAGATGCAGGTTCGGCATGGAGAGTGAAGGATTTGCCTCTACATCATGGTGATCCTTTCGATCGTTTGTTGATTGCAACGGCGCAGGAGCATCAGCTAACGCTTGTGACGCGTGATGCGGTTTTTCAGCAATATGGCGTAAGCGTATTCTAGTGGTTGAATAAGGATAGCCAGTTGAGCGAATGGATGAGCTCTATTTTTCCATGCGGGTATGCTTCAGTGAACACAGGCGGAATACGATAACGTTGTGGATTTTGCCATTTAAATTCAAAAGATTTTAAAGACTCTCCAGACTCTTCTGAATAGTCAATTTTTTTGCGATCATGTGTGCGCCAAAAATAAGTATTGGGGCGGTGGCCCTCATTAGTTTGTTCGCAAAGTAAATAGAGGCTATTTGTATTTTATTTGATTAAGTTCTTGCATAGTATGGTCTTTCCCACTTGCCTGGCACCCAATAATAAAATAACCTTGCCGCGGAAGAGTCAAGATTGAATTCGTGTACTTATCGTTCTTTTAAGCAATTTTAGATCTATTTTTGCGTGGTATTAAGCACTTTTAGATCTAATACTGCTTTTTATCAAGATGGTTTATTTTTCTTCCAAATCATCTAAAAAGCTTTTCAAAGTCTCAGCACGGGTAGGATGCCGCAATTTGCGTAGGGCTTTGGCTTCGATCTGACGGATCCGCTCGCGCGTTACGTCAAACTGTTTGCCGACTTCTTCCAGGGTGTGGTCCGTATTCATGTCGATGCCGAAACGCATGCGCAGGACTTTGGATTCGCGTTCGGTGAGCGAGTCTAGAATTTTGCGTGTCACTTCGCGTAGATTTTCGTTGGTGGCGGAGTCAATGGGTGAGCTCATATTGCCATCTTCGATAAAATCGCCCAAGTGTGAATCTTCATCATCGCCGATCGGTGTTTCCATCGAGATCGGTTCTTTGGCAATTTTGAGGACTTTGCGAATTTTATCTTCAGGGAGATCCATTTTGATAGAGAGCTCTTCTGGAGTCGGTTCGCGGCCCATCTCCTGCTGCATTTGGCGGGCGATGCGATTGAGTTTGTTGATGGTTTCGATCATGTGGACCGGAATTCGAATCGTGCGGGCCTGATCTGCAATCGAGCGGGTAATGGCCTGGCGAATCCACCAGGTCGCATAGGTGGAAAATTTATAGCCGCGGCGGTATTCAAATTTATCAACAGCTTTCATCAGGCCGATATTGCCTTCCTGAATGAGATCCAGAAATTGCATACCGCGATTAGTGTACTTTTTGGCGATGGAAATAACTAAGCGTAAGTTTGCTTCAATCATTTCTTTTTTAGCGCGACGCGTTTTGGCTTCACCGATCGACATGCGGCGATTGGCTTCTTTGATGTCGCTCATGCTGAGGCCGTAGGATTCAGAGGCCTGTTTGATTTTGCGCTGTGCTTCGGTAATTTCGGGTTTGTAGCTGCCTAGGCGTTCCAATGGGATTTTATTTTTGACGGGATCCAATTCATTGAGCCAGTTGGGATTGCTTTCATTGCCCTGAAATTGTGCCAGGAAATCTTTGCGCGGCATACGACATTTTTCAACGCAAAGCCGTGAAATAAAGCGTTCCTGTTCGCGAATGGTTTCCAGTGTTTGGCGAAGGCGGTGGGTGAGACGGTTAAATTCTTGACTTGCCAGTTTGAAGGTCAGGAAGTTGTTTTTTAATTCCAGATGCGCTGCTTTTGCCTTTTTGGGATCTGCTTTTTCTTTCTTGATTTCAGAACGATATTTGTCATAGAGATCCTGCAGGATTTTAAAACGCTCTGCGCATTTTTCAGGATCAGGCCCCAGTTCTGCATCAATCACATCCACAACACTGGCGACTTCTTCATCTTCGGTGACCTCTGTCTCGGGGACGACGGTTTCTTCAGGCTCTGTTACCTCGGGCGTTTCAACCACATTCAGTGCAACAGGTGCAATCTCTTCTTCATCTGTAAAGCCAAGTAAAATACTGGATAAAGCACGTTCTTCCGTAGCTGCATTGAGATAAGAATTAAGAAACTGCTCAATCACAATCGGATAATCAGAAATCGCTTCCAGCACTTGAATAGTGCCTTCTTCAATCCTTTTTGCAATCTGAATTTCACCCTGGCGTGTGAGGAGATCGACGGTGCCCATTTCTCGCATATACATCCGCACGGGATCATTGGTGCGGCCGAGTTCATCCTCTGTGCCAATAATCGCACTGCCTTCCGATTCCATTTCATTGGGGACGACTGCAGGCGCTGCATTTTCTAATAAAAAGGGGTCCACATCTTCAGCAGATTGAAAGACTTGAATGCCCATGTCGTGTAGCATATTGACAATATTGTCTAATTGCTCAGGGTCATTGACTTCATTAGGTAGGTGATCATTAATGTCCGCCGCTGTTAAATAGCCCTGTTCCTTGCCCAGTGCAATGAGTTCGCGAATCTGTGACAGATCATCAAATTGTTCTTGATCAAACATGGAATATACCACCATCTTTTCGGAAAAAGAAAAGAATAGCAAAGTTTGGATTTTAAGTCTATGGGAATATCCTTTAAAACTGTACTTGGGGCCTTGCTGTCGGTAAAAGGATTTGCTATGATGCGCCTCAGGGTTGCTATGCTTTAATATTAAATAGTAGTAATGCCCGATTTTTTTAACGATAACCAGGAGTAATAAAACATGAAATTAGCAACAATCGTCGCTGTAGCAGTATTGGCAGTCGCACCTGTTTCCTTGGCTTTGGCCGCAGGCACCAGCGCGCACACGAGCAGCCATCACGCTGCAAAAACCACTAAGCCTGCTAAAGCAACCAAAGCACCTGCTAAAGTTGAAGCGCCTGTTTCCGCTCCAACAGCACCTGCTAAAGCTGCTCAGTAATCTCTCTTTCTTAATGAAAGATTGGAAAAGCCAGAATTCGTTCTGGCTTTTTTTTAATGTGCGCCAGGCATGGCGTAGAACTAGGAGGTGGAAGTCCTCTGTAGGCTGATTCGATAGGTCTACTAGCCTAGGCAAGGGTGTCCACCGCGAGGTGGAATCTGAAGGAAGCCGAGGGCAAAACAAGGCGGTGACGAACAGGAACCGGATAAAAGGCGGCTGCGGCTGGGGAACATGGCATTGGACATATAACCCGCAATCGAACGAAAGCGCGCAGAGGTAGATCCGGCATGGCCTTGTGAAGGGGATACGTCTTACCCTGGGAGGTCTTAAGACCTGCCTGAGAAGGCTAGTCTGGCAGCAATGTCAGGCGATGGGTTTTAAGGAGTCAGCAGAGGCCATAGTACTGCGACGGCAGGAAGGGCTGAATCGGTAAGGTCAAGAAACCGTGACTTGGATCTCACGGATGAAGGAGTTGTAGGAAATGATGGGTGATCGAAGAACAAAAGACGACATCAGCCACGGCTAGGCAGGCGGAGGTGGAAAGGAAGCGTGCGGGTTTGAGGAACAACAAACATCTGAGGCGAAACAAGAGCCATGCGACTTGGCAGTTGAGGTGATGGAGGAGATTTGCGGGACCGCGAATCTGAACCGAGCCTACAAGCGGGTAAAAGCAAATAAGGGAGCGGCAGGAGTCGATGGCATGACCGTAGATCAGCTAAAACCGTATTTGCTGGAACACGGCAAGGAATTAAAGAGGTCACTGCTAGAGGGGAGCTATCAACCCCTGGCGGTTCGGGAGGTAGAGATACTGAAGCCGAACGGAGGGGTAAGACAGTTGGGAATACCGACGGTGATAGACCGCTTTGTCCAGCAGGCGATACTGCAAGTGCTGGAGCCGAAGATCGATCCGACGTTCTCGGAATCGAGCTATGGCTTCAGGCCGAGACGCAGTGCTCACGACGCGCTAAAGCGCGCCAGTGAATACGTTGCGGATGGTAGATCCATTGTATTAGATATTGACTTAGAGAAGTTCTTTGATCGGGTGAATCACGATATTTTAATGTCGAGAGTCGCTCGACGCATTGGGGATAAACGTCTGTTGAAGATCATCCGAGGATATCTGAATGCAGGCATCATGAGGCAAGGGGTTTGTATTGAGCGGGAAGAAGGGGCGCCGCAAGGCGGCCCGCTATCGCCGCTTTTATCAAATTTTTTGCTGGATGATTTGGATAAGGAGC
>CAMARA010000064.1 GCA_945860585.1 Francisella tularensis subsp. holarctica | reverse complement strand
GTATGCGTTCAAACAAGTACATCTAACGGCCTAAAATAAAAAATGAGACACTCCTGACTGAACTAACCAGCAGGAGCAAAGATGTTAAAAAGAGAAGCAGATCTGAGTGAATGGCAGAAGCTGTCAGACGATTGGGAGCAATCGGGCTTAAACCAGAAGGAATACTGCAAAGGTAAGGGTATCAGCCGCAGCACTTTCTCACAAAGCCGGGCAAAATTAATGATGAAAGGGCTGGCAAAGCCTTATTATAAGCGCTCAAAATCGGCGGTTAATCGAGAGGCTCTGCGGTTTATCCCAGTTAATTTACCAGCAGAGAATAGTCCGCCGCAGCTGCTCAGCCCTGCATCTTGCGAGACAAGCTTTATTGAAATCAATCTACCGCATGGGATCGTGATGAGGATACCGACATGATTGGAACGGCGAGTTGCATCTATTTGGCGAGCGCAGCGATTGACATGCGCAAAAGCATTGATGGCCTATCGATGCTGGTGAGTAGCGAGTTTGGGCAAAATCCGTGTTCTGGGAGTTGGTATGTCTTTTATAATCGAGGGCGGAATAAGATCAAAATGCTCTATTTTGATCGGAACGGCTTCGTTTTATTTTACAAAAGACTGGAGCGCGGGCGATATATTTTGCTGGATTCAAAAGAACAACTCAGCGCTATAAGCCTTATAGAGCTTCAGGTTCTGCTTGCGGGAGTCGACATCAAAACACTCAAAATGCCCCGGATGTTGGAGTATAGCGTGTTTTAGAAATGGCGGGCTTTAAAAATGGGCGCGGATGTGTCTTTTTAAGGTGAATTTATTTGGCTATAAGCCTTGATAATGCTTGCGTTTAGCGGGTTTTTGCGAGAGAATAAACCACGTTAATTAGGGGTGTTTATTTTGGAAAAAACAGGGGCTGAAGCGCTGCACTCCAAAACAGCACCTGAGATTTTTTTGCGCGTCATCTCTGAGCAAAAAACAGAAATCGCAGGCAAAGACATCCAGATCGAAATCCTGACAGATGAGAATCAGCGTCTACGCGTACAACTCTTTGGCAGCTCGACAGAGCGCCATATTGGCGATGAGATCTTTGACGAAAAAGATCAGCCTGATTTAGAGCCTGATGCCGCAGCTGCGGGAAACGTTGATGTTGATGTTGATGCCGACGCCGATGAGTCTGTCGAGACGGAAGATATCTCCTACACGCGTAAAAAGAAAGGCGGCAAGTCTGGCCGTAAGCCACTGCCTCTGTATCTGGAGCGGATTCGTGTTGAATATACCTTGCCTGAGTCTGAACTGATTGCACCTGAAGGCTTCTTTTTTGTAAAAATCGGTGAAGTGGTGACTGAGACATTGGATGTGACGCCTGCCAAGGTGCATGTGATTCAGCATGTACGTTTTCAATATGCCTGCCGCGAGCGCGAAGAGTTTGGTGTCAAGATCGCGCCGGTTCCCGAACAGGTGATTCCTAAGAGCATTGCCAGCGCAGGCTTGCTGGCCCATGTTTTAATCCAAAAATATTGTTATCACCTGCCGTATTATCGGCAGGAGCAGATTTGGAAAGACTTGGAGGTCAATCTCCCGCGGAACACGCTGTGCACCTGGCTGATGAAATGCGCGGAAGTATTGCAGCCCCTGATTCCTGTTTTAAAAAATGAAATCCTGAAAGATGGCTATGTCCATGCGGATGAAACGACGGTGTCCGTTCAAACGCAGACGCATGAAAAGAAAAAGGCTAAAGATAAAAATAAGGCAGTGCCCGATAAGCCGCAGATTCATCTGTCGTACATGTGGACTTATCTGAATCCGATTGAGCATTTGGTGCTGTTTGACTATCAGGAGGGGCGAGCCGGATTGCACCCCTGGGCGTTTTTTGAAGATTTTAAAGGCTATGTGCAAGCCGATGCCTATGGCGGTTACGACTGCATTGAATCAGACGTGATCAAACGTCTGGGATGTATGGCGCACGCGCGCAGAAAGTTTGCGGAGATCTTGAAGCAGCACCCCAGACACGCCCATGCGAATGCGGCGATCTGTCAAATCAAAGCCATTTATAAAATCGAGGATGCGATCCGCACCAACAATAGAGCGCTGGAGGCTGCAGGTCAGCCCATTGATTACGACAAGATAAAGAAAAAGCGTCAAACTGAAGCGCTCCCTCTACTGGAAATACTCCACGCCTGGCTGCTGGACCTACAACCCAAGGCTCCGCCACAAGGCCCGTTGGGCAAAGCCATCAACTACAGTCTCAACAATTGGAGCAAACTGATCCTGTATACCGAAGACGGCCGTCTCAATATCGACAACAATCCAGTTGAAAACATCATCCGCCCCTTCGCCATCGGCCGCAAAAACTGGCTCTTCTGCGGCAATCACAAAGGCGCGCGCGCCGCTGCATTGATTTACAGCCTCATTGAAAGTGCAAAAGCGAATCATTTAAAGCCCTTTGAATATCTCAAATATCTACTCACTGAGATCAAGTCCGCTACGACAGATGCCGCTTTACTTAAGCTTTTGCCGCATCATGCCAAGTTGGATCTCAGCCTGGATTTACATTATAAGGTCAAGCCCTCAGACTGAGTAGGTGTGGTTTTTTGAACGCATACATAGATCTTGATGCCTTTGAAGCGTGGGTTGAGTCTGGTGAGACAGCACGCAAGCCAATGGATGAAGGCTAACCCAGATGGTAAGCACGCCCCCGAAAGGGGGTTTTTCTTAACCGCTGTTTACTCAGAAAATCAAGCCCGAAATTCAGTGTTGTAATTGGAAGGACTGAGTGCTATATTTGAATCAAGAACTCGAACTAGCCACAAAAAAACCACCATGCCTGCTCTTGAATCAAAAACAGTAATGATTGAGTTTAAACGCCGTATTGATGCGCTGACATATCGTTTCCATCCATGCGAACTTATACAGGATAACCCTGCCTGGAAACGTGAAGATTTAGATCTTTGGGTTACGAAAATAGCACATTTTGGCTGGGTGTGTATTGATAGCAAAAGAGTGATGTGCGCTATTCCCTGGGGAATTGCCTTCGATGATATGGGTGAGCTACCTCCAGAAGGAGAATGGATCAGTAAAAAAGCGGATAAATCTTATGTCTATGACGTTAGCTTATTACAAGCACATAAGGGTTTACACTGCATGAATGCTACTAATTTTGATAAAAAATTTGATTCGGGTGAGGACATCACAACATTGCTTGATTTAGCTAAAGTAAGGCGCCCTGGACGTGCCGGGGTTTAAAAGTCATCATTGATCTCCACTTTTTTGCTGTGGGTTCGCGAGGGCAAGATGGCAGTGAATCCTGCTAAAATCGCCTGCCATTGATTGAGATCTTTTGGATTATCAGACAAAAGCGGCACTCCTACAATATGCGCTGCTTCAAATAAAATTCCAGAGCCAACCTTAGGGCTCCCCTTTTCAAGCGCCATGACAGTCTGACGACTCACCCCCAGACGCTCAGCCAACTCCAATTGCGGCATACTATGCTGTTTGCGCGCTGTTTTGATTAATTGACCCAGTAGTGATAAGACTGTTTTAGTGGGTAAGGAAATCGAGGCTATGCTCATTAAAATCAACTCTGCTTGCTTCAGAGTATATTATAACATACACTTTATTATGTGAACTAAAGATGATTTTCCCTTAGGTCCAACTTAACAAGAGCAAAAAAAATACGAAACAGAATATTAACAAAATGTCTAAAAAAGACATAATACGATTATTCTCATCAAGTCAGACACTTTCGTGTTAACCACTCCTTAGTTCACAGCTTGATATTTCTGATAACGACTGCTGGGCTTATCTGGAATAGTCAATTTTAATTTTCCTTGTTGCACCAACGGCTTTAAGATGGTTTCTCTAAAACTGGGGCGATCTTTCAAAGCTAATTTTTCCATCATTTCCTTTCTAGTTCTAGGCGTCACACAGAAAGCTAAAAGGACATTTATCTTATCACTTTGAGAAATGTCTTGGTGGGTGTCTTGGTGGGTGTCTTGGTGGGTGTCTTGTGGAACAAACACTCCTGGCGGCAATGCAATCTCAATCTTAAACAGATCTTGTTCCAATATAATTGGGTCTGCGCCAGTGTAGATTTTGCAATACTTGTAAAGGTTTTTAACACCCGAGCCCAACTCTTCCGCAAGGCCAATTTCTCTGAATACATCTCCCAAATTGGGATTCTTGGGATAGGGCTCATAATTGCTGAGATCAATACGGCCAAAACCGTGCGGGCGATTGGGATTGGTCACAACAATTTTATTGGCCTCAATAATCAAGCGGGTCGGCGAGCCATTGATATACTCGCGGTGGATTAACATATTGGCGACGATTTCGCGGAATACTTTATCACGCAAGCTAATCCGCTCGAGACCTTCCAGATAAAAGGGATCAGGCAAATGTTTTTGCACAAAGGCCATCACTTTTTCGTAACCCTCAATCAAGTTAGTTTTGAGAATTTGGCGGTCGTCATAACGGTCAACGTCAATCACTCTTTTAACCAGATCGATCTTAAACTGTGGCAATGTCATGCCAATGGTTTCATCCTTACCAAACAGCACCACAGCCGCTAGGGTAAAGCCAGCATGATTATGTTGCGGGTCATGTTGGTAAAGCCGTGCGCTTTTTAACAATTCCAAAGGAGATAATTTTTTCCAGGGATGGTCAGCACGTCGGTTTACCGCTATTTGACGAACCTGTTCGATCAGATCGATACGCAAATCTTTCAACTTTAAGTGAGGGTAGACGCGATTTTCAGTATAGCCATCTTGTTTGCGCAGATACATTTTTCCGATCAGCAAGGTGCTATTAGAAATATCAATATCCGCGTCTGCGTTGCGATCATAGACTTTTCCATTGACTCGATGCACTGACGAACTCGGTGGCACATAGGCGTGTAAAATGATTTTGTCGTGTAATTGAATTTCTTCCAAGGGAAGATAAACCGGCGGCTGCAATTTTTGTTCGTTATTGATGGTATTGGCAAAATCTTTTTTGATCTGACTGATACTGCTCTTATCAACGCCCACCACTTCGCCTTTGTCAGTGACGCCCAGAATCAAATGGCCACCATTACGATTGAGAAAAGCAACGACCGTCGGATACACTTCTTTGCTCAGCTGGGTTTGGCAGGTTTTAAATTCAACTGTCACACTTTCGCCGTCTTGGATCAGTTTTTCAATGTGTTCTGGAGTCATGATGAGTTGCCTTTTAGTTTAGTGCTATTGTGGCCTGAATTGCGGTCAAACTTCAACAGCGCAGGCACTGACTTTACATCAATACTTCAATTATATAATTTAAATGTAATTAAAGGCTTTTTTAAAAACCTAAGCTTAACCACAGAAGCGCTTCTCAAATTTTCTTAACCCTTGTGAACGGCTATTTCGTGGGACAATTCTGGGACATCAATTTTTACGAGACTTTTAAAAACCATCACAAAAGATTACAAAACAAGCAAAAAATAACGCATTTGCAATGCTGCTGCAAGTCGTGTAGAATGGTGAAACTTAATGATATTTGACTGTATTTTACAATCGCAGTTTTTCAAACTGGTCATTTTCCGAAACCAAGGGTCACAGGTTCGACTCCTGTCGGGCGCGCCAATGAATTCGCGGCTTCAAAAAATGACCAGTCAGAAAATAACCTAAAATGGGACAATTTTGGGACACTAAGATTTTAAAACAGGCAGTTGAGTAGAGCCACCAGGTCACCCCAGCAGCCCCCTCCTCAGAACCCATCGTGCCCTATTAAGGCAATAGGCTCCCGACAGAACGCCCCATTTCTTTGGACTTTGGCTGTTTAGCAGAACATTGACTTCCTAAATTCCCAGATTTCTGGGCGCTAGAATCGCCAATTTTTACAGTTCAATAATATTTTAAATACAAATCTCCACAAAATTTTCAGAAATCCCCTGTTGCAAAGGGTTGTTTTTTGCTGTAACATAGCGCCCATATATAGGCGCTATAAAACAGGAGGGCACGATGAGTTATATTCGACACAAAACACGGCAGGGTAAAAAATATGCGTATGAGGTGAC
>CAMARA010000063.1 GCA_945860585.1 Francisella tularensis subsp. holarctica | reverse complement strand
GAGCAGATTTTTCTGATGCCTTTGATGGACTGGCGCTTCATATTGAGCTTAGCCTGCTGAAGGAGATTCAGAGCGATATGCCGGATAATTGCCATAATCTGAGGGGCATTTTCCTTGCGGATTCTGGAGTAATCTTCGTTGAAAGACATGTCGAGAATCCAATGGAGAGTATTCTCGATACCCCAATGATCACGCACTGCCTGGAGCGCAGTTTCAGGCTTGGGGGCTTGAAGCGACGAGATATGATAGCGTGATTCTTGAGTGAGTTTTTTCTCTCCTCTGACATTCACCTCGCGTGTGGAATCAATACGAATAATGCTGTTGATGGTTTGCCATTTGGGGTGACGCTCCCGAAGCCATGCCACATCTGTGGAGACGATGCAGACTCTGGTCTCAAAGCGGCCATGGCCTTTGTCATAATCAGTGCGCACAGCACTCTTAAAACGCGGGTCATTGAGAAAGTTGTTGCGCACCAATCAGAATGCCTGATTCATGCAAAAACTGTGCTTCCAGTTTTGCAAGTAAATCTTGCTGATATTGAAAATTCGGCCAATCTTTTTGTTGCCAATTCCAGAGCATGAGGCATAACTCCCTAGTTTATAACTCAGGATTATAGCATATTGTGAGTTATAAATCTTGTTTTATAACGCAGGCTCTTGCACTCTTTTTATTTATGCGCTAGACTGCCCGTACAGCCTTGACCCTTTTGGGCAGGAACTGTAAGGAGGCGAAAGACAACCCGATTGTGAAGAGGACTTGATCATGCGACAGGTACCACGAAACGTGTGCTATTTGCTTATTGGGAATGGCCGTGTTGCACGCCATTTTCAACACTATTTTTTATCCCTGCAACTTCCCTTTGTTACGTGGCAGCGTTCGGAGTCCCTCTCTGTTTTGCAGGATCATCTGCGCCATGCCAGTCATATTTTGCTGCTGATTACGGATGATGCGATTGAGCCTTTTATTGAGGCGCATCTCTCAAAAACCACTGCACTGTTAATTCACTGCTCAGGCAGCCTCGTGTCGCGGCGGGCACATGGGGCCCATCCGTTGATGACTTTTGGTCTGGAATCCTATGCCGAGGCGGTGTATACGCAGATCCCCTTTATGCTGGATGATCATGCACCCCCGTTTGCAGAGGTATTGCCGGGCTTGCCTAATCCGCATTTTCGTCTGGAGCGACTACAAAAAGCCAAGTATCACGCGCTGTGTGTGTTGGCAGGTAATTTTAGCTGTATGCTTTGGCAGAAACTGTTTCAGGATTTTGAGCAGGACTTGAATTTGCCGGCGGCCAGTGCGGTGCCTTATCTCACGCAGCAGATGCATAATCTGGTGGCGGATTATCAGAGTGCTTTGACTGGGCCCTTAATGCGTGGTGATGCGCTGACCCTGCAACGCAATGTGCAGGCTTTGGCAGGGGATCCTTTTCAAGCGGTCTATCAGAGTTTTATCCAGTGTTATCAATCCATGCAGGAGTCGTCATGAATATCTTAGATTTTGCCAGGAAAAAACAGGAGCAGCAAAAAATCACGATGGTGACTTGTTATGATTATACGAGTGCGCGGCTCCTTGCAGAGACAGCAGTCGACTGTATTCTGGTAGGCGATAGTGCGGCCATGACCATGCATGGTTTTGCCACAACGTTGCCTGCCTCGGTGGAGATGATGGCTGCGCACACAGCAGCGGTTGCACGGGGCGCACCGAAGAAAATGATTATTGGCGATTTGCCGTTTTTGAGTTATCGCCAGGGACTTCATGATAATATCAATGCCGTGCGGCAGTTAATGCAGGCTGGCGCGCAGGCAATTAAATTAGAAGGTGCGACCGGAAATATCGAATTGATTCGGCATTTGGTGGAATCAGGTGTGCCCATGTTGGGACACTTGGGGCTAACGCCGCAGTCTGTGCATGCGCTGGGCGGCTATAAAGTTCAGGGCAAAACGGAGGCCGCGGAGCAAAAATTACGCGAAGATGCACAAGCCCTTGAAGAAGCCGGCTGTGTGGCTGTGGTTTTAGAATGTATCCCGCATGCTTTGGCCGCTGAGATCACCACTGCGCTGTCCATCCCCACGATTGGGATTGGGGCCGGCAATCAAACAGATGGCCAGGTTTTAGTTTGGCAAGATATGCTGGGCCTGAATTTGGATTTTCAGCCTAAATTTGTGAAACGGTTTGTGGAAGCAGGGGCGCTGATTCAGCAAGGCATTCATGATTATATTCGCGCCGTGAATACAGGAGACTTTCCCAGTCATGCACATCATTACTAATCTTGCCGAATGGCAGCATATTCGCGCCTCACTCCGGGGCAAAAGCATGGGCTTAGTGCCAACGATGGGTCATCTTCACGCCGGGCATCTCAGCCTGTGTCAGCGTGCGCAGGCAGAGAATGATCTCAGCATCGTGAGTATTTTTGTCAATCCGACGCAGTTTAATCAGGCGCAGGATTTTCAACACTATCCACGCACCCTGGAGCAGGATCAAGCGCTCTTGCAGCAACAAGGGATCGATTATCTGCTCATGCCGGATGCGGCGTCGATGTATCCCGATCACTACGAAATCCAAGTGACGGAAACCAAGCTCAGCCAGGAATTAGAAGGCGCCGCGCGTCCTGGTCATTTTACGGGAATGTTGACGGTGGTCTTAAAGCTGCTGAATCTGAGTGGCGCCACACGTGCTTATTTTGGGGAGAAAGATTTTCAGCAAGTCTTGTTGGTTGAAAAAATGGTTCAGGCGTTATTTTTGCCCGTTGAAATCATTCGCTGTCTTACTTTGCGTGCAGAGGATGGCCTGGCATTGAGTTCGCGCAATAGCCGTTTGAATGAAGCGCAGCGGCAAAAAGCAGCGATATTTGCAGCGCTCCTGCGTTCGGGTCTCAGTCCGGAGGCGATCAAAATTGCCTTGGAGGTGCAAGGCATGCGAGTGGATTATGTGAGCACAGCCTGGGGCAGAAAATTGGCAGCAGTGTGGATCGATGATATTCGCCTGTTGGATAATCTTGAGGGGGGGGGGCGTCGTGCTAATGTCGGGGGCACATTATTTTAAAGGGCGTAAAATTTTAATCGGGGTGACGGGGTCCATCGCGGCTTATAAGGCTTTGGATTTGGTATCCCAGTTGACGCAATGCGGCGCGGAGGTGAAAGTGGTGATGACCAAACAGGCGCAGCGCTTTGTCACGTCCCTCTCTTTTGCAAGCCTGAGTCATCATCCGGTGTACGATGATTTATTTGAGGATCCGCTGGCGCATATTGAATGGGCGAAATGGCCAGATTTGATTGTGATTGCGCCTGCCACAGCCCAGTCGATTGCGCAATATCGCGGAGGCTATGCCGCAGATTTATTGAGTGCGATTTTGTTGGCGACGATCAAGCCTGTGGTGATGGTGCCGGCCATGAATCAGGCCATGTGGGCGCATCCTGCTGTCGTAGAAAATGTCCAGGTTTTGACGCAGCGGGGCGTGGATTTTCTGGGCCCAATGCCCGGCCTGCAAGCCTGTGGAGACAACGGCATCGGGCGCATGATGGAAGTGGCGGATCTGCTGCGGTTTTTGCCGCGGTATGGCGTGACGCAATCTTTAAAAGGAAAAACCGTGATGATCACGGCAGGGCCCACGCAGGAAGCCTTGGATCCAGTGCGTTACTTTAGCAATTATAGTTCCGGAAAAATGGGCTATGCTTTGGCGCAAAGCTGCTATGATCACGGCGCGAAGGTGATTTTAATTGCAGGCCCGAATGCCCTGCCCCACCTTCCTTTTGGTGAGACCATCGATGTGATAACCGCTTTAGAAATGCGGGATGCGGTGATGTCCAGAGTGGACGAAGCGGATATCCTGATTGCCTGCGCGGCCGTCTGTGATTTCAAACCCGCGGTTTATTGCGAACACAAAATTAAAAAGCACCGTGATGTCATCCCGACGCTGTTTCTGCAAGCCAATCCCGATATTCTGGCCGAAGTGGCCGCACGCCCGCAGCGTCCATTTTTAGTGGGTTTTGCTGCAGAAACAGAAGAGCTTCTTGCCCACGCGCAGCAGAAATTCCAACAGAAGCAGGTGGATCTCATGATCGCGAATCAAGTGGGCCTAGGCCTCGGTTTTGCACAGGATGAGCAAGCGGTGACTTTGATCAGTCGCGCAGGCTTGACGGTACTTCCGAAAATGGCCAAGTCTCAATTAGCTGATCAGATTGTAGCGCTGATCAGTCAGAGATGCTGAATATTACCTTGCATTATCTGCAAATATTGCATATAATTACCCCATAAAATCTGCAAAAAGTGCATAAAATGAAAAGAAAAATACAGGCGGAATTATTGATTTGGAAAGATCAGGCGCCCCATATTCCGCTGATTATCAGGGGCGCGCGCCAGGTCGGGAAGTCGCATTTGATTGAGTCATTTGGCCAAGCGTATTTTGAATCGGTATTGACGATTAATTTTGAGCGCTCTCCCCACTTTAAAACCTGTTTTGATCATCTCGATCCGGTGAAAATTTTAAATCAGTTGGAGCTGTTGAGTGGCCAGGCGATCCATGCGGGTAAAACTTTATTGTTTTTAGATGAAATTCAGGAGTGCCCTGCAGCGATCCAAAGTTTACGTTATTTTAAAGAAGAGTATCCGGATTTGCATGTGATTGGTGCGGGCTCGTTGCTGGAGTTTGCTTTGACAGAAGCAGATTTTTCGATGCCGGTGGGGCGAGTGCAGTTTTTGTATCTCAAGCCGCTTTCATTTGAAGAATTTTTGTGGGCGCTAGGGGATGAAAAGTTAGTGGATTATTTAATGGATTTTTCGTTCTCAAGCCCTTTCCCTTCAGCGATTCACCAGGTCTTATTAGAAAAAGTACGGCTTTATCTGCTGCTGGGCGGAATGCCGGCCGTCATTCAAATCTATCTGGATACGCGCAGTATTGAGCGCGCGGTGCAAATTCAACTGGCCTTGCTGCAAACTTATCGTGCTGATTTTAGTAAATATGGCCGGCGGCAGGAATATGCACATTTGGAAACCCTGTTTGCTAAAATACCGCATCATGCCACGCAGCAGCTCAAGTACAGTAAAATCAATCCAGATGTGGATTCACGCACGCTGAAGGGTGCATTAGAAAAATTAGTGCTGGCAGGCTTGATGATTCCTGTGTATCAATCGAGTGCCTCGGGTTTGCCTTTGAGCGCCACGATTAATCCGCGCAAATTTAAGATGTTGTTTATGGATGTGGGGCTAATGCTGCGTGCGCAGGGCGTGATTTCACCGCTGCTTTTAAGTGAGGATATTTTATTCTTATCGCAGGGGGCCATGATGGAGCAGTTTGTCGGGCAGGAGCTCCTTGCATATCAGTACCCATACAGCGCGCCAGAGTTATTTTTTTGGAGTCGAGAGGCCAAGAGTAGTCAGGCTGAAGTTGATTATCTCATCCTCCATGGCACCCAAATTCTCCCCATTGAGGTAAAATCAAAAAGCGTCGGGCACTTGAAATCAATCAAACGTTTTATGGAAGAGAAAAACGCCCCCTTGGGAATTCGTATTTCTGAGCATCCCTTTTCGTTTAAAGACCAGATTCTTTCAGTTCCGCTCTATGCCATTTTTGGCTTGCAAAACTATTTGTCTCAATCAGCATCTTGAGTGTGTTGTTAAGCCTCAAAGAATTGAGCATGGGCAAGAGGGGTCGCTGCTGGATTCGTAGCCATAGCTGCTTGGGCGAAATCCATGCTTAAGATTCTTGTTAATATAATCTTCGATGTTCTCCGCTGTCAGGCGAGTTTTAGGGGTTGGGGTGGGAGATTTGTCGACTTTGTGAAAGAATACAACTGCGGTGTCAAGCTTGTCTTTGGTTTTAAGCAGGCCTGGGGTGATGGATGTATCTCGTCCGTTAAGCTTCCCAGGGCAGACGAGGCTATTGCCGCTTGCAAAGGTGAGGTTGTTCTTTAAAAGCGAAAAATTATCTATCCCTACCCTTGCCTCTCGTCCTTGAGAGTTTACATAAAAAAGATGTTCAGTGCGAGGGAACATAACAAAGGCACCTGTATAGGGGCTCCAATCCGCTGGGAAGTCCCTTAACATATAAACATCTTTCCCGCTTTCATGGGATTTTTTCCAGTCGTATCCATCATATCCTGTATGCATTGGGGTAACTACTCAGCCCCCTATTCGAATTAAAAACGCATCTAGAGTATTGCAAAATAATATACACGTGTTAATATTCACATCATTAAACGCTAAAACCTTTGATAATGCTGGCTGCAGGCTATATAAAACAACTTGAGGAATCGAATAGGCTGTTAGCCCAGCACGTCGAAGTTTTGTCTGCACAAAATGCTCAGCTAACAGAAAGAGTGAAAGATCTTGAAGCG
>CAMARA010000062.1 GCA_945860585.1 Francisella tularensis subsp. holarctica | reverse complement strand
CTGCAAATAAGCCCCAGGGGCAAGTCCTCATGACCGCTTCTGAAAACCTGATTTTTGACAATTTCGCCCAAAAACCCTGTCAAGCGTTTTATTCGCTTTTTTCATATTTATTTTACGCGGCTTTCGGAAACGGTGAATCGTTACGAATTTTTTATCATTCTTGTTCAGGAATCTCCTCAGCATAAGGAGACCGCTATGAACATTGCAGAACGACTTCAAGAAAAAGGCTTTCATGCAGGAATGCTACAAGGAAAGTTGGAAGGAAAGTTGGAAGGAAAGTTGGAGGGCCAACTAGAAGGCCAGCTGGAGGCAAAGAAAGTCATTGCTAGAAATCTGCTTGCGCATCATGTTGACATGGAAGTGATTAAGCAAGTGACGGGCTTGTCGGATCAAGATCTGGATCAACTTATACAGAAGCACTAATGTTATGATGAGCCGTCCGATTGGCTTTGCGCATGAGGATCGTGCTTTGGCCTATCTGCAAGCACAGGGCTTAAAGTTGGTGATACGCAATTTTTCCTGCAAATTGGGGGAGATCGACCTCATCATGAAAGATGTGCAAAATAAATTGATTTTTGTGGAGGTGCGTTTTCGAGGCAAGCCTCAATATGGCAGTAGTGCAGCGTCTGTTTCGCGGGGGAAACAGATTCGCCTGGTGCGTACGGCTAATTGGTATTTGCGGGCGCATCATCCCAATCAGCCGCCGCTGTGCCGGTTTGACGTGGTGGCGATAAATGGCGATAATGAATCCGAATTGAACTGGATCAAAAACGCCTTTTATACTTAGCATTTATTTACGGAGCCCCTATGCCTTCTATTAATATTATCGAACAACAATTTCGAGATAGCATTACCACCAAAGAAGCCGGACTAAAAGTCTTGCCGTATTTTATTGAAAAAGCAGCGAATGTCATGATTGCTGCTTTGATTGATAATAAAAAGATCCTCTGTTGCGGCAATGGCGGTTCGGCTGGCGATGCCCAGCATTTTTCCTCAGAACTTCTCAATCGTTATGAGCGCGAGCGCCCTTCCCTGCCAGCGATTGCGCTGCCTGCAGACAGCTCCACCATCACGGCGATTGCCAATGATTATCACTATAACGAAGTTTTTTCTAAGCAAATCAAGGCGCTCGGTCAGGCGGGAGATATTTTGCTGGCGATTTCAACGAGTGGAAATTCTGGCAATGTGCTGGAGGCCATTAAAGCGGCCCATGAGCGCGGCATGAAAGTTGTCGCTTTGAGCGGGAAGGATGGCGGCAAAATGGCACCGCTCTTAAACGAGCAAGATGTTGAAATTCGCGTGCCAGCGGATAAAACGAATCGGATTCAGGAAACGCATTTGCTCACGATTCATTGCCTTTGTGATCTCATTGATCGGGGATTGTTTGGCTGACAGACAATTTTTTTGTAATACCCCCTTGTCCCCTTGCAGAAAAGTGTAATACACTATAGCTTTAGTGGGACACGTCGAGAAAATACGAGATTTTAGAGGAGTTTTTTAGATCATGGCGGCAAAAATGCCAGAAAAAAATATAATGACAGTGCTCGATATTGGCACATCAAAAGTAACCGCACTTATTGCTGAATATACAGAATCTGGCGAAATTCAATTATTAGGCTTGGGAAATCAACCTTCCCGCGGCTTAAAAAAAGGCGTCATTGTCAATATTGAAAATACGATTCAAGCGATTCAAAAATCGGTGGAAGAAGCAGAAGCCATGGCGGGCGTGAAAGTGACGAATGTCTGCGCGAGTATTGCAGGCTCACATATTCACAGCTTTAATTCGAATGGCGTGGTGGCGATTCGCGATCGCGAAGTCACGCAAGCCGATGTAGAACGCGTGATTGATGCCGCAAAAGCCGTAGCGATTCCAGCGGATCAACGGATTTTGCATATTTTGCCCCAAGAATTTTTAATTGATCATCAAGATGAAATCAAAGAACCTGTCGGCATGGCCGGTGTACGCCTAGAAGCCAAGGTACACCTGATCTCCGGCTCCATCAGCGCGGTGCAGAATGTGGTGAAATGTATTGGCCAGTGTGGCCTGCAAGTATCTGATTTAGTCCTACAGCAATTAGCGTCCAGCTATGCAGTTTTGACCGATGATGAAAAAGAGCTTGGCGTGTGCATGGTGGATATTGGGGGCGGGACGGCTGATTTAACTGTCTTTACCGAGGGCTCTATTCGTTATACAGCGTCGATTCCCATTGCCGGTGGGCAGGTAACGAATGACATCGCCCATGCTCTGCGGGTACCCACTCAATATGCAGAAGAAATCAAAGTGGCGAACGGGATGGCCTTAACGCGCTTGGCCCGTAATGATCAACAAATTGAAGTGCGAGGAATGCTAGATCGTCCAGGACGTTCCGTGTCCGTTCAGTCTTTAGCTTCAGTGATTGAAGCACGCTATGAAGAAATTTTTAATCTGATTTATGAAGAACTTGTCAAGAGCGGCCTCGTTGAGCGTCTCGGGGCAGGTTTAGTTTTGACGGGAGGTGCGTCGAAAATGACCGGTGCCATTGAGTTGGCTGAAGAAGTGCTGCGTATGCCTGTGCGCTTAGGTCTACCCTCTCGTGTTGTAGGTTTAAACGAGACCATTGCGGACCCAGTGTTCGCAACGGCGGTGGGGTTGTTGCTTTATTTAGAGCAGCAACAAAAAGAATCTTTGCATCCTGCGTCTTCATTAGAACAAAGCCGGCCTGGACTGTTCTCTAAAATGAAGCGCTGGGTCGCACAATTTTAGAGGAAAAAACAATGTCAACAATGATGTTTGATGTAGCAGAAACGCTATTAGATAATGCAGTGATTAAAGTAATTGGAATTGGCGGAGGCGGCAGTAATGCGGTGGAGCATATGCTTTCTCAAAATATTGAAGGGGTAGAGTTTTACTGCGCAAATACCGACGCACAGGCTTTACGGAACTGCACTTCACGCAATGTGATTCAGCTAGGCGCGCAGCTAACCAAGGGTTTGGGAGCGGGCGCAAATCCAGAGATTGGCAAACGTGCGGCACAAGAAGATCGTAATCGTTTGCAGGATATTCTGGAAGGAACAGATATGCTGTTTATCACCGCGGGGATGGGCGGCGGCACAGGAACAGGCGCAGCGCCGGTTCTTGCTGAAATCGCAAAAGAAATGGGTATTTTAACCGTAGCGGTTGTCACCAAACCCTTTCCGTTTGAAGGGCGTCGGCGTATGCAATTGGCAGAAGTCGGCACCAGCGAATTGGCTGAACGTGTAGATTCTCTAATCGTGATCCCCAACGAAAAATTGCTGACAGTTTTAGGAAAAGGCGTGAGCTTGCTCGATGCCTTTAAAGCAGCAAACGGTGTATTGCAAGGTGCGGTGCAAGGGATTTCCGAATTGATTACCCGCCCAGGCTTGATCAACGTCGATTTTGCGGACGTCCGTACCGTGATGTCCGAAATGGGCATGGCCATGATGGGTACCGCCAGTGCGCGTGGCGAAAACCGTGCGCGTGAAGCAGCTGAAGCAGCGGTTGCAAGTCCATTGCTCGAAGATATTTCCTTGTCTGGTGCCAAGGGTGTATTGGTTAATATTACCGCCGGCATGGATATGTCGATTGGTGAGTTTGAAGAAGTGGGCGAAGTGATTAAAAGCTTTACCTCCGATCAAGCGACCGTGGTAGTAGGAACAGTAATCGATCCTGAAATGCGTGAAGAATTGCGTGTAACGATTGTCGTGACCGGTTTGTCTAGTCAGCGTGAAAACCGAGATAGCTCCCGTGAATTTGGGATTCCACGGATTCAAGCCGGCGGCGCGCGCCCCAATCGGATGCCAGGCCAGATCAATATGAATACTACTTCACTAAATCCTTGTATGCCGAAACGCCCTGCTGCAGAATTACAGGACAATGATTACTTGGATATCCCAGCCTTTTTGCGTCGTCAGCAGGCTGAATAAACGGGTTATCTTATACACAACAGGAGTGCACTGATGCCCACTGCGCAGACGAAGCAGCATACGATTAAAAATTCGGTTAGCTTGTCCGGGATGGGCTTGCACTCTGGAAAGCGCGCAACGATTTCCCTGCATCCTGCCAAAATGAATACCGGCATTATTTTTCGGAGGACGGATTTATCGCCATCCAAAGAAATCAAAATTTGTCATGACAAAATGAGCGAAAGCCCACTTTGTTCCAAATTGGTTGAGGATGGCGTATCGATTCAAACTGTAGAGCATTTGCTTTCAGCTTTGGCTGGAAAAGAAATTGATAATATTGTCATTGAATTAAATGGCGATGAGGTTCCGGTCATGGATGGGAGCGCTTCTCCTTTTGTATTTCTGTTTGAGTCAGCAGGAATCGTTGAGCAAAACGCACAGCGTCAGGTTTTAAAAATCAAAAAAGAAGTGCGTATTCAAGAAGGCGATAAATTTGTAGCGCTCTCTCCTTATGATCATTATCGCCTGGAGGTAAGCATTGATTTTGACCATCCTTCTATTCATCAACAGAAAATGGTTTTTGATTTTTCTACATCGGCTTATTCAAAACAAATTTCGCGTGCTCGGACTTTTGGAATGGCCGATCAATTGGATGGCTTGCATCAGCAGGGCCTGGCCTTGGGCGCCAGTCTCGATAATGCCGTGGGCCTGTCGAAAGAAGGCGTGATGAATGCAGAAGGCTTGCGCGCACCCAATGAATTTGTGCGGCATAAGCTCCTCGATGCAATTGGAGATCTATATGTAGCCGGGCCGATTGAAGGCCTGTATCAAGCACATAAAGCGAGTCATGCTATGAATAATCGTTTGTTGCGTACTTTATTTGCAGATGTTTCTGCCTGGGAGTGGGTGTAAAAAAGAGAGAAAATTTGTCATGACAAATTTACAGGATTTGCTGATTGAGGCAGAGGCGCGCTTTCCAAATCATCGTGCTTTTAGTTGTATGGGAGCACATCTTACTTTTGCGGAGCTCTATCAGAATGCGTCGAATTTTTCTGCCTATTGTCAGGCCGAATGTGGTCTGAACAAAGGAGATCGCCTGGCGGTGATGCTGCCCAATATTTTGCAGTATCCCATTGTAATTTTTGGTGCAATTTTAGCGGGCCTGACTTTGGTGAATATTAATCCTCTTGATAGAGCGCCTTCCATTGCCCATGAATTGCAAGATTCGGGTGCACGGGTGGTGGTTGTTTTAGAGAATTTTGCGCATGAACTTTCTCTAGCATTGCCGGAGACGCAGATTGAAAAAGTCATCGTGACTTCGATCGGTGCCATGCTACCCACCTTGAAACATTTTTTTGTAGATCACTATTTGCGGCACATTGCCCATAAAGTACCCGCGTATCACCTTGAGCATGCGGTGGAATTTCAAGCGGCTTTAGATCTTGGCAAAAAACAGCCGCGCGCCATGATCAAAGTATCATCTGACGATTTGGCGTTTATTCAATATACGGGCGGGACGACCGGTATTGCCAAAGGTGTGATGTTATCACATGCTAATTTAATTGCGAATTTATTGCAGGTGCGAGATTGGATCGGCGATTCTCTGCAGGAAGGTCAAGAAATCATTATCACGGCGCTGCCCTTGTATCATATTTTTTCATTGCTGGTGAATTGCTTTTTGTTTGTATTTTTAGGCGGTGAAAATGTGTTGATTCCCAATCCACGCGATCTTCCTGATTTGATTAAAGTCATGCAAAAAAGTCACTACACCTGCTTCAGTGGCGTGAATACTTTATTTAATGCGCTCCTACATCAGCCGGCGTTTCGAGAGATGGATCATTCACAGGTAAAATTAACGATCGGTGGCGGCATGGCGGTGCAAAAAAGCGTGGCTGATGAATGGCAAAAGGTAACCGGTCATGTCTTGATTCAAGGCTATGGTTTGACCGAAACTTCTCCCGTCGTCACGATTACACCTTTTGATGCACCTACTTTTACGGGCAGTATTGGTTTGCCGATTTTGCATACGCAGATTGCGATTAAGGATCCTGCCGGTCAAAATCTGCCGCCCCATGTGATCGGTGAATTATGTGTGCGCGGCCCGCAAGTCATGCAGGGCTATTATCATCGCCCTGAGGAAACCGCTGCTGCTTTGCGAGAGGGCTGGCTGCATACTGCAGATGCGGGCTATCTGGATGAGGCGGGCTTCTGTTATTTGGTGGACCGCTTAAAAGACATGATTATTGTTTCTGGCTTTAATGTCTATCCCACAGAAGTCGAGAATATGCTTAAAAATATGCCGGAGATTAATGAAGTTGCAGTGATTGGCATTCCCAATCTAGAACATGGTGAAGTGGTCAAAGCGTTCATCGTGAAAGAAAAAGGGTCGGATCTCAGCGCTAAACAAGTGATCGATTTCGCACATCAAAAACTCGCTGCATATAAATGTCCGCATGAAGTGGAATTTGTTGAGAGTCTTCCCAAAAGTGCTGTGGGTAAAGTATTGAAAAAAGATTTGCGCATCCCCTCCTCCCTTGCAGCTACGGCATGCACACATCTCTGAGTGAATTACACCCCAATCGTCATCCTGATCCCCCATGCGAAGCTTGGGGCGTCAGGACCCAGCTTTAAAGTAACTCATTATTTTTTGAAATATTATATGAATTTTAACGGAGCTATTTATTTTTGATTGATCTGGATTAGCATTAACATCATGCATTCATGCACGCGTAATTTTTGTTCTATTCTTTAGTTTCAT
>CAMARA010000061.1 GCA_945860585.1 Francisella tularensis subsp. holarctica | reverse complement strand
GCCTTTTGATATACTGACCACAGCCATGGTTCAAGATGTCGAGGATGCGCTTAATTCTCGACCACGAAAGATTCTGGGCTACAAGACTCCATGTGAGGTGTTCTTTTCTGATGCTTAACACTGTCGCACTTCAGGGTTGAATGGGCGATATAAAATCGAAAACAAGATAGCGCAATTTAAAATAATAGTCAATTGAATTCTAAAAATAATTATTAAAATGTAATCTTGCCAAGTACACTGATTCCGTGTATCTTATCCACTCTCAGTTCTCATGCAGGTAGATATTTTTAGTGGCACTCATTACTCTTCGCGATCTTTCCCTTCATCAAGGCACGACTTTACTTTTGGATAAAGTGAACCTCACGATCGAACCTCGCGAGCGCATCGCCCTGATTGGTCGTAATGGCATGGGCAAATCAACGCTCATGAAATTGATCAATCGCGAACTTAATTTTGACAGCGGGGATTTAGTTTATCAAAACAATATCCATGTTTCTCGCTTAGAACAGGAAGTGCCGCGCCATACGCAGGGGACCATTTTTGGGGTGATCGCAGAGGGGCTAGGCCAGGCCGGAAAAGATCTGGCAGACTATCTGTCCATGAGCGCGCGTTTTGACAGCCTCACGCCTAAGGAGCAAGAATATCTACATGATCTGCATGTGGATTGGAATCTGCAGGCGCGTGTCGAAAAAACACTGTCCGAACTCAATCTAAATGGCGAGGATAATTTTGCTGCTTTATCCGGCGGCATGAAGCGCCGCGTCCTCTTGGGGCGGGCGCTGGTGCAGGATCCTGATTTATTATTGTTGGATGAGCCGACCAATCATTTAGATATTGAATCCATTCTGTGGTTGGAAAAATTCCTGCTGAATTATCCGGCGGCGATTTTGTTTATCACCCATGATCGCGCCCTTTTGCAAAAACTGGCTACCCGCATTATTGAACTGGATCGCGGCCAATTGGTGAGTTTTCCCAGCGATTACGCTACCTATCTCACGCGCAAAAACGATATGCTGGAAATCGAAGCCCGCCATAATGCGATTTTTGACAAAAAACTTGCTGCTGAAGAAGTGTGGATTCGCCAAGGCATTAAAGCCCGCCGCTGCCGCAATGAAGGTCGGGTGCGCGCTTTGGAAAAACTGCGTTCCGAACGGCAGGAGCGTCGTAAAGTCATGGGCAATGTCAGCCTGGCGACCGCGATGGCAGAGCGTTCAGGCCAATTGGTATTAGAAGCCAAGCACTTAAATTACAGTGTCGATGACATGCTGCTGATCAAAGACTTTTCGGTCACCATCGAGCGCGGCGACAAAATCGGTATTCTTGGTCCGAACGGCTGCGGCAAAAGCACACTCCTCAAATTATTGTTGGGCAAACTCAAACCCGATGCCGGCACCGTCCGCTTGGGTGAAAATCTGCAGATTGCGTATTTTGATCAATTACGAGAAGCACTCGATCCGGCGCAATCTCTGGCAGACAATGTCATGGAAGGCTCGACCACCATCGAAATCAATGGCGAAAAAAAGCATATCATCAGCTATCTGCAGGATTTTCTTTTTGCACCCGAACGTGCACGCGGACCGGTTAAAGTTTTATCCGGCGGTGAGCGCAATCGCTTGCTGCTGGCCAAACTGTTCGCCAAACCCAGCAATATTCTGATCATGGATGAACCCACCAATGATTTAGATATCGAGACCCTTGATCTCCTGGAAGAACTGCTCATCGATTACAAAGGCACCCTGATTGTCGTCAGCCATGATCGCGAATTTTTAAACCATGTGGTCACCAGCACGATTGCCTTTGAAGGCGAGGGACAGGTGTATGAATATATCGGCGGTTATGATGATTGGATCAGTCAACGCCGCACGCCCGTTACCCCTCAAGCCGAAGCACGCAGCGCCAAGCCCAGCTTGGAGAAAAAGCCCAAAGCTAAATCCAATCAAAAAGCAGAACACGAACTCAAAGCTATCGAAACTCGCATCGCGGAATTGGAGCAAGATTTAGCGCAGGCACACGCTACGATTGCGGCAGCCGATTTTTATACTTTCTCAATGGATAAGCAGCAGACGACTTTTGATCGGGTGAAAGGGCTGGAGGAGGCACTGAAGCAGGCTATGGCTGATTGGGAGAAGCTGCAGCTGTAAGATCGAGAAGTGGTCGAGCAGCGCCCAGAGCAAGGGACGACCCACCAACACGTGAGGAGGATAATCCATTTAAAGCATCCAGCTGGGTATGATTGTAAAACCGCATGCCAAGCAATATTAACACATTGAAATTACTCACAACATACCCCATGGCAAGCCCAGACAAGCCCCAACTAGCGTTTTTTGCAAGCGCAAAGCCCACTGCCAGCCCAATCCATAAAGCAGCAGTCATCCGTAAAGTCGGCCCCACATGATCATCTAAAGCACGCAAAGTCTGCACTGCCGCATTATTCAGAATTTCAAAAAACAAGCCTAACGCGGTGATAGTCAAAGTCGTTTTAGCCAAATCATCTGCCTCAGCGCTATTTGCACCCATATCAGACACCATACGCATCACGATAGAAGGACAAGCCATCACGATCATGCAAATCGGGAAGATCAACAAGGCAATCGCCAGCAGACCGGCGCGCGCAAAATGCTGTGCTTGCTGACGTTGGGCCAGTGTCGCACCATCCCCCAAACACCGATTCGTTTCCTGAGAAACGGCCTGCGCCAAGGCCCAACCCGGAATCAACAATGCAAAAATGAGAAAAGAGGAGTACGATTGTGCCGCCAACGCAACTCTTCCATTCGGGAGGTGACCCGCCAGTGCATTATAGACGAGCGGAACGCTGACCTGACTCACCGTGACCGCCAAGCTTGATCCGCCCCCTCCCGGCCCAAACAATTCTTTGAACATCTGCCAATCTTTCAACCTACACGACATTGTGAAAAGAGTTTTAAAAAAAGAAAACGCTTCAAAAGCAGAGTTCCGCCCCAGATAAAGGCCTAAGCATAGAATGGTCAAAGCAGTTTCGACCTGAAATCCATAGGCCATGCCCGCCCAGCTCAACACAGGGAAAGCACCTGCACCAAAACATAATAGCGTTGAGGGAATTACCCCCACTGCAAATGCGGCCAGACACATCCCCATCAGCGCATTCTGTTTTTTAAAGCTTAATAAAATCTGCTCGATCGGCATGCGCATCAAGGCAATACCCAACAAAGCAAAAGAATAAGGCCTTGAAAACTGACCCGCCTTTTTTGACACTTCAGCATCCTGCCGTAAAATATCCCTTAAAAAAGGCTCTGCCCAATACATTACGATCATGGACGGCAATGTTGTTGGCAACCCCAGGAAGATTCCTGCTTTTAAAACGCGTGAGATTTCTGAACAGTGCTGCATGCGCGTCTCATAACGCATACTGACATAATTATTCACGGCAAACAACGGCGCCACCGCCACAGAAACCCAGGTTGTCAGCATCGCGATGATAAGGGTTGAGACAGCTTGATTTTCTTCACGATTTCCCGGCATGCGCCCTGCCAAAGCTGCGACTACCAATACGGCTGCACTGGTCGTGTAAGATAATGCAATCGGCAAACCCACTCGATACACAGTGCGGGCGATTTTAAAAAAAGCTTTCCAGGAAAGTGCCCCCCCTGAGTTTGGGTCTTGGGGCAAGTATTCGCCTAACATCTACTACCAGAATAAACACATTATTTTATAATAATATCATAAATTAAAAGCATATTCAAGCAAAAATAATACAGGCAATTAAAGCGATCACCAGCATATATTTCAGAAGATAATATGTACGCCGATGCTGACGTTTCAAAGCTTGCCCTCCTTCCCGCAGCAGATGCACATATTTAAATATCTTATTAATAAATCCCGTGCGGTCTTCCTCGGCATTGGGGGCAGCTGCGGCTTTCATCAGAGTTTGACTAAAAAAAGCACTCAGCGCCCGACCGATGGGAGTCCGCATCGGTCGCTGTACATCGCAGAAAAAAATCAAGCGCCCCTGACCCGTTTGATTATGGGCCTCATGAATAAAAGTCTCATCAAACAAGACGTCTTCGCCATCACGCCAGACATATTTTTGTCCATCGACGAGAATAAAACACTGATCCGAATTAGGCGTCACCAAACCTAAATGATAACGCAGGGATCCAGCAAAGGGGTCGCGATGTGCGCCGAGTTTGGCTCCAGCCGGCAAAAAAGTATACATCGCCGCTTTCACGGAAGGCACGCCCTCTAATAAACGGACAGTTTCGGGACACAAAACTTTAGCAGAGGGATGGGCGCCGTCATACCACTTCAAGTAAAAGCGCTTCCAACCCCGTTTAAAAAAAGTATTAAAGCCGGCATCATCATGCTTAGCGCTGGTCTTGATCGCACCCACTTCCATGAGCTTTAAACCTTCTGCTCGAATCACCTGCCAATGATCGCGAAACACCTGCAGCTCCGGAAAATCTTTTAAATCCTGATACGGTTGATTCGGCACTTTTGAAAATAAATACATCAGGCAGTTAATCGGCGCCATAAACGTAGACTGATCGCCCAATTGCCGCAAGATACGCAGGCGTTTTTTGCCACGAAAATGCACCCACAAGGTGCAAACCACAAACACCCCGACAATCACCCATTTTACACTTAATCCACGACTCATTTAACATCCCTTACAATGCCAAACCCTTTAAGTAATCGCGCCAGTCCTGGCCGCACTCCGCATGCTTTAAACCCAGCATCACATTTGCTTTCAGATAACCCAGCTTAGCGCCACAATCATAACGTACCCCGGAAAAACGATGGGCATAAATCGGAAATTCTGCCAAAAGACACGAAATGCCATCGGTCAATTGAATCTCTCCGCCGCGCCCCGCTGGAATGGTTTGCAGAATCTTAAAAATAGCCGCCGGCAAAATATAACGCCCCACCACACCCAGATTGGACAGAGCCTCTGCAGGCTGCGGTTTTTCAACCATATTTTGAATACGCAGGCGCTCGTTGATCGTGACGATTCCATACTGTGCAGTCTCTTGCGGATGCACTTCTTCCACTGCGAGAATGCCCGCTGCCCCCTGCGCCTGCATGACTTGAACCATCTCATCCAAGCCCGGGCCATCAATGAGATCATCTGCCAGCAACACCGCAAAGGGCTCATCCCCAATAATATCCTGCGCGCACAGCACGGCATGCCCCAGGCCGAGTGCTTCCTTTTGACGCACATACACACAACTCACGCCTTCCGGAATAATGCCTTGCACTGCTTGCAATAACGCCCATTTTTCCTGCTTCCGCAGCTTATATTCCAATTCAAAATTCTGATCAAAATGATCCTCAATCGCCCGTTTCATGCCGCTGGTGACAAAAATCAACTCCGTCATGCCGGCACGAATCGCTTCTTCCACTGCGTATTGAATCAAAGGCTTGTCGACGATCGGCATCATTTCTTTGGGGCTGGCTTTGGTTGCCGGCAAAAACCGCGTCCCCAAACCGGCAACCGGAAACACTGCTTTTCTAATTTTCATTCAGCGCCTCACTTTTGTACCGCAGGGGGCATATAACTCATCGGATCAACGGGATCTCCCGCCTGACGCACTTCAAAATGCAGACAAGGCTGATTATTAATAGCCCCAATCACGCCGATTTTTCCACCCCGCGCCACAGAGGTCCCCGCCTGCACGGCAATACTCGATAGATTAGAATAAGCCGTTAAAAAATTATTACCATTTTTCAGAATAATCATCTGACCATAGCCACTCGCGCCCATGCCTGCAAAAATCACTTTGCCACTTGCTGCCGCTAAAACTGCACTGCCTGCAGGCGCTTGAATCTGCACGCCTTTAAACATCACGCCTGTTCCCTGCCCAAACGTTTGAATAATTTGCCCGGAGACCGGCCAGGACCACTGATTACCCGCAATCGTCCCCACCGCGCCCGTACTCACTGTGGGCCCACTCGGCGCCGCCACTGGCGTAAAATTTAAGCTTTGGCTTTGAAAGGCGACCGGCGCAGCGATAGGCGCAGTCTCTCCGCCATAATTAGGCGCGGGCGGAGGCGTTGGCTTCACTGCGGCAGGCCCTTTCTCAACAATCAAAACCTGACCCACATAAATCACATACGGTACTTGTAGATTATTCATCTGCGCCAGCGTTTTATAATCCATATTATAACGCGCCGCAATCTCGCTTAAGGTATCGCCTGGCTGCACTTGATAATCCACTTCTGCAGTATTGGGCGCTCCGGAAATCGGCGCCGCAACATTTTGCGTACAGCCCACTAAGCCCAGTCCGCCCACAGCCAGCAAACTCGCCAAACCCAGGGCTTTAAACACACGCGCTCTTTTGTCATCCTCGCGAACGCGGGGATCCAGTCCAATCTTCTTCATCATCAAAATCATGGCTCCTTTTATTTAAACCAACCACTGCCGCACTTTCTCAATTTCACGATGCGCAGTTAAATCAATCTGCAACGGGGTCACAGAAACTTTATTACTATGCACCGCATGAAAGTCCGTCCCTTCTGATCCATCTTTAATTTTGCCTGATTCACCTAGCCAATAGATACGCCGGCCACGCCCATCTTCTGACGCCAACATCGGCTCCGACAAATGCCGATCCCCTTGACGCGTAATTTGATAGCCCTGCAATTCATCAAAGGGAATGCTCGGCACATTCACATTAAAAATCAAACTCGGATCGGCTTTTTCACGCACAATTTTCTGCACTAATTCACAGGCCACGCGCGCCGCGGTTTCATAATACATTTGATCATGACGATGTGCCGTCGCTGAAATCGCAATCGGCGGATACTTCAAAAAGCGCCCTTCCATCGCGCCGCCCACGGTGCCGGAATACAAAATGTCATCGCCCAAATTCGCACCCGCATTGATGCCCGACACCACCATATCCGGCTGATCATTCAAAAACCCACCCAGCGCCAGCTTCACGCAATCAGCAGGCGTGCCATTCAACTGCCACCACCCCACCGGCGTTTG
>CAMARA010000060.1 GCA_945860585.1 Francisella tularensis subsp. holarctica | reverse complement strand
GCGCCTGCAAATAAGCCCCAGGGGCAAGTCCTCATGACCGCTTCTGAAAACCTGATTTTTGACAATTTCGCCCAAAAACCCTGTCAAGCGTTTTATTCGCTTTTTTCATATTTATTTTACGCGGCTTTCGGAAACGGTGAATCGTTACTTTCATTTTAGCATTTTATCGCTTAAAATGGGGCAATTGAATTGGGGGTGCATCATGAAAATCGAAGGTTTAAGTCACATGACCTTTGTATGCAAAAATTTAGACAGAACCACTGCATTATTTAAGCAAGTCTTTCAGGCGGAAGAGGTCTATTCCAGTGGCGATGAGATGTTCTCCATCTCCAAAGAAAAGTTTTTTCTTATCGGTGGACTTTGGGTGGTGGCAATGGAAGGCGAAAGTGTTCATCAAACCTATAACCATATTGCTTTCAAAGTGTCAGAGCAGGATTTGCCAACGATGGAGCTTGAGGTCAAAAAGTTGGGTTTAACGATTTTGCCAGGACGTCCGCGTGTTCCAGGCGAGGCGCAATCGCTGTATTTTTACGATGATGATAATCATCTGTTTGAACTGCATACCGGTACTTTGCAAGAGCGTTTGGATTATTATGCAAAACATAAACCAGAAAAAAAGGCTTAAAAATATTAATGGGAAATCTATTTAAAAATAATCTACGTGTCCTTTATCCTGATCAAGCAGAGGTCTGGCTTGCAGCTTTGCCTGCCTTTCTAAAAAGTATCGAGACAAAACTATCTATTCACATTGCGGCACCTTTTTCAAATCTGACCTATCACTATGTCGCCCCAGTCACATCAGCGACTGGCGAGGCATTGATTTTTAAGTGTGGGATTCCTCAGCCAGAAATGCGTACTGAAACCGCAGCTTTGCAGCATTATGCTGGTGAGGGCTGTGTGCGTTTAATTGCAAGTGATGCTGAGCAGGGTTGGCTATTACTTGAAGCCTGTCAGCCTGGCGTGATGTTATCTACTTTGGAAGACGATGAAGCAGCAACACACCATGCAGTTGAAGTGATGCAAAAACTCTGGAAACCTATCGCAAAAGAGGCTTCTTTCCCAAACATTGAGAATTGGCTGGAGGGCTTAAGCCGTATGCAGCAAGACCCACGCGCTAAAGACCTCATCAGTAAGCGCTTGATGGATTACAGCATCGGGCTTTCAGCGGATTTATGTGCGCGGGTGGGCGAACTGGTTTTGCTGCATGGTGATCTGCATCATGATAATATTCTATCCAGCAATCGAGCACCTTATTTGGCTATTGATCCAAAGGGTTTAATCGGTGAACGTGAATATGAGTGCGGTGCTTTGGTGCGTAATCCGATTTGTAAAATGAGGGGAATGTCAGGATTGTCACGATTTTTAAAAAGACGGCTGGATCAGATTGCTTCTGAAACAGGATTTGATCGCAAGCGTATTCAACAGTGGTCGATGGTGCAAGCTGTTTTGGCTGCCTATTGGCAGATTGAGGATGGCGGGACGAATGAACAGGTTTGGATTCAGTGTGCGGAGGCGTTGGTATGAGTGAAATAGCGATTAGATTTTCAGAGTTGGCAGATACAGAAGCATTATTTGAAACGGTGCAAGAATCGATTGAAACCACTTATCCTGTGCAAGGCTGGTGCCGTCCAGGTTATACGGTAGAAGACGCCAGAGGTTGGATTGAACATGGTCAGGCTGCGCGTGAAAAAGGCAGTGAATATCACTTTGTCGTTTATGAAGTCGATTCAAAGCGTTTGCTTGGAACAACCAGTATTATTCGTGTCGATCAGGCTAATCGTTTGGCGCAGACAGGTTATTTTATTCGTGAAAGTGAGCGGGGCAAAGGGCTTGCTGGGAAAGCCTGTTTGCTGACAGTTGAATATGCTTTTCAAGAATTAAAACTGCACCGCCTGGAGTTGCTAGTTGCAACGCATAACCCTAGTAGTCTTCGCGTCGTCGAAAAAATGGGTGCTGAGCGTGAGGGCTTATTGAAGCAGCGTATTTATTGGGATAATAGTGTTTTTCATGATGCATATTTGTATGCTTTGATTCACTCTGAAGGAGCCAAATCATGATTCGACGCCTGACATCAGAAGATTGGGGCATTTGGAAGTCAATTCGTCTGGAGATGCTCAAGCAAGTTCCTGAGGCGTTTGGGTCTTCCTTTGAAGATGAGGTTTTACGTAGTGATGCAGATTGGCAGGACTCATTGAAGAAGAGCGATATTTTTGGCGTATTTCAGGGTGAGGATCTGGTTGGAACAGCAGGAATATTCTACCATCAGCAAACCAAGTTGCAGCATAAGGCAGGCCTATTTGCAGTCTATGTCAAGCCCAGATGTCGGGGCTTCGGCCTTGCAGGTAAGTTGGTTGCGGCAATTATCAAGCATGCCAAAACAAAGGCTTTGCAATTGTATTGCGCAGTGGTAGTTGGGAATGTCTCAGCCCTCAAGGTGTATCAGCATCACAGCTTTGTGCAGATTGGCGTTGAACCGCGTGCCTTGAAGGTGGGTGAGAAATTTTATGATGAGATATTGATGGTGAGGAGGTTGGATGAATAATGACGCGCAAATCATCAGAGCAACCTTTGCATGTTTTTGCAGAGGTGATTCTCAATCAGGGAATCTAGCCGCAATTGTTCAGGATTTCACAGGCGATGCTGCAGCAAAACAAGCCCTTGCAGCAGAGTTAAATCTGCCGGTCACTGTTTTTATTGAAGATGTGCATGCGGAGATCCCTGCGCTTCGGTTTTTTTATCCCAGCAGTGAAAGTGTTTTGTGCCTACACGGTGCGCTGGCATCAGGAAAATACCTGATGCATCTGCGAAATACGGATTTATTGCAGGTAAAAATACAGTCCGGGCAAGTTCTGCAAATGGTGGAGCAAGCTGATCGAGTGCAAGTCTTAATGCCACATGCGGAGATTTTACCCATGAAGATTGATCTTGCGATCATCGCAAAAATGCTGGATATCAATACAGATCAACTTGATCTGAGTCTCCTCTGCGTCGCTGCAAGTTTGGGTAGCCTAAAACTGCTTGTGCCGCTCAAAACAGCAGAGATCCTCAATCAGTTGAAACCTGATTTCGATTTCATCAAAAAATGGAGTATTGAGAATCAAGTGAATGGCCTGTATGTTTACAGCGCTGATGCACCATCGGGAGTAGATTTTATTGCGAGAGGGTTCAATCCCAAAGGCGGTTGGAATGAAGATGCGGCAACCGGCGTTGCAGCAGGCACATTAATTTCTGTTTTGCCGAAATCTGTCCAGAGAGATTTTGCGATTGATCAAGGTGATACAATGGGAGCGCCGAGTCGCATTGATGTTTCTTTAGCTGAAGATGGGCAGGTTTGGGTGGGTGGGACTATTTATGAAAAGCATTGAAATGCAGCAACAACTATTAATCAATGGTGATGATCCCAACCAGTTGATCAAGCTAGCGGAGGAATCACGCTCATGAATGCACCCAGAATAAATGTCCGTCTAGCTCAATCAGAAGACATTGCCAGTATGGTTAATTTGTCCTATGAAAAGCGCCGTGCGTATGAAAAAGTTCAGCCGCAATTCTGGCGATATAAGAAAGGCGCTGAAGCATCGCAAGCAAACTGGTTTCAGCAGTTATTGAATCAGAAGGATTATATTCTACTGGTGGCTGAGTTAGAGGGAAAAATAGCGGGCTTCGTTATTGGGCAATTGATCACAGCACCTGAGGTCTACGATCCAGGATTGACAATGATGATAGACGATTTTTGCGTGGCGACACCTGGCGACTGGTCAAGCATTGGTGCTGCACTTTTATCCCAGCTGAAATCGCTTGGCAAAGGAGAAGGTGTGGCTCAGCTTGTTATGGTAAGCGGCGCGCATGATGAACCAAAGCGTCAGTTTTTGAAACAAGCAGGACTATCCGTAGCTTCAGAATGGTATGTGGGGGCTTTATAAATGAATGTAGATGTTTCACTTGTTCGTTGCCTGATCGCAACACAATTCCCGCAATGGGCCAATCTTCCAATCAAGCCAGTTGAATTCAGTGGCTGGGATAATCGTACTTTCCATCTCGGTGATCACATGACTGTGCGCCTGCCCAGTCAAGAAGCCTACGCAGCGCAAGTGAAAAATGAACAATTTTGGTTGCCAAAGCTGGCTCCTTTTTTGCCTGTGCCCATTCCTACTCCTTTAGCGATAGGGCGTCCTGCTGAAGGTTATCCTTGGTCGTGGTCGGTGTATCAGTGGATTGAGGGGCAAACAGCCTCACTGGAGCGCATTGCCGATCTCAAACAATTTGCAAAACAGGTGGCAGAGTTTTTGGTTGCCTTTCAAAAAATTGATACGACAGACGGCCCTGCGGCTGGAGCTCAGAACTTTTATCGTGGTGGTCCACTTTCAACCTATGATGCTCAAGCCAGAGAAGCCATCGCAATTCTAGCAGATGAAATAGATGTTAAACCTGTGAATGAAATCTGGGATCAAGCACTTTCTTCCACTTGGGATAAGCGACCTGTTTGGGTGCATGGAGATATCGCAGTGGGAAATCTCTTGGTTGATCAGGGGCGACTTTGTGCCGTGATTGATTTCGGTCAGTTGGCGGTAGGCGACCCTGCTTGTGATTTGGCGATTGCCTGGACTTTTTTTGATGCTGAAAGTCGTGCGGTATTTCGCTCTGCATTGGGAGTGGATGCTGCAACTTGGGCCCGTGCGCGAGGTTGGGTTTTATGGAAGGCATTGATTGTATTGGCAGGATTGTCAGGAACCAATCCTTTAGAGGTGGAAAAATCCAGGCGGGTTCTGCAAACAGTTCTTGCCGAATACTCAGCGGATCCCTATATGTTGGAGAGAAAGACGTGATCGACGAAGCTAAAACAACGGGCGCTGCCTGTTATTGTGGCAGTGATCAAGAATATAAAAATTGCTGTGAGCCTTATCTGTCAGGCAAGCGGAAAGCACCTACGCCTGAGGCTTTGATGCGCTCACGTTATACTGCCTTTGCCAAGCGTAAATTTGCGTATCTGTCCAAAACGATCAGCGGGCCCGCTGCAAAAGAATTTGATATCAGTGCAGCGCGCCTTGATGCGCCTTTGATCAAGTGGTTGAAGCTTGAAGTGCTTTGTGCAGAAGAAACAGGCGATCAAGGCCTGGTTGAGTTTAATGCGCATTTTCGTTTTCAGGGTAAAGTTTCCATGATGCATGAAATCAGCCGTTTTGAAAAAAGTGATGGTGAGTGGTTTTATATGGGGCGAGATTAACAAAATTTTGATTGCTTTATTCGCAGAAGTATAGTAGAATGCGTTCAGTTAATTCATTCAAATAAAGGCGTACACAGTCATGAGAACTATCTCTTAAATCGCCCTCACTGGCAGGGCAAAGCGGGAAATTTCGGTTTCTAAGTCTGAACCTTTTTTAAGAGAACAATCATGATGCATACCCCCATTCAATTTAAACATTTGAGTTTATTTTTCCCTCATAAAATCTGCTTTGAAGATTTCACTGCGCAACTTCATTATGGCGACCGTATTGCCTTAATGGGGCGAAATGGCAGTGGAAAATCCTCGCTGTTGAATATGCTGAGCGGCAAAATTCATCCCAGCGAAGGCGAGTTGATGATTCCTGATGATGTCTGTATGGCGGATGTGCCGCAGGTCATTGATGATTTCAGCCACCTGAGTGGCGGCCAGCGGTTTAATCATGCACTGAGCGAGGCCTTGTCAAAGCAGCCTAATCTGTTGCTGCTCGATGAGCCCACCAATCACCTGGATTCCAGCAATAGAAAATCTCTGATTCGCATGTTGAAAGTCTATCAAAGTACGCTGCTGATTGCCTCCCATGATGTGGAGTTATTGCGTAGTGGTGTCGATACCTTCTGGCATATTCACGAGGGGAAGATCCATATTTTCAGAGGCTTTTACGATGATTATGTACGTGAAATGATGATGCAACGCCAGTCAGCTGAGGCAGAGTTGACGGTTTTAAAGCGTCAGAAAAAAGACATGCATGAGGCCTTGATGAAAGAGCAGGCGCGTGCTAAAGCCAGTCGTGCTCAGGGTGAAAAGCATATTGCACAGCGCAAATGGCCAACGATTACTTCAGGGGCTAAAGCACGACGGGCTGAGCAGACTTCAGGTCAGAAGCAACAAGCCTTGCAGCATAAAAAAGAGAATCTACTCGGTCAGTTGGCTGGCTTGGCTTTGCCTGAAATTATTGTGCCGACTTTTTCCTTACTGGCCAATGAGATCAGTGGTCGTGTTTTGGTTTCAGTAAGTCAGGCCTCGGTTGGATATGATCAGCCGATTCTTAAGAATATTGCCTTGTCAGTTACAGGCCGTATGCGCTTAGCTATTGCGGGGAAAAATGGCTCGGGGAAATCCACTTTAGTCAAAGCGATCTTGGGTGATTCCAGCGTGGTCAAAACGGGCGAATGGATTGTGCCAAAGCGCTCTGACATCGGCTATCTTGATCAGCATTATTCCAGTTTAGACCCGCAGAAAACAGTGTTGGAGATCATTCAAGATCAAGTGGATTGGCCGCATGCAGAGATTCGTAAACATCTTAATGCCTTCTTGTTCCGCAAAAATGAAGAGGTCAATTCATTGGTTAGTCATTTATCGGGGGGTGAAAAAGCGCGCATTGCACTAGCGCAGCTTGCAGCCAGGACGCCAAAATTGCTGATGCTGGATGAGGTCACCAATAATATTGATCTCGAGACACGCAGCCATATGGTTGAAGTGCTGAAAGCCTATCCTGGCGCGATGATGGTGATTTCGCATGATGCGGATTTTTTGGAGTCGATTGGGATCAATGAGACTTTTTTAGTAGGAGAGAACAAATGATGATTTTACTTGCAGTGATTTTAATGGATTTATTGACTGGTATGGAGTTTGATCTCTTTGTGCCGAGTTTTCCTGAACTACAAGCTCAATTCAGCCTGACGCCATTTTGGGTGGAGGCTTTATTGTCTGCCAATTTTATGGGTTATTGCATCAGCCTATTTTTTGTAGGCAGCTTGGCGGATCGTTATGGCCGCAAGCCGATTATTTTGTTGGGGCTGGGGATTTTTGTGGTGGG
>CAMARA010000059.1 GCA_945860585.1 Francisella tularensis subsp. holarctica | reverse complement strand
GATGGCGCTTTAATCTTCTGTCGAATCAGAGGGTATCTCTCCTCCTGTCGTAAACATGGCGTCAATATGACCCAGGCCCTAACCCTCTTGTTTCAAGGGAAAATGCCTGACTTTGTTTACGACTCAATCTAATTTGGTGAATCGTTACTATTGAACAAAAATAAATTATGTGATAATTTTGTTAAATATTCTTTAATTTAGGTGTGGTATGCAAGGGCGTCCGAGTAAAATTGGTGACATGATGGATCAGTGGAGTGATCTTAAAAAAGACTATTATCAATTTTCAGTTGGCTATCCAGAAACGTTAAGGTGGCTTTTTTATGCACTGATTAGTAGTTATGGGCTCTCATGGCAAAATAAGCAGACGAAGCGGAAGATTACGGCAACAATTATAGCGGAGGGCTTGACTTCTTTAGCTGCTCAAAAAGATTTTAAGCGTCAGTATCCACAGTATCGATATCAATGTTCGCAGGTTAATTGGAAAAATTTTAAGGCTGAATTGGAGCAAGTATGGTTGTATGCTTTATCTGTTTCCCTCTTAAATAGCAAAACCAATTCAAATGATGACTTAGCGATTGAACGCTTTTTTAAGAATTGGTGTGATCATCAGTTTCTTCCCACTACAATAAATTTTTGGCTTGTCACAAACAATTTACCCCAGTATCAGCAAAAAATATCTCACTATTACCCAACAAAAGCACCCGCTTCTGTTCTCTTAGATTTGCGACTGAAAGCAATCTTAGAAAAAACGTCTTACAATATACAAAACCTATTAGGAGGTATAATAGGTTTTCTTCCTCTGATTCCTCTATGGTGGTTTCGGAAGGATTACGCTTGGCCAGTTTTAGGATGTGCAATGCTTTTAATGAGCGGGTTACTATCCTTCGCTATGTATGTTTTCAATTCTAGGTATTACATACCCCGCGTGGTTTATCTGGCCTTAAATGATTCAATGGAGTGGGTGCCAGCTCCGACCCCGATAAAAACATCGAAAAAAAAGCCTATGGCAGAGGAGGGGGTTCATCAAGCAGTATCTGTGCAAAAAAAAGCAGAGCGTACTGCCCAAGTCTGGAGATGGCCTATGCAAGAAGCGCCTACTCCAGTAGAGCCTAAAGCTCCTTCAAAAGCATGGCTAAAACATTCCAACAAATCCAATGAAGGGGGGGCTGGTGCAGCAGCAGGATCTTATGATGAAGAAACGCCTGTTAAAATGACTGGCTTTACAATCGATTTAAAATCATCTGTTAAAACACTTCCAATGCGTCTTACTTTTAATCCAAATGACACAGATAAAAGGAGTTTTGTGATCTATGCCATTCCAGAAAAAACAAATACCTATTATGTCTTTTTGATAGATGATATAGAAGAGGATTTACATAACTTTATTCAAACCAAAGAATTAACTTTGGAAGGTGGAAAACATGTTGTACGTCCAGTAGGAGCACAGGGGGATAAGCGTATTTATTGTTCTAAAGAAAGATTTGATCTGAATGGGCAAGCCTGTACGCTTTATATTGGGGAGAAATTTGGGAAACATACAGGCCATGGCAGTATACCGACTGTTTTTTTTCAGCCGATTGTTTATACGCTTCAAGTATCGCTTACTACCCCTATGGAAGAGTTAGGTGCTCGTCCATGATAACCCTCGCTTTGTCTTGACAGCAATAAGGCGCGGGATTAGACTCCATTTTAATATTAAAAGTTAAGAAGGAAACGATGGATAAACTCACACAACTCCGCGCGATGACGACTGTGGTGGCGGATACTGGAGACATTGCAGCAATCAAGGCGGTTAAGCCGATTGATGCGACGACGAATCCGAGCTTGATTTTGAAGGCGAGTCAGGATCCTCTGTATCAACATTTATTGGATGAGGCCTTGTCCTTTGGGCAGAAAAAATCGAAGGTGTTGGAAGAGCAAGCCACCTGGGCCGCGCGCAAGGTTGCGGTGAATTTTGGCGTGGAAATTTTAAAGCATGTGCCAGGGCGAGTTTCGACTGAAGTGGATGCGCATTTATCCTTTGATACGGCGGCCACTTTGCGGGAAGCGGATATTTTGATGGACATGTATGCGGCAGCAGGAATTGGTCCGGAGCGAATTCTGATTAAAATCGCGTCCACCTGGGAAGGGATTGCTGCCGCCGAAGTTTTGGAAAAAAAAGGCGTGCAGTGTAATTTGACTTTATTGTTCCACATGAGTCAGGCCATGCGTTGCGCCGATGCTGGGGTGACGTTGATCTCGCCTTTTGTGGGGCGGATTTATGACTGGTATAAGGCTAAAGAGCAGAAAGAGTTTGCGCCGGCAGAAGACCCCGGCGTGAAGTCAGTCAAGGCGATTTATGATTATTACAAGACCTATCATTATCCAACGATTATTATGGGCGCGAGTTTTAGAACGACGGGGCAATTGGAGGCCCTGGCCGGTTGTGATTATCTGACGATTAGCCCCAATTTGTTGGAAGCCTTGGCGCAGGATCAAGGCGTATTAAAACGTGCTTTGGACCCACTACATCTGGAAGCTGTTCCCGCCCAGCAGGATTTGCATGAAAGTGCGTTCAGACTGGCCTTGAATGAAGACGCGATGAGCACTGAAAAATTAGCAGAAGGCATTCGTTTGTTCTGCCGTGATTTGAAAGCGTTAAAGGCCTTGCTCACGCAAAAACTATCAGACGTGCAGGCATGATCAAAAAACTCAATGTGTATGGCTTTGCCTCGGGTGTAGCGGCGAATAATCCTGACTGTGGTCTGGGGCCTTTATATCTCTATTACCATCCAGAGCTGTGGCAGGCGCTGCCTTTTGAGGTAATCTGGCAGGATTTATTGATGGCGACCAGTCCTGACCGCGGCTTGAAAGTCCTGGATGAATTAGTGGAAGTCAGCACCTTATTGGCAGAAGGCGTGGCGGAGTCCATTGCAGAAAAAACGCCTTTCTGTGTTTTGGGTGGCGATCATTCCTGCGGCATCGGTACCTGGAGCGGTGCAGCGCATGCCCTGCGAGATCAAGGGCCGTTGGGATTGATCTGGGTGGATGCGCATATGGACAGCCATACGCCTGAGACCAGCCCCACCCAAAACCTGCATGGTATGCCGGTGAGTCACCTCATGGGCCAGGGCATTCCCGCGCTGTGTCAGTTGCTAGATCAGGAGCCCAAACTCAAACCGGAACATGTCTGTTTTATTGGTATCCGCAGTTATGAGCCAGGAGAAGCGGGCCTGCTCGAAAATCTCAATGTAAAAGTATTTTTTATGGAAGAAGTGCTAGAGCGTGGAATTGCCGCAGTATTTGCAGATGCATTAGCGTATATTCAATCACAAGTTGCACATTTTGGTCTAACGGTTGATCTAGATGCCTTTGATCCTATGGATGCGCCAGGTGTGGGTTGTCGTGAAAGTGGCGGCATTCGTGCGGCGGAATTTATGCCTGTGGTAGAAAAACTGCATCAACAGCCAGGTTTTGTCGGCTTGGAAATTGCAGAATACAATCCCATTATTGATGATCAAGGCAAAACTGCGCGGCTTATTCCTGCTTTGATTGGCGCGGTGTATCGCGGATGAATACCCTACCGATCGGGATCTTTGACTCGGGAGTGGGCGGGCTGACGGTGTATCGCGCCTTAAAGCAGGTTTTTCCGCATGAAAATTTTTTGTATCTGGGTGATACCGCGCGCCTACCTTATGGGACAAAAACCCCTGATACCATTATCCAATATGCCTTGCAAGCGGCACGATTATTAGTAGATGCCGGTGTTAAATTTTTAGTGATCGCTTGCAATACGGCAACGGGGCCAGCCCTGCCGGTATTACGTAAAGCCTATCCGCAGCTGCCGATTATGGGTGTAATTGAACCCGGTGCGATCGCGGCACTGGCGCTGTCCAAAACCAAGCATATCGCCGTGATTGCGACTGAAGCAACCGTTGCAGCACATAGCTATCAGACAGCCATTCACGCTTTAAATCCGCAAGCCCTGGTGGTAGAAAAAGCCACAGGATTGTTGGTTCCATTGACAGAGGAAGGTTTTTTAAGCGGAGAGATCCCCGAAAAAGTGATCCATCATTATCTAGATGCATTGCTGGCGGATCCTGCTACCCGCCCCGACACCCTGATTTTAGGCTGTACCCATTTTCCCGTATTGACAGACGTGATCCATCAGGTGGTCGGTGGGCGCATTCAGATTGTCGACTCATCACGCGCCGTCAGTGAGGCTGTACGAACTTATTTTGCAGCACATCCCGATTTGATGCATACCGCCAAAAATCCAGGCCAGAGTGCCTTCTGGGTCACCGATGGTGTTGGCCGTTTTATGCGGGTAGCCGAGCGCTTTTTAGGATCAGCCATCGCGTCTGAAGCCGTGCGTTTAGTGGATTTTTTTGCATCATAACCACCTCTTCCACCAGAAAAAGAGAAGCAGTAGTCCACTGATCGTCAGCATCATCGTCATGGCGAATACAAAGCCATGGGAGAGATTTTCGAAAACGGGTTGATATTTGAAGTTCATGCCGAAGATGCCGGCGATGAGATTGGCAGGCAGGAAAATACCGGTGATCAGGGCCACCACACGCATGATTTCGTTGGTGCGATGCGAGAGGATGGTGAAGTGAAGCTGCATCAGCGATTCCAATTCCTGTTGCGATTGGGTGATCATTTTAACCATACGGCCTGAGTGTTCGGCGACATCATTAAGGTTGGTCATCAGCTGGTCGTCATGGTGATGATCTTTATGGATATCCAGACGCAGATTGGCGCGCCAGGCATTAAGCGCATCCTGTTGCTCTTCACAGACCATGCGGAGACGGCGGACGTCGGTTTTAAAATCAATGAGGCTAGTCCAGTCCGGGGAGCGTTTCGCCTGAAGGAGTTTTTTCTGCCAGACGGCCAGGCGCAGATCAATGCCTTGTTTGATCTCTAGAAACCGTTTGACAAAAAAATCAAGGCAGCATTCGGCCATGACTTCAGGATCATTGGGGATACTGCGGTTTTCTTCTGAATAGAGATTAACGAGCTTTTCCAGCGATAGATTGCCTTGATCGTAGACGGTGATGAGGATCTTTTTAAACATGATAAACGTGGTGGTATCAAATTGACGCAGCCGGCCTTCTTTGCGCTCTGAGACGCTGCGGAAGACCAGAATATCATAAGCCTTCATGCAATCGTACGAACTAGGATGATTGAACTGCTGATAGTCTTCGATGTGGCGCTGATTCAGAACATAACCAAACTGTGCCAGCCAGGCGGGGAGATCAAAGGCCTCTTTGCGCTCCAAGAGCAGCCAGAGGTAGCCCCGCTGCGGAAGATGGGTTGTTTCACCTAGACTGCAGGCTAATGCATGATCGTCAATGTGAAACAACTTCATGGACTAATGCCGTTTTGGGGCGGGCCCAGCGGGGCGCTTTTTTTTAGCTGGGTGTCCCGACGCGGATACACCTGGTTTTGCAGCGACTTTGGTAATAGACTTAGGTGGGCCTGCCATCGACGCTGCATCTTCAGGTAAAGTGATATTGAGTTCTAACACCGAGCGTCCACCTTTTTGCTCAAAGTCAACATGAACTTGATTTTTATCGATTTTAACATATTTTGCAATGACATCGGTCAGTTCTTTTTGGAGCATGGGCAGAAAATCAGGTTGATGATCATGCTGGCCGCGTTCGTGGGAAACAATCACCATGAGGCGTTCCCGTGCGGTTTGTGCGGATTTTTTGGGAGGCTCGCCTCCAAAGATTTTTTTAAACCAATTGACCATCATGCCTTTCTCCCAAAGATGCGTTGCAGAAATCCTTTTTTCTCTTCTTCCACAAAACGATGCGGCACATCTTCACCCAGAAAACGGGCCACGGCATCTAAATACGCCTGTCCGGCATCGCTTTCTTTGTCGAGGCTGACAGGTACGCCTGAGTTAGACGCCTTCAAGACGGCTTTGGACTCAGGAATCACACCAAGGAGCGGAATCGAGAGAATATCTTTGACATCATCGACACTCAGCATTTCCCCTTTGGCTACGCGCTCTGGAGAATAGCGGGTTAAAAGTAGGTGCTCTTTAATGCGGCCTTCGCCTTTTTCAACTTTATGCGCTTTGCTGGAAAGAATCCCCAGAATACGATCGGAATCGCGTACTGATGAGACTTCCGGATTCGTGACCACAATCGCTTCATCTGCGTAATACATCGCAAGCATCGCGCCTTTTTCAATGCCGGCGGGGGAATCACAGATGATATAATCAAACTGATGCTCACCTGCGAGATCATCCAGCACTTTCTTGACCCCTGCTTCGGTCAACGCATCTTTGTCGCGCGTTTGGGAAGCCGGCAAAATATACAGGCTATCCACACGTTTGTCTTTAATCAGGGCCTGGTTTAAAGTGGCTTCGTTATGAATCACATTCACAAAATCATAAACTACGCGGCGTTCACAGCCCAGCACCAAATCCAGATTTCTAAGCCCGACATCGAAGTCAATAATCACGGTCTTAAATCCACGTAAGGCAATAGCGGTGCCGATTGCCGCACTACTGGTTGTTTTGCCAACGCCTCCTTTTCCAGAGGTTACCACTATAATTTTGGCCATCCTGATCATCCTTTTTTATTCGTTCAAGGGGGATTATCTCCTAAAAACAAATTTATTACAAGATGTTGTTATTGACTTTTGTTTTTTGTCAATTGCTTGTGTTAGATTAAGCGTTTCAGAGCGTTTTTCATAAAAAAATCGTGCATTAGCAATTACTGCTCCACTAGTTGGCCAGATAAATACTTATGGATAATACTTGCAATAAAAGTAGCATAGGGAATTCCTTCGCGCATTGATTTTGCCTGGGCTTTTTGAAAATCCATGGTATTCAAGCGAATATTAACACGGTGAGCTTTGTTAATATGTGCCTTTGCTGAATGCATAATTCTTTGTTTCTCTTCTTTCAGATCTGGAATTGACTTGAGCGTTCCTGATTCAAAGGCTGTTAAAATTTCTTGCTCTTCTGAATCAAGTTGATACTGTTTAATATTCATTTTATTCTCCTGTTTTATAGGCCTTTGAAGCTTTGCGACTATGATATGCTGTTTTTAAAAAGTACTTTTTATCATCCTCAACATAAGGAACCAGCACTATATACTTGAGAGTCCCGAGTTCTCAGGCTAATCTTTCGCCTTCTGCGCTTTAGGCTTGGCCGCATCGAGATACTTAAGCTTTGCGAGTTCAGCGGCGATTTCAGTCCACTCTGAGATAAGCGCCTTAAATTTTTTATACTGGTCGACCTGC
>CAMARA010000058.1 GCA_945860585.1 Francisella tularensis subsp. holarctica | reverse complement strand
GTGTCGCACTATTTTGCAGCAGATCCAATCAGATAATCCAAAATGTAGTATCATGTTTAGAACGATGACAGGCTTAAGCATGACGCGCGCTGTCGGGGATTATGTGCGACATCAAGCAATTGTTCGTGAGCCTGATATTGGGCATTATTCAGTTTCAACAGACGGTCTGATTGTGGCAGTGACAGATGGTGTGAGTGATATGATCCCTTCAGCGGAATTGTATAAAAAGTTATATGTGGCGTCACCTCCTGAAGCAAGTGAAATTGCGCGAGAAGCTTTCAAGTTCTGGCATGAAGGGCATGAAGGGCATGAAGGGCATGAAGGGCATGAAGGGTATGATGAGTCTGATGATATCGGTATTGTATATGTTGATTTGCGGGCTGCTAGATTAGAGAAAGCCTTGATCATGGGGGTGGCGGATGGTCATGGTCCTCAGGGGCATTTTTATGCGCAATTATGTGCGAGCGTGTTTACGCGGGTATTTCCAGTCTTTTTGGTGGCCTGGGTGGATGGGGCCGAGACATATTCATGGGGCGCTATTCAAGCACAGCTCATGGCTGATTTTTCCAGTAATCCTGAGTTCTTAAAGTGTTTATTTGCTGTTTTAAATGTGTTTTTTTTGGCATTGAATCAAGCGCTCAGCCCAGATTCATCAGCGGCTGAACCTGCTGTAGCTTCTGAATTTTTAGGGCCTGCAGGTGGGGGTGGTGTGGGTGTTGCTGGTGCTGGTGCTGCTGCAATCACTCCAGTCCTGGATGCTTTAGCTGCGGTGCAAGGCCCGGCGGCTGGGAGTCCAGCGCCTTAACCACCCCAATACAGTGCACAGTCTAGATCGACCAAAAGGGGAACTTGCAGCTGAATGACATTTTCCATGATCTGTTTGAGTTGAGCGCTCACGCGGTCTTGATGGAGGGCGGGGGTTTCAACGACGAGTTCATCATGGACTTGCATGGTGAGGTGGGTGTTGAGTTCAGGATGCGCATTTTGCCAGTGCCAGAAATCAATCATGGCTTTTTTGATGATGTCTGCAGCCGTGCCTTGCATGGGGGCGTTGATGGCGGCGCGTTCGGCGCCTTTTTTTTCCATGATATTGCGGCTGTTGATCTTGGGTAGGTCCAGGCGGCGGCCCATTAAGGTTTCGATATAGCCTTGCTGATGGGCGAGTTCGCGGGTGCTTTCCATGTAGTGGAGCACGCCGGGATAGCGCTCGAAATATTGCTTGATGTAGGCGTCCGCTTCTTTGCGGCTGATGTGAAGTTGTTTCGCGAGACCAAAAGCAGACATGCCGTAGATTAAGCCAAAGTTGACGGCTTTTGCCTGGCGGCGTTGATCAGCGGTGACTTCTGTTTCAGTAAGGCCCAAGACTTCAGCGGCCGTAGCGCGGTGAATGTCCTTTCCTTCCTGGAAGGCTTTGATCAGGCCGGCATCATTGGAGAGATGGGCCATAATCCGCAATTCCACCTGCGAGTAATCTGCTGAAATCAAGACGCATCCGGGTGCAGCGATAAAGGCTTCGCGAATTTTTTTGCCCTCGATAGTTTTGAAGGGAATGTTTTGGAGGTTGGGATCGCTGGATGAAAGGCGTCCTGTGGCGACAATCGCCTGCTGATATTGAGTATGAATCCGTCCGGTAGCAGGATGAATCAGGAGGGGCAGTTTATCCGTATAGGTGTTTTTAAGCTTGGATAAATGGCGGTGCTCGAGCAGCAGTTTGGGCACGGGATGCAGATGGGCCAAATCCTGCAGGGCCGCTTCATTGGTGGAGGGCTCCCCTTTTGGCGTTTTGTGAGTGGGCGGCAGGCCTAGTTTTTCATACAGAACATGGATCAATTGTTTGGGAGAATTCAGGTTAAAATTGAGGCTGGTTTCTCGAAAGATTTCCTCGCCAATCTGATGCAGGCGCGCGCCCCAGGCCTGACTGAGCGCCTGAAATTTAGCGGCATCAATGAGCACGCCATATTCTTCCATGCTGGCCAGAACTTCAAAGAGCGGCATCTCCAGGGTATTAAAAACCGTATTGAGGCGGGGAAGGGCTTCCAGTTTATGACGCATTTTCTCATAAAGCTGCCAGGTGAAATCTGCGTCTTCACAGGCATAGTGGCTGAGTTTATCCAGCGGCACGCTTTCGATGGGGATCTGCTTGCGACCGGCGCCGACCAATTCTTCAAACTGCATGCCATTCAAACCGAGTTCACGCAGCGCCAGCGAATGCAGATCATTTTTACTGCCACTATTTAATAAATAAGCGGCGAGTAGGGTATCAAATAAAATGCCTTGCACCGCGATGCCATGATGATGCAGGACTTTTAAATCAAATTTGGCATGATGCGCAATTTTACCAATCAGGGGGTCGGTAAAAATAGGCGTCAAGAGGCGGAGCGCATTGGCTACAACCGGGCTATTATGTTTGATCGGGATAAAATAGGCTTCCCCATTTTTAAAAGAAAAAGAGATGCCCACCAAATCGGCCTGGAGCGCATCTAATCCATTGGTTTCTGTGTCGAACGCAAAATAGGGTTGCTGATGCAGTTGCTTGATAAATTGCTGTAGAGCTTGATCGGTATTGATGAGATGATACTGGGTTTCCTGAACGGGCGTGGGCATGTGCAGAGGCGTAGCCTCGGGATGTAAAGTCTTGATCCATGAGTCGAGGCTGTATTCCTGCAGCAAGGGCAGCAGAGGTTCCAGCTGTGGGGCGCTGAAAGTAAAGAGGGGGAGATCCTGCAGATCCAAATCGGTTTTAATCGTGATCAGTTCTTTGGCCAGCGGCAATTGATTGAGATGGGTTTTGAGGCTTTCTCCCACTTTACCGCCGATCTGCGTGTGGTGTTCCACAATCGCCTGCAAGGAGCCATATTCATTCAGCCATTTTGCGGCTGTTTTCGGGCCGACGCCGGGCACGCCTGGCACATTATCACTCGTGTCGCCGGTGAGGGCGAGGAGATCAATGATCTTATCTGCCGTGACGCCAAATTTTTCCAATAAATGGGCATCGTTGATCTCAGTGTTTTTCATGGTGTCGATGATGCGAATAGAAGGCTGCAGCAATTGTGCTAAATCTTTATCGCCGGAAATAATCAACACCTCTTTGCCTGCGGCGGCATAGCGAGTCGCCAAAGTGCCAATCACATCGTCAGCTTCCACTCCTGTCTTTTGATAAAGTGGAAAGCCCAATAACTGAATGAGTTGATGGAGGGGCGCAATCTGTACGGCGAGATCTTCGGCCATGGCACTGCGATTGGCTTTGTATTCCGGATAGAGTTCATGGCGAAAATTTTTGCCTTTTGCATCAAAGACAATGAGAATTTCAGCGTGATCTGCGAAGTCTTCTTTCAGCTTGCGCAGCATATTCAAGACGCCGAAAATAGCGCCGGTCGGGAAGCCTTTTTTATTCGTAAAATGAGGCAGCGCATGGTAAGCACGGAAGAGATAAGAGGAGCCGTCGACAAGCAGGAAGGGCATGATGATCTACTTTAAAAAACATGCTTCAGTGTAATGACTTTTGGGGTTTTATGCAATTTTGAGAATCAGGGCGATTGCGCTATGCATTTTCCTCCTCCCTTTGCGGAGGAGGGTAGGGTGGAGGGACAATATTGCCCTGTTTGGGGAATATCAATCAATTTTAAACTCAGGTATAATGCCTTTAAGTAAGTGCAAATGTAGAAATGATGTTTCGGAGTTTAGTGACGGGTAAGGCTTTATTTGTATACGGATTGTTTCTGGTTTTGTTTGGCATGGGGACGGCCCTATACTTCCAGTTTTTTCAAGGGTTTGAGCCCTGCTCTTTGTGCATTTTCCAGCGGGTGGCGTATATTGGCTATGGACTGATTGCCTTGCTTGCGATCATTCATCATCCCAGTAGTTGGGGCGCGCGGTTTTATGCTTTTTTTCAAATTCCAGTGGTGCTTGCCGGTTTGACCGTGGCGTTGCGGCAGGTATGGCTGCAGGGATTGCCGGCCGGAGAGGTCGCTACCTGCGGGCCGGGGCTAAATTTTTTATTGCAGGAGTTCTCCTTAACGCGCGTGGCGGAAGTGGTATGGGCAGGTTCCAGTGATTGTGCAGTGGTGACCTGGCGTTTTTGGGGCTTGAGTATGGCCAGTTGGTCTGCCATTCTGTTTGCGGTTTTGCTCTTGCTGGCCATTTTTACGCTTCTCAAAAATTACGCCATCACCAAATCTAAGAAAAAAGGAAATCCATCATGATCATAGTCCTCCTCTATCTTGCCGTGGGTGCTTTAACCGGCCTGCTCTCTGGTTTGTTAGGTGTGGGTGGCGGGGTGGTGATTGTGCCTGCTTTTGTATGGATTTTTCATTGGATCGGCGTGCCCCTCGCTTTGAGTATGCACTTTGCGATTGCAGGATCGCTTGCAGTGATGGCGATCACCTCGATGATGTCTTGTTATGCGCATTATCGACGCGGGAATGTCAAGTTTTCGCTGGTGAAAAAATTATTGCCGGGCATGATTTTTGGCGTATTGGTAGGCTCGAGCCTGGCGGCGGTGACCAAGCCGGCTATTCTGGAGATGCTGTTTGGCGCCCTATTGTTGATCATCTCTGTGCGTTTATTTTTTGCGCGCGAAAAATCAGCAGAAGCGGGTGGGCAGGAGCATTTGCCAGGCTGGCTGATTTTATTTTTGATCATGTTATTAGTTGGGATCTGCTCTGGATTATTGGGCGTGGGCGGTGGGGTCTTGATTATTCCGCTCTTGACTGCATTTGGTGTGGGCATGCATAAAGCAGCAGGCACCTCTGCTAGTTTAATTATTCCGGTAGCGCTGTTTGGTACTTTGAATTTTCTGATGGTCGGATTGCATGATCAGGTCAGTTTTGTACATGCGACAGGTTATTTATATTGGCCTGCCATTGCATGGACCATTGTGGGCGGCCTGATTTTTGCGCCCATCGGTACAGCATTAGGCGCGCGGTTTAAAAGCGTTGCTTTGAAAAAAATATACGCCGTCTTATTGTTTATGATTGGTTTGCAGTTTTTGCTTTAATCAGCCCTTGCATTTTATAATCTTGACCCAGACTCAGACAGGACAAGTGGGTTATGGCTTGCTTTTGTTCAAGGCCAGCAATAATCCAGGGCGTGTGGTAGCTGATGACTTCCTGGATAAGTTCCTGCTCAAAAAAAGCATGCAGCAGGGTACGTCCGCCTTCAATCAAGACGCTGGAGAGTTCTTTTTGTCCCAGGATATGCAGGACCTGCTGCAGGTCTAAATGATGCGCATGGCTGGGGCAGGCAAAGATTTGTGTGGTCTCGCTGGAGAAGCGTTTGCACGTGGTGGCATAGGCGGCTTCACTGCAAAAAAGCCAGGTTTGACCGGGAAGCTCCCCATTAAACAGTTTTAAGGCGGGGGGGAGATCGCCTTTGCCATTGAGCACAATGCGTTGTGGATGGCGCACTGCATCGCCATAATGACGAACGGTCAGGGCGGGATTGTCGATGGCCGCCGTACGTGCGCCGATGAGAATGCTAGGGGTTTGATGGCGGAGATCATGCAGGTCCATTAAGCTTTCATGGCAGGATAAAGTGCGCGTATCATGGGGATGGGTGCTCATCTGTCCATCCATAGACATTGCCCACTTACCAATGAGATAGGGTGTTTTGTGGGTAATATAATGAAAAAATGCCCGATTCAGAAAGCGCGCTTCCGCTTCACACAAGCCAATCTCTACCGTAATGCCCGCATTGCGCAGCGCAGCGACACCTTTGCCCTGTACGAGCGGGTTGGGATCAAGCGTGGCCACATACACTTCTCGAATCCCAGCCGTAATCAGCGCCTCGGTGCAGGGCGGTGTTAGTCCAAAATGACAGCAGGGCTCAAGCGTTACATAAGCTGTTGCACCGTTTGCGTGCGCACCGGCCTGTTGGAGAGCGTGAATTTCAGCATGCGGACCGCCTCTTTTTTGATGATAACCCTGGCCAATGATTTGATTGTTTTTGACCAGAACACAGCCGACCATCGGATTGGGCTGTGTGCTGTAACGCCCTAGATAAGCAAGCTCCAGGGCTTTTTTCATAAACAGAGTCTGCATGGCGCACATTTATTTTTTGGGAAAGAGTAAGCTCAGCATAACACTGCCGAGTAAAATAAAAAATACACTTAGCAATGTCATCACTGAAGACACATGATAAAAAGGCGCAATCAATAATTTTAAACCAATGAGCGCCAAAATCAGCGCCAGGCCATAGTGCAGATAGGTAAAGCGCTCTAGCATTCCAGCCAGAACAAAATAAAGCGCGCGGAGCCCCAGAATCGCAAAAATATTGGAGCTAAAGACAATGAATGGGTCCTGCGTAATAGCAAAAATCGCGGGGATGCTGTCTGTTGCAAAGGCCAGATCTGAAAACTCAATCAGCATCAAGACTAAAAACAAAGGCGTCGCATAACGCAGGCCTTTTTTAATCACAAAAAAACGTTCCCCGTGGAGTTCGTCTGTGAGGCGCAAGTATTTTTTACATAAACGGATAAACAGACCATCCTGGACATCATGATGCGCATTTTTGCTAAACGCCATTTTAATCCCGGTTAAAAGCAAAAACCCGCCAAAAATATACAGAATCCAGGAGAATTCTTTGACCAGCGTTGCCCCCAAGGCAATCATAATGCCGCGTAAAATAATTGCGCCAAAAATGCCATAGGTAAAAACGCGTTTCTGCAAATTTTTAGGGATATGAAAAGAAGTAAAAATCATCAAAAAGATAAATAGATTGTCCACGGAAAGAGATTTTTCAACGAGATAACCGGTTAAAAAATTCAGTGCAGTTTCATCAGCAAGCACACTTCCATGCGTTTGATTGAGATAAAGCCACAGTGCGAGGTTAAACACCAGCGCGAGCAGAATCCAGAATAAGCTTAAAGCCAGCGCGCGTTTGGTGCTGATGGCGCGCATTTTTCCGCCGCCCAAAACCAGCAAATCCAGTGCCAGCATCAAGATTACGAGCACGCTAAATCCAAGCCAGAGCCCCGTATGCGCAACTGAATCCATATATCGTATCCTCAAAGAAAATGAAAAGAGCAGCATAGCATAGCGCCCGATTAAATGCAGTAGTGCATTTTTTTAAAAATATTGCGTCAAAGTGCTTGACTTGGAGTTCAAAGCCCGTTAAGATAGGCAACTTCTTCGGGGCTATAGCTCAGTTGGTAGAGCGCTTGCATGGCATGCAAGAGGTGAGCGGTTCGATCCCGCTTAGCTCCACCAAAGAAGATACTGTTTGTCCCTATCGTCTAGAGGCCTAGGACACTGCCCTTTCACGGCGGCGACAGGGGTTCGAATCCCCTTAGGGACACCATGCTTAGTATTCGCCAAGCATCGCAATCATCCGCTAAGCCTTATAGAATAAGGCGTTCAAGCCAAATCACGGTCCGCCTTCATTCGCTCAGATTCGTCTAGATCCGTCTTGCGGGGTGGTATAATTCGGGGTATATTAAAACGAAGCAAAAGGAGATACCCCTATGGCACTTAACGATTTGATTATCCGGAATGCTAAACCCCTTGCGAAGGCCTATAAGCTTTCAGATGAAAAGGGGCTTTTTCTCCTGGTCAGTCCGAACGGTTCCCGCTACTGGCGACTCAAATATTACTTTGCAGGAAAGGAAAAGCTTTTGGCCTTAGGGGTATATCCTGAAGTCAAACTGGCAGAGGCGCGCGAAAAACGTGATCAAGCGAGAAAGCTCCTCAGTCAAAGCATCGATCCTTCAGTATTTTTAGCATACCCAATTATTTAAACCTAAATAGAACCAAGATCACGTTTACAAAAGATCAAAAAATAATTAGCGTAAATAGCGACAAAGATCCTGACACAGCATTTGTAAGCTTTGGAATTCGATCCAATAAAGTATTAACTGATATAACCGATGAAAGAGAACAAAAAGAATGTCTGAAAGACTGGGGCTATGATTTGGGGTGGGAGTCAAACAAGATACTCGAACTTATACCACGCGCGGTCACAAATTGAGGTTTTAGGAAATTGATTTTTTAGATTACTTTAGGATATGATTATTCAAATTTACCCTGACTGAAAGCTTATCAAATGATAAAGTTGTCATTTTCTGAAGAAGAGATATCAGCGCTACACGCCC
>CAMARA010000057.1 GCA_945860585.1 Francisella tularensis subsp. holarctica | reverse complement strand
AATTTCAGTCCGCAGTTCTGACTTTGTAGCCAAAAGATCAGATTTCGTAGCCAAATCCTTAAAGCTAAAATCAGCAGATGCCTCGATCGCTTCGACAATGCTGCGAGCCTGAGCGTCAGACATACCTGATTCTTTCAGGCGATCATAAGATTGAAAAGGTGAGCGCATGATTTGCGGCTTTCTGTGTTGATGTGCTCGCATTATAGCAGCCTGTTAAAAAATTATCAATGGGCTTATTTTAGGCAGTGCCTGTAAAAGAGTCAAGCTTTATTTGAGCAGTAAAAAAATAAGCAATTGTGGACTGGACTGAACCCCTCCACCCTAGCCCTCCTCCGCGAGGAAGGAGGGGAGTTCACATTGATACCTTACAAAATCATAGGGAAAAGCATGACGCTCGTCCGCTGGATGAGATTCGCGGTTGGTTTCGTGCCAAACTTTAGGGTCTAAGTTTGGAAAAAAAGCATCGCCTGCTAATTCTGTTTTAACCTCGGTCGCATAAATGATATCTGCTTGGGGTAAGAGGAGGGTGTAAATTTCAGCGCCGCCGATCACGACTAAATCTTTTTTTAAGGGCTGTAATTCTGAGAGATCGTGAATGCAGCGGGCATAATCGGGGTGAAAATCTGCCTGACGGGTGAGGACGATCATCTCGCGGTTGGGGAGGGGGCGGCCGATCGATTCATAGGTTTTGCGGCCCATTAAAATCTGCTGGTTCAAGGTCAAGTCTTTAAAGTGTTTGAGATCATTGGGTAGATGCCAGGGTAATTGGTTTTTCACGCCAATCACGCGATTCTGGGTGTAAGCGACGACTAAACTAATCTTGGGCCGAAGCATTTTTTTCTGCCAAAGATTGTTTGAATTTTTCCTGACGGCGGGTGCGATCCTGGACTTCACCGACCAATTGACCGCAAGCCGCATCAATATCATCGCCGCGGGTTTTACGAATCGTGGTGACATAGCCGGCTTTTTCTAAAATATCTTTAAAAGCATGAATACGATTATTGCTGGAGCGCTGATATTTCGTGCCGGGGAAAGGATTGAAGGGGATGAGATTAAATTTGCAGGGCAGATCTTTCACCAGAGGAATGAGTTCCTCCGCATGATGCTTGAAATCATTGACTTCTTGGAGCATGACATATTCAAAGGTAATGCTCTTGTGGGGATCGTGGCCGACATAATCGCGGCAGGCCTGCATGAGTTCCTGCAGTGGATATTTGCGGTTGATGGGGACGATTTCATCCCGTAGGGCATCATTCGGTGCATGGAGTGAAACCGCCAGCGAGACTTGACAAGCCTCTTTCAAATGATAAATTTCAGGCACGACGCCGGAGGTGCTCAAAGTAACACGACGTTTGGAGAGTCCATAGGAAAAGTCATCCAGCATCAAGCGCAGCGCGGGGACGACTTGGTCAAAATTAAGCAGGGGTTCGCCCATGCCCATCATAACAACATTGGTTACATGGCGATCATGGTGGCCATTTTGTTGAGAGAGTTCGCGCACTGCGACCCACAATTGGCCGATAATTTCAGCCGTGGAAAGATTGCGATTAAAACCCTGCGTGCCCGTTGAGCAAAATGTGCAGGTCAGCATGCAGCCGACTTGCGAGGAAATACACAGCGTGCCGCGATTTTCTTCCGGAATATAAACCGTCTCAATCACATTGCGATCACCCATCTGCATCAGCCATTTCTGGGTGCCATCCGTGGACGGTTTACGCAGCAAGACGCGCGGTAAATTCACCTCTGCCAGCGTCGCTAATTTTTCACGTAATGCGGTGCTCATATCCGTCATCTGGCTAAAATCAGTCACGCCGCGTTGATGAATCCATTGCAAAACCTGGCGCGCGCGAAAAGGCTTTTCATCAATGCTGATAAAAAAAGCCTTTAAGCCTTCGTGATCTAAATTCGCGAGATTGGTGAGGCTCATGCGTAAATGTGATGCCCTGGGAAAAAGAACGCAATTTCCACCGCAGCGGTTTCAGGCGCATCAGATCCATGCACGGCATTCATATCAATGCTGTCGGCGAAGTCTGCACGAATGGTACCTTTCTCCGCTTTTTTAGGATCCGTCGCACCCATCAGCTCGCGATGTTTCAGTATCGCATTTTCACCTTTCAAAACTGAAATAAGGACAGGGCCAGAGATCATAAATTTAACCAGATCTTTGAAAAAAGGACGCTCCGCATGCACCGCATAAAATGCTTCTGCTTCCCGTTGGGACAGATGTACCATTTTGGAGGCAATGATCTTTAATTGTGCTTCTTCAAAGCGGGATAAAATTTTGCCAATGACATTTTTTGCCACTGCATCGGGTTTAATAATCGAGAGAGTTTGTTCGACAGCCATGATGTTTCCTTATGTTTATGCGTAAAGTTAAAACTGAGGCGCCGATTTTACACGAAAAAGATTATTTTGGGAAGCGTGACGTTTGGCGTATTGGCACAAAGGCTTTAAGAATAAACGGAGTGAGCATTATGCTGATCCTGCATCCTGATGAATGCGGGGCATTGTCAGGATGACGGAACGCTTAGTATTGATCTTTTGTGTGATTTACGGATTAACTATTGCTTTTTTCGATGATGACATTTTGCATCATTTGGAAGCTGGCACCTTGCTGCTTAATGGTGACGATGATTTGATAATGACCGGCAGGGAAAGTGCTGGTATCAATCATGCTGGTTCCAGCAGGATATTGCTTGTCAATTAGCATTTTATTGCTCTGGGTGAAAATGACTTCTGACGGCGCGCCGAGTTCCAGTTTAATTTTTGGCGGAACATTGGCCTGGCTGATGACGCTGATTGCGACTTCCGCGGTTTTGCCTGGCTGCGTTTGCACAGTCATATCATCGGCCATTGCTGCTGCGGTGACGCCTAACAATGTGGTGAGGGCAACTGTTTTGAGTATCGATTTCATGATGATTCTCCTAGGTGAGTTTAAGTTTGCTCCGTTACGATCATAACATCTTTTGCATATTTTTGCGAGGAGGGCGCTTTTTTTGCTGATTCTGCAGCCGTTTCAACGCGTGTTCCTACTTGCGCATGTTGCTTCTTGATGTTCTCACGGGCCTCATCAATTGAGAAATCTGTTTTTTGAATCACTTCTTCTTTCTTAATTTTGACAGGCTTGGCGGTACTGGCCGCTTTGCTTTCAATCTGTTGAATGGCAGGCGAGGTGCTAGGTTGATTTAAAATCGCTTGAACCTTGGCGCTGATTACGACGGGTGCTTTCTCTGTCTTTTCTGCTGCCTTTGGCGCTGAAAAATCAATCACGATCGGAATGGATTTTTTGGCTAAAGGTGCAGGCGCAAATTGAGGTCTGGCATTGGTGGCTGGGGTCGGCGCAATGCTGACGGGTGTTGGCGCGGCGTTTTCAACTGCGGCAGGCGTAGCTCTATTATTGCGCTGCGCTGGATCACGCTTTTGATTATTCCGATTGTTGCCATTACCACGACGACGATCATTGTTGCGACGCGGTGCTTGACCGGCTTCAGGCGTTGCAGCCACAGCAGCAGTGCTGGTATTCGCATTTGCTTCAGCGGGCCTTCTGTTGGGGTGCGGACGATTATTTTGCTGTGATTTAATATTCAGTTTGATCGGCTCTTTTTTGACTTCAGGTTCTGCCGCAAACACACCTTGAATCTTCGTGATAAAGTTCGTCAGGCTGCGTTTGAAGGGGCTTTGCGAAGGCGCTTTGCTGATCGATAGTTCACGAATGGCCGGCTGTTCTGCATGCATGATTTTTGCCGCGGTAGCAGTATAGGTTTCCCGCGTGACAGGCGCCTGCAATTGATAGCTGGGCATGACTTCATCTGTTGATTTCACAATTTTGGTGAGTTCATAATGCGGAGTTTCGATATTTGGATTGGGGATTAATACCACGCGAATCTTATTCTGGGTTTCGATATCTGCAATCAAATGTCGTTTTTCATTGCTGAGAAAAGTCGCAACGGAGAGCGGCAGCTGGATATGCACTTCCAGAACATCGGCGCGCATGGCTTCTTCTTGAATCAGGCGAATAATCGACAGAGAGAGGGAGTCCACCCCGCGGATCGTGCCCTGACCGTTGCAACGGGGGCAAGCAAGTCCACTTGATTCTTCTAAAGAAGGACGCAAGCGTTGGCGCGACATTTCAAGAAGGCCGAAACGAGAAATCTTGCTGGTTTGAATGCGGGCGCGATCTCCTTTTACGGCATCAGAAAGAGTCTCTTCAACATGGCGTTGATTTTTAGAATTTTCCATGTCAATAAAATCGATGACAATCAGGCCACCTAAATCGCGCAATTTCAGTTGGCGGGCAATCTCGCGAGCGGCTTCCACATTGGTCTGATGTGCGGTTTCTTCAATATCGCCCGCTTTGGTGGCTCGGGCAGAGTTAATATCAATTGAGGTCAATGCTTCCGTATGATCAATGACAATCGAACCGCCGGACGGCAATTTGACTTCCCGTTGGAAGGCCGTTTCAATCTGACTTTCAATGCGATGAAAGGTGAAAATGCCAATGTCATTATTATAAAAATGCACGCGATCGGCAAAATCAGGACGCAGTGTTTTGACGTACTGGGACACGCGCTCATAGGTTTTGCGGTCATCCACTAGAATATCATCGATATCCTGGCGCAGATAATCACGGACCGAACGCATGATCACATCGCTTTCTTGATAAATCAAGAAAGGTGCGCCGTGTTTGTCGGACTCTTCTAAAATCGTGGCCCAGAGTTTGAGGAGGGCATCTAAGTCCCATTGTAATTCTTCCTGGCTGCGGCCCAGACACGCGGTGCGTGCGATAACGCTCATGTTTTCAGGAATGTTCAAATTGGCAAGCAAGGTTTTTAGCTGTTGACGATCTTCGCCTTCGATGCGGCGAGAGACCCCGCCAGAGCGATGACTATTGGGCATCAAAACCATGTAGCAGCCCGCCAGCGTCACAATCGTGGTGACTGCTGCGCCTTTATTGCCACGTTCTTCTTTTTCAATCTGGATGATAATTTCATCGCCTTCGCGCAAATTGGGGCGATTGTCTTTGTTAAGATATTGGGGCGCCAGTTCTTTCATCGGTAAAAAACCGTGACGCTCAGCGCCATAATCAACAAAAATGGCGTTCAAGCTGGCTTCAATTCGGGAGACTTTCGCTTTATAGATATTCGCTTTTTTCTGGGCGCGGTGGGTGGTTTCAATGTCCAGATCAAATAAGATATTGTCTTGAACGATGGCAACGCGGAGTTCTTCCGCCTGGGTTGCGTTAATTAATATTTTCTTACTCATTGTATGCATTCCTCAATCAGTTGGGCAGATTGAGGGTCCATCAAGTAAAACCGGGTCAGTCAATAAAACTTTCATTTTTAAATCCATTCAATTCGGTTTGCATTTGAACACGGTCAATCTGCATTATTTTTTATTTTCCTTGTTTTGTTTTAGGTGCACAAACAGGCTCTCTACGAAGCAAAAACATTTAGCATGCCCTAAAACTGTCGTCAGTGTAACAGAAACGCCTGGCTTTTACAAACGCGGTTACAGGATTTTTTTTATTTGAAATAAATGCGCAGGGCCTCACGCAAAGGACCCAAATCTTCTTCATGGCGCAAGTGCTTGCCGATAAACTGGACTTGGCGTTTCAAAGCCCCCTGGCGCATGGGTTTTGCCTCTAAAATTGCTTTTAATAAGGCCTCAGAAAGCGGCAATTTTTTGAGTGTCTGCGGACTTAAATTCACCATTTTGCGGCCGAGTTCTAAAATCTCCAGGGCATCGCGTTTAAGTTGAGATTTGCTGGGGCCGGCATATTCAAATTCAGCTTCAGATTCAGTCGCATCCTGTTTAGGTTTCATAGTGCTTCCAATACTTTTTTAACATGACCGAGAACGCTGACTTTTCGCCATTCTTTGATGAGCGTTCCCTCGGGGCTGATGATAAACGTGCTGCGCTCGATGCCTTTATATTTTTTGCCAAACATGCTTTTATCTTTGAGCACATCAAACAATTGGCAGAGTTCGGTCTCCGTATCCACGATCAGATCAAAGGGCAGGCAATATTTTTCACGGAATTTTTGATGTTTGGCGGCGCTATCTTTTGAGACGCCGAGAATGATGGCGTTTTTGTTTTTAAAATCCTGGAGGTGATCGCGAAAACCCTTTGCTTCAATCGTACAGCCGGGGGTGTCATCTTTGGGGTAAAAATACAGCACAATATGTTGGCCCGCAAAATCTGCAAAAGTATGCGTCTGACCATCCGTCATGGTAAATGCAATCGCGGGGACGCTGTCTCCAAGTTTTAAAACCGTTTCCGTCATCAAAAGCCCCTTGTGTGTCATGCAAAATCTCATTTTAAGTGAGTATACGCTATGGTGCTTGATTTTGGCAATCGCTATAATAGGGGATGGCATCTGTTTTGAGGTTCGGCAATGTATTTAAAATATCAAGAGTTTATGGCTGAGTTACTGGGCACGATGATGATCCTGCTTTTTGGTGTGGGCGTGAATGCGATGGTGGTGCTGTTTAATCTGGGCGATTATCTCATGATTACATTCGGCTGGGGGATTGGCGTTTTTCTGGGGATTTTAGTGAGTGCACGCGTGAGTGGGGCGCATCTCAATCCTGCGGTCACGCTGGCATTGGTGGTGATTCGACGCTTTCCTGCTAAAAAGATGCTGCACTATATTCCTGCGCAGATGGTGGGGGGATTTCTAGGTGCGGCCCTGATTTATTATTTCAACGCAGCTAAATTTGCGCTGGTGGATCCGCAACATCTGCATACAGCGGGTATTTTTACAACCTTTCCGGCGGTGCCGCAATATTTTCCAGGTTTTATGGCTGAAGTCATTGCCACTGCGGTGTTGCTGTTTGGGATTCTAGTGATTATTGAATACTATGTGCAGGAAAAAGCAGGCGCCTCTGCACCGCTGGTGATTGGTGTTTTAATTGTGGGGATCGGCATGTCACTCGGCGGGATGCATGGCTATGCGATGAATCCGGCGCGCGATTTGAGTCCGCGCATTTTTGTCGCCTTGATGGGCTTTCACAATAATGGTTTGACGGCAGGATCTTGGATTTGGACGCAGGCGGTATTGGGGTCACTGATTGGTGGGCCGCTGGGTGCGCTGATTTTTCATTACACATTGGGGGCAAAAACATGGCAAAAAAATATATCCTCGCCTTAGATCAGGGCACGACAAGTTCGCGCGCGATTGTGTTTGATCACGATGCGCAGATTCTCAGTCAGAAGCAGCAGGAATTTACGCAGCATTATCCGCAGCCGGGTTGGGTTGAGCATGATCCAAATGAAATTTGGCTGACGCAATTAACAACGGCGAAATTGGCGCTTTCGGCCATGGGCGCACATGCGGAAGATATTGCTGCGATTGGCATTACCAATCAGCGGGAAACGACAATTGTCTGGGATCGCGAGACGGGCCTGCCCATCTATAACGCTATTGTGTGGCAGGATCGGCGTACGAGTGGCTTGATTGATGAATTGAAAGCGCAGGGCTTGGCACCTTTGTTTCAGGCGAAAACGGGCTTGGTGCTGGATGCGTATTTTTCCGGAACGAAACTGAAGTGGATTTTGGATCATGTGGAAGGCGCGCGCGCAAAGGCTTTGGCCGGTAAACTTGCTTTTGGCACCGTGGATAGCTGGATTATTTGGAATCTAACCAATCGGCGTGAACATGTGACGGATGAGTCTAATGCCTCCAGAACGCTGCTTTTTAATATTCATACTGGCGCCTGGGATGCTGAACTCCTGAAAATTTTGGATATTCCAGAATCCGTGCTGCCGAAGGTGGTGGGTTCCTCAGAACTGATCGGAGAGGCGAGTGCGGGGCTGTTTGGACAGCGGATTCCGATTGCGGGGATTGCCGGGGATCAGCAGGCTGCGACTTTCGGGAATTTATGTACCCAGGCTGGCATGGTTAAAAATACCTATGGCACCGGCTGTTTTTTGATGATGAATACGGGGCCAACGCCGCGCGATTCAAAATGCAATTTATTGACAACGACGGCCTGGCAGATTCAAGGTCAGCGCGATTATTGTCTGGAGGGCAGTGTTTTTATCGGTGGCGCCGTCGTGCAGTGGGTGCGCGATCAACTGCATTTTGTGGATGATGCCGCAAAAATTGAAGCTTTAGCCTTGAGCGTGCCAGATAATGGCGGCGTGTTTTTAGTCCCTGCCTTTGCGGGTCTCGGTGCGCCGTATTGGGATCAGTACGCACGGGGAGCAATTTTTGGCTTATCACGCGGCAGTTCGCAGGCCCATATTGCGCGGGCTGCGTTGGAGTCGATT
>CAMARA010000056.1 GCA_945860585.1 Francisella tularensis subsp. holarctica | reverse complement strand
CGTGTAGCGCTGATATCTCTTCTTCAGAAAATGACAACTTTATCATTTGATAAGCTTTCAGTCAGGGTAAATTTGAATAATCATATCCTAAGGTAATCTAAAAAATCAATTTCCTAAAACCTCAATTTGTGACCGCGCGTGGTATATCTAAGTATGCTATAAAATAAAGACAGGCGTAATCAAAATCAACTTCCATGTCGCTGTTTTCATTATTTTTGCTCCTTGTCATTCCTATATATTACCAAAAAATGAATCCCTCCTTCTCCACCAAGATTCGAACGCTCGATTCAAAACAATTTTTTTTGGGGGCCTTATTGGCCTCGCGAAAAAAGAAATTCAATACCCCCAGACTATCAATCTAGAACAACGTGTAAAACCACCTTAGCAAAATTTGCTTGCTTGACAACAATATAATAACGTGATATCATGATATCACATTAACATGATGGTGATTCAAAATGACGATAACGAGACTCAAATTGGCTTTGCAAAAAAAAGGCCGTTTAAACGATGATTGCATGGCTTTGCTCTTACAATGCGGCCTGAAATTTCACCGCAAAGAAAATGCCCTGCTTTGTCATTGCGAAAATCTTGCGATTGATTTGATTTTTGTCCGTGATGATGATATTCCTACTTTGGTTTCGAGTGGCGTGTGCGACATGGGGATCATCGGCGAGAATGTATTGCGCGAACAGGCGAGCCTGCCTGAGATCAATCTGTCGAAAAGACTGGGTTTTAGCACCTGTCGTTTATCCATTGCAGTGCCGAAAAAAATGGATTATCAGGGGGTGTCCAGCCTAAATAAACGACGTATTGCAACCAGCTATCCACAATTATTGCAGCGCTATTTGAATGAGCAAAACGTGCAGGCAGAGATTGTTTCCATTGCGGGATCAGTTGAAATTGCACCTCGCCTGAATATGGCTGACGCGATTTTTGATTTGGTTTCCACTGGAGGCACGTTGGAGGAAAATCATCTCAAAGAAGTCGAAGTCGTGTTGCGGAGTGAAGCCGTTCTGATTCAAAACACCGTGCCGCTTCCCCCTGAAAAACAAGAGGTCTATGATTTATTATTGAGGCGGATCAATGGCGTGTTGCAGGCGCAGGATAGTAAATACATTATGTTTCATGCTCCGCGTGAGGCGCTGCCACGAATGGCGGAATGTTTGCCTGGATTTGAAACACCCACGATTTTACCCTTGGAGGGCTTGAGCACTAAAGTCGCTGTTCATGTGGTTTCACGTGAGGGCGTGTTTTGGGATACTTTGGAAAAATTAAAAGCCTTGGGTGCAAGTTCAATCCTCGTCTTACCCATCGAAAAAATGTTGAATTAAGAGAGATAAAAATGATAAAACAAATTCAAAGTCCGGTCATATTGCAGCGCGCTCAAAATGCATTGAATCCCGAGTTAAAGCGCCAGGTTGCCGACATTGTGGCAGCGGTCAAAACCCAAGGCGATCGCGCTTTATTTGATTTAACCCGGCAATACGATGGCGCTGAATTAAGCACCTTGCGCGTGAGCCAAACAGAAATCAATCAGGCTGCAGCGGCATTGCCAGAAAATTTGCGCCAGGCGATTGAAGCTGCAGCGGCTAATATTGAAGCCTATCATCAGGCACAATTGCCCGGCCTCTTGTGCGTGAAGACTGCAGAAGGTGTGATGTGTGAACGTCGCCCCACGCCGATTGAAAGTGTGGGCTTGTATGTGCCTGGCGGCAGCGCACCTTTGATTTCAACGGCAATGATGTTGGCCATTCCCGCGCGTTTGGCTGGATGTATGAGACGAGTGATCTGTACGCCGGTTGCAAAAAACGGTCGAGTAGATCCAGTTTTGCTGGCAACGGCACAAATTTGTGGCATCGAGGAAATTTATGCCATTGGCGGCGCACAAGCGATTGCAGCCATGGCTTATGGCACTGAAACTGTGCCGCGTGTCAGTAAAATTTTTGGCCCAGGGAATGCCTGGGTGACGGAAGCCAAGCAGCAGGTCTCGCAAGATGCCTCTGGCGCAGCAATCGATATGCCCGCCGGCCCTTCTGAGTTAATGATCATTGCCGATGCACAAGCCAATCCAAAATTTATTGCAGCGGATTTATTGTCTCAGGCTGAGCATGGGCCGGATTCGCAGGTGTTTCTGCTGACGCCTTCACAGACTTTAATTAATCAGGTGGCAACGGCTGTGGTGGAACTCAGCGCAGATTTGCCACGGCGTAAAATTATAGAGCAAACTTTAAAAAACAGCGCCTTGGTCTTCGTCAAAGATCTGCAAGAGGCCCTGCAAATTGCCAATCAATATGCGCCAGAACATTTAATTCTCAACTGCGAAAATGCGGAGCAATGGGTGGCGGAAGTCACCGCAGCGGGCGCCGTTTTTGTAGGGCCCTGGGCACCTGAAACCGTAGGCGATTATGTCACCGGCTCCAACCATGTTTTACCCACTTATGGTTATGCCAAAAACTACAGTGGCTTGGGCGTGAATGATTTTATGAAATATATCAGTGTGCAATATGTCAGTCAAAAAGGCTTGGAAAAAATTGGGCCCATCGCCTCGACTTTGGCTGATTTGGAAGGTCTAAATGCACACGCACTAGCAGTGAGGATTCGTTTATTATGATGAATTTAATTCGAGAGGATTTACGTGCGTTTCAGGCTTATAGCTCTGCACGCTGTGAGGCAAGCCAGGGCCGCGTGTGGCTGAATGCCAATGAGTCGCCCTGGGAGAATGGATTGAATCGTTATCCAGACCCACAACCCCAAGCCTTGGCAATGAAAATGGCTGAATATTATGGCGTAGCGCAGGATGAGCTTTTGATCACACGCGGAAGCGATGAGGCGATTGATTTGCTAATTCGTTTATTTTGCCGTTTTGGTCAGGATGCGATTTTGGTGAAGGACCCCAGTTATGGCATGTATGAAGTCTCCGCCCGCTTGCAGGGGGCTGCAGTGATCAAATCGGTAGCTCTGCGTCAGGATTGGAATCCCCGCGTGAAAATTGCTTTTATTTGTTCGCCAAATAATCCGACAGGAGAATTGATTTCAGTCACTGAGATTGAAGCTTTGTGTCAGGAATGGGCTGGCCAGACGATGATTGTTGTTGATGAGGCCTATATTGAGTTTGCCAATCAGGCGAGCCTGGCGGCGCTGATTAATCGCTATGATAATCTCGTTGTATTGCGGACACTCTCCAAAGCGTTTGGCTTGGCAGGGATTCGCTGTGGAGTAATTTTGGCTGCTGCGCCTTTAATTACGTGTCTGAAAAAAATTATCGCTCCTTATCCGATTGCCAAACCAACAGCTGACTTGGCATTGCAAGCCTTTGAGCCTTCTGCTTTGGCTGAGACACTCAGGCAGATTACCTTGATTCAGAGCGAGCGCGCGCGTTTGTGTTCAGTCCTGGCAGGATGTCCCGACGTGATAAAAGTCTGGCCAAGCGAGGCGAATTATGTTCTCATTAAAGTAACGGATGCGCAGAAAAAAATGGCGCAGTGTCAGGCTGTTGGTGTGATTTTACGGCGCTTTGAGCGTAATCCACTTTTGGATAATTGTATTCGCTTGAGTATTGGGCTACCCGCTGAAAATGATCAAGTGATCGCTTTATTTGGAGGGAAATAAGATGGCAGAAAAGATTTTATTTATTGATCGCGATGGGACTTTGATTGTCGAGCCTGCCGATGCACAAATTGACTCGATTGCCAAATTTGCACTGCTGCCTGATGTGATTCCTGCATTGTTGCAGTTGAAGGCTGCGGGTTATCGTTTTGTGATGATCACCAATCAGGATGGCTTGGGTACAGCAGGCTATCCACAAGAAAATTTTGATTTGATCCAAAAGTTGTTGCTGGATATCTTGACAAGTCAAGGGATTGAATTTGACAGTATCCGCATTTGCCCACATTTTGCTAAAGACCAGTGTGATTGCCGTAAACCTAAAGTGCAATTAGTCATGGATTATCTGGTTGAACAGAAAATCAATCGAGCAGAGTCATATGTGATTGGAGACCGTGCGACAGACTTAGACTTTGCAAAAAATCTAGGCATTCAAGGGCTGCGCCTGGGTGATGCAGAGCTGCCTGATTGGCATGCAATCGTACAGAAGATTATTTGGAAGCCGCGAGAAGTCTTGGTTCAGCGCAAAACCAATGAGACAAACATTGCGGTGCGCGTGAATGTGGATAAGCCCAGTCCAGTCAGGATCAATACCGGCCTAGGCTTTTTTGATCATATGTTGGAGCAATTAGCCAAACATGGAGGCTTTAGTTTGGATTTGCAGGTGCAGGGGGACTGGAATATTGATGAGCATCACAGCATCGAAGACACGGCGCTAGCACTGGGTGAAGCTTTGAATCAGGCCCTGGGCGACCGACGCGGCATTGACCGTTATGGTTTTGTCTTGCCGATGGATGAGGCGCAAGTTCAGGTGGCTTTGGATTTGAGTGGACGGCCTTATTGTCACTTTGAGGCGGATTTTAAACGGGAATGGGTGGGAGAATTACCGACCGAATTGATTGCGCACTTTTTTCAATCTCTGGCTCAGGCGCTGCGAGCAACACTGCACATTAGCGTGACAGGAGAGAATGCGCATCATATGGTAGAGGCTATATTTAAAGGCGTTGGACGGACTTTGCGTCAGGCCATGATGCGTAATGGGACGGAGATCCCAAGTACCAAGGGGACGTTATGATTGCGATTGTCGAAGGTTGTGGGTCAAATATCGCGTCCCTGCAGTTTGCTTTGCAGCGCTTAGGTTATGAGTCTGTTTTGACAAGTGATCCAAAGCAGATTCAAGCGGCGTCAGCAGTGATTTTGCCCGGTGTGGGCTCTGCCAATGCAGCGATGGCGAATTTGCGCGCGTCAGGTTTGGATCAACTCATTCCCCATCTGACTCAGCCGGTTTTGGGCATTTGTCTGGGGATGCAGATTTTGTATGATTTTTCTGAAGAAGGAGAGACAGCCTGTCTGGGGATTATTCCCGGTCGAATCAGAGCTTTTTCTGCTGACTGTGGCCTGCCTTTGCCGCATATGGGTTGGAATCAATTACAGGGGCTGATGGAGCCTCAGTATGTTTATTTTGTTCATGGTTTTTATGCACCGCTGAGCATGCATACCCTGGCCTCAGCACGCTATGGCATTGAATTGAGTGCCATTGTGCAATGCCGTAATTTTTGGGGAATGCAGTTTCATCCAGAAAAATCAGGTGCAGCCGGGGCGAAATGTCTGGCAGAATTTTTGAGGAGAAGCATCGTATGATTATTTATCCGGCGATTGATTTAAAACAGGGGCGCTGCGTGCGTTTGCTGCAGGGCGATTTTGCACAGATGACTGTTTATGAGCAAGACCCCATTGTTCAGGCACAAGACTATGCACGTTCAGGTGCAGAATTTGTGCATGTGGTCGACTTGGATGGTGCGCAACAAAAACGCGTGGTCCAGACGGATCTGATTGCACGTTTATGCCAGGAAAGTGGCTTGAAAATTCAAGCAGGCGGTGGGATTCGCAGCCTGGCTGATATAGAACGCTTATTTCAGTGTGGCGTGTCACGCGTGGTTTTAGGCAGTATGACCGTGTATCAGCCTGATTTGGTTCAGGAATGCTTGCAGCGCTTTGATCCTGAATCACTGGTGCTTGCTTTGGATGTGCAATTTAATGCGCAGGGCGTGCCGATGATGGCGACCCACGGTTGGGCCACGTTGAGTGAAATGCCTTTATGGGATCTGTTGGGTCGCTATCCCAATGCCAAACATATTCTCTGCACGGATATCGCGCGTGATGGCGCTTTGCAGGGCGTGAATCTTGACTTATATCGAAAATGTCAGCGTCGCTATCCAGATTTTAAATTTCAAGCCTCAGGAGGGGTCGCGAACTTAGAGGATCTCAAGCAATTGCGGGCCATGGAAATTGCTGGCGTGATTATCGGCAAAGCATTATACGAAAAACGTTTTAGTTTGGAGGAGGCCCTCAAATGTTAGCCAAAAGAATCATTCCCTGCCTAGATGTCAAAGACGGACAAGTGGTGAAAGGCGTGCAATTTCAAAATCATGAAGTCGTCGGTGACATCCTCAAACTTGCGCAGTATTACAACCAAATGGGTGCAGATGAGTTGGTGTTTTATGATATCAGTGCCAGTTGTGAGGATCGAATCGTTGATGGAACTTGGGTTAAAAAAATAGCCCAGATTTTAGATATTCCCTTTTGTGTTGCAGGCGGAATAAAAAGCATTGCCGATGCGCGTGTGATTTTGAATGCGGGTGCAGATAAAATTTCTGTGAATAGCCCCGCTTTGTCAGACCCTGATTTAATTGACCGTTTAGTGAAGGAATTTGGCCAACAATGCGTCGTGATCGGCATAGATAGCCTGTATTCGGAAGGCGCATATCACGTGTGTCAATTTACCGGAGAAAGCCAGAAATCGCAGCAAACTTCGTGGCTGACCACAGATTGGATTGAGGAAGTCCAAGCCCGCGGCGCCGGTGAAATTGTTTTAAACTGTATGAATCAGGATGGGGTGCGTCAGGGCTATGATCTGGCTCAGCTCAAGCAAATGCGGGCAATCACGCGAGTGCCGCTGATTGCTTCGGGTGGAGCAGGGACAGCGCAGCACTTTGTGGAGGTTTTTCGGGAGTGTCAGGTGGATGGTGCTTTGGCAGCGACGGTTTTTCACAAAAATCTGTTGTCTATCCCAGAACTCAAAAGTATTTTAAAGCAAAATCAAATTAAGGTGCGGCCATGTCAAATTTAGAACTCATTCCAGCGATCATCCAAGATCAAGCTTCGGGCAAGGTGTTGATGCTCGGCTATATGAATCAAGAGGCTTTAGCAAAAACACGTGAGACGGGCCTGGTCACTTTTTTTAGTCGTTCCAAACAGCGCTTATGGCAGAAGGGCGAGACCTCAGGCAATACGCTCACGGTTTTGCAAATATTGGAGGATTGCGATCAAGATGCTTTGCTGATTTTGGTCAAGCCGAAGGGGCCCACTTGTCACACGGGGACGCTCAGCTGCTTTGGCAATGAGACTCTGACCGATGCTGAATTTGTCAGCGCCTTGTCAGGCGTGATTAAGCGCAGAGCAGAGGACAAGCCGGAGAACAGCTATGTATCGAAATTGCTGGATTCAGGGGTTAAACGCATTGCACAAAAAATTGGCGAAGAAGGCGTCGAAGTGGCACTTGCCGCTGTGGCTGAGAATGATCAGGCCTTGTGTGGCGAATTGGCGGATCTGTTTTTTCATATTTTGGTTTTATTAGAGGCGAAGGAGCTCTCTTTTAATCAAATCATTGCCGTGTTGCGGAGCCGTCATGAATCTACCCATTAAACGTGCCCTGATTTCTGTTGCAGACAAAACAGATCTTCTCACCCTTGCAGAGGCGTTGCAATCCCTGGGTGTCGCCTTAATAGCAAGTGGCGGAACTTACCAATATCTTGTAAAAAACGGGCTTCAAGCAATTGAAATCAGCACGCTGACCGGAATGCCTGAGATGATGGAGGGCCGCGTCAAAACCTTGCATCCTACGATTCATGCAGGCATCTTAGGGCAGCGAGATCGCCATAGGGATGAGGCAGCAATGCATGGCATTGAGTGGATCGATTTAGTCATCGTAAATTGCTATCCTTTTGCTGAGTGCATTGCCAGACCTGATTGTAGTCGGGAGGAGGCGATTGAAAATATTGATATTGGGGGCGTGACTTTGATTCGTGCAGCAGCCAAAAATCAGGCTTGGGTCGGCGTGGTGGTTGATCCAGCAGATTATGGGCAGGTGGTGGATGCACTGCGCGCTGAGCAAACACTACCTTTTTCTCTGCGTCAAAATTTAGCAGCCAAAGCATTTGCGTATACCGCGCAATATGATCGTACGATTGCCAATTATTTCACCCCTTTGCAAACGAAGGCATTGCGTTATGGCGAAAACCCCCATCAAGCTGCAAGTGCTTATTCGATTGAGACAGGGGCGCTCGGGCTGTTAGATGCAGTGCAATACCAAGGCAAAGAATTGTCATATAACAATCTGGTCGATGGGGATGCCGCATTGCGTTGTGTGCAGGAATTTGTCGACCCCGCAGTCGTCATCGTAAAACATGCCAATCCTTGTGGTATTGCCGTAGCGGATTGCATTGAGATAGCCTGGCAGCAGGCGTTGGCGACAGACGCTCTCTCCGCTTTCGGTGGAGTGGTTGCCTTAAATCGTGAATGCACCCCTGCTCTTGCAAAAAACTTGGTCGATATTTTTCTTGAAATTATTGTAGCGCCTAGTTTTGCGCCTGCTGCATTAGAGATTTTAGCCAAAAAGCCCAAGCTACGTCTTTTAACTTTGCCGATTGAGCATCCGGGTCCTTTGCAGTTAGAGTGTAAGTCGATTCAAGGCGGTTTGCTCATTCAGGAGATGGATCAACGTATTCTTGATCACGCACACTGCAATGTGGTAACAAAGCAGCGACCCCACTCCGTGGAAATAGCCTCGTTGCAATTTGTCTGGCAAGCGGTCAAGCATGTGAAGTCGAATGCGATTGTGATTGCCAGAGATCGGCATACCTTGGCGATAGGTGCGGGTCAGACTTCACGCATCGATGCGGTGAGGCTTGCAATTGATAAATCAGGAGTTGATTTGAATGGCGCAGTTTTAGCTTCTGATGCCTTTTTTCCGTTTCGTGACAATATTGATTTAATTGCAAAGACAGGCATTAAAGTCATTATTCAGCCAGGAGGTTCCTTGCGTGATCGCGAGATCATTGAGGCCTGTGATCAATATGGTATCGCAATGATTTTTACAGGGGTGCGTTGCTTTAAGCATTAAAATGGAGCGGGAAACGTGATCCGAACTCCAGCAAAAACAGGGCATCTAGCGCCTTTTTTTCAAAATCTATATACAATTTTTGGCTAAATTCCTTTGCTTCAGCCCTCTGCAAATCCCCCCGGCATGACTCTTTTCATATAGCCGCCAAAGAGCGGCACTGTAAAGGCGGTATCACCGTGGGATGGGCTGTAAATCATCCCTTTGCCAATCAAGCTGGCACGAATGGGTGCGACCGATTGAACGTCTCGCTGTAAAAGATGGGCAATATCGCCAGAACGGCAAGCCTGAAGCTCCAGCTCTGCCATTGCCCGTAAATATTTTTTTTCTGCAGGAGTCAGGCGATCAAAACGAACCCGAAAAAAACTGGCATCTAATTCAGAGATTGCAAGATCCGTTGCGAAACAAGCATCATCAAAAGTAATAGGTGAATGCTCACTACAGGACACCTCTGCTGAACTTGAGATAAATTAAGGGATCCAGGGGATTTTTGGGTGGGCTAAATATTTTGCGCAAAGCGGATTTAAGCTCAATCCAGTGTTCGTTGAGATTAATCACCATGCGAGCAATAGACTCCAATCCC
>CAMARA010000055.1 GCA_945860585.1 Francisella tularensis subsp. holarctica | reverse complement strand
ACAGTATGATAGGTCACATAAGCTTTGATACGAAGTTATCAGGAAAGCGTAGTGCGGGAAAACTGCACGCTACGTTTGACGTGGCGGGTGATGGAAACGGGGTTATACCACCGCGCCATTGCTCGACCCTACCTGTGAGAGCCTGGGGGACAGCTCCTGGGCTACTCGACTCCCCGCGTTCGCGAGGATGACACGAGACGGAGCAACTGCCGTTTCCAGGATAATAATTTGAGCCTCACTTGTACTTTCTCGCATAAGTGACTAAGATAAGTAAAAGTTCAATACAAGGTCCACGGTATGCGCCAGGTGATGAAGTCAGTTGCGCTGGCGAGTTTAGGCAATTTGTTGGAGTGGTATGACTTTGGTCTTTTTGCTTCCTTTGCGCTGTTGTTTTCGCATTTGTTTTTCCCGCATCAAGCGCCGCATATTGCCTTGATTGAGGTTTTTGGCGTGTATGCGCTGGGCTTTGTCTGTCGCCCCTTGGGCTCTATTTTTTTTGGTATGATGGGGGACCGCTATGGGCGGGTCAAGACGTTGCGGGCTTCTGTTTTTGTCATGAGTTTGCCTACCATTCTCATTGCTTTTTTACCGACGTATGCTACTGCTGGGATGTGGGCGCCGATTTTGTTGATGAGCTTACGCCTGCTGCAGGGCGTGAGTCTGGGCGGCGAGTTTACCGGGGTGATTATTTATTTGGGGGAGTCTGCGCCTCAAGGTCATCGTGCTTTTTTAACCAGTTTTGCAGGGACAATTGCCAATCTGGGGTTTTTGTTTGCGGGATGTGTGGCCGCAGTGCTGGTGTATGTCATGAGCCCGGCACATTTTGTGCAATATGGCTGGCGCCTCGCGTTTTTGCTGGGAGGAGGCTTGGGAATTTTTATTTTTATAGTGCAAAAAGTTTTGAAAGAAACCAATGTATTCACCGCATTGCAGGATAAGCAGCAAACTGCAGCGATATCGTTTTGGCAGGTGATTCAAAATACCTGGCGCCAAATGTTGATCACGGTGGGCCTTGCCATGCTCGGTGCCGTTCTGTATTACATGAGCTTTGTGTATTTTTTCAATTTATTGCAGACTTTAGGGATGCCAAAAGCACAGGCTTATGTATTGCAGACAGGCTTTTTAGGCTTGATGCTGATTTTAGTGCCCATCAGCGGCTGGCTGTGTGATATCTTGGGGCGGCGCACCAGCTTCATGATTCTGGCAGGCTCTATTTTTACCTTTGCCTTGCCGGCTTTCTATTTTTTACTGAGCGGTGATATCTTGGAAATTATCCTGGGACTCTGCTTTTTTGTGCTGCTGAGTTCCTTCGAGCAAGGCATCACCTCTGCGACAGTTGTTGAGCTCTTTCCTCCTGCATTGCGTTATTCTGGCTTATCATTCAGTTATAATTTAATGCAGGCTGTTTTTGGTGGTACAGCGCCGATGGTGGCGGGGTATTTAAGTTTTGTCAAAGGCAGTGCGCTGGGGCCTGCTTTTTATCTGATGGGGCTGGCGGCAGTGACCTTTTTGATTGCTATGTTTTGTTTGAAGAAAAATAGATAGTGAATGCGTATGACAAAAATAAATTGCTATATTTAATGTTTTGATTTATACTTTATTTATTAATATTTAATATTTTTTGGAGGGGTGATGCGTGGTTTTGTGAGAAAAGATTATTGTTTTTTTATTGGGCCACAAGCAAAGTTAAAAGACCTCCCAACAGAAGAGATTAAAAGAGCGATTGCTTATTTGAAAGGTGATTTGCCCTCTGCAGGTGGTGGGCTTGAAAAACTGGCAAATCGCTGCGTATATGCATTAAGATTGTCTGATGCTAAAAGAATAATTTACATCAGAGATGGGTTAAATGTTTATTTTGTTGATTATTTGCCAACGCATCGATATGACGACAGTATGTGGTGTAAGACCAATCCGGCCGAATTAATCAGTTTGAAAGATCGGACTACTTTTGAAAGATTAGAACTTGAAGTTGACATCATGGCGTATGATGCCCCAGCAATGCCCAAGATGAGTGAAGAATTGTTGTGGACGGGGCGTCAGCATGTTGCCCTCAGTGAAGAGCAAAAAACAGTATTAGAGTTGGCTGAGGGAGGTGAGTTTCCTTTGGTTGTGAGGGGGGCAGCAGGTACAGGTAAGACTTTAATAGCACAACAGTTTATGCTGTCATCAAAAGATTGTCACATTACGTATGTGACCAAAACGTCAAGTTTGGTCGAGTATTTTCGTAATCTTTTAAGGGGTATGTCTACAGAAGATGCGGCGGTGCCTAGTCGATTTGCAGTGATGACGTATGCTGACTTTATGGAAAAAAAAACTAAGCCTGCAGATGATGTCAGCACTGCAGTAGCAGAAAGCAGGATATATATTGTTGATGAAGCTCAGGCCTTTAGTGAGGAAGAGATATGTGCTGTTTTGGAGGTGGCAGGACGAAATGTTCTGGTGCTGTATGGGGACCACCAGGGTGATGCGCCTTTATTGGTGAAAATTAAAAAATATTTTTTTGATAAGCACGCTGAACTTAAGGTTCCCATACATACGCTTCAAAGTCATTATCGCTGCCCGTTAGATGTTATCGAGTTTGCAAATGCTGTTATTGGAGAGAAATTAAAATTGACGGGCGGGGCTGCTGATAAAGGGAGTGAGCGTATCGCATTGCCAGGTCATGATAAAGATCGCTCCCCCCGAAGCATTCAATTTATTCCCTTGATAAAAGGCCAAGATTCTGAATCACAAATAGATGTGTCATTGCGCGTCAGTGCAGCGAATCGGGTGGTTGTGACGAAGCATGAGTATTTAGATGAGGCAAAATTAATATTCCCTGACTTAGCGGTGTATGATATTAAGCAAGTCGGGGGTTTAGAGTTTGATCATGTCATTTTATTTAAGTGCTTTGAATTGAATGCAGAATTAATGAAGAAGCTTCCTCATGAGAAATTAGCTGCACAAGTTGCAAAAGAGGGAGCGCGAAGTAAAAGCGGGAAGGGGGATAAATCGTTCGAGTATCCCCTGAATCTGTTGGTGATTGCGATTACGCGGGCATGTAAGACGCTTACGGTATGTGATTCTTTTAATTCTCACAAGGATTTTTTCCGAAATGTGCAGGTTTTTTTACTTGAGCAAAATGCGAAGGGAGCCCTGGCAGTGTATGAGCTTAAAGACAGTTTAGAGGATTGGCTTGAATGTTTACGCAATGCAATATCGGTGAGCGATGAGATCCAGATAAAAAAAGCAAGTGAATCCATTGTCAATAAAATAGATGCGCAATTCACTGCATATGAATCATCTGATTTTATGATGGTTTCAGATGAGGAGATCTCAAGTGCCTATGATTTTTTTCAAACGGTCTTATCTTTGCCTACGTGCTTGGACGGCGCATTAAGAACGATGCAAGCACGATTTTCGGTTATGGTGCAGCATTGGTTGGAAATGCCGCATATGCAAGAGATGGTTTTAAATTTAATTTTAGAACGCAGTGACGCTGGGCGATTGGAGCTGAAACGGATTTTGTTTTTAGAGGGGTTAATTCAGAATGAAAAAAAATCTTTATTTTCTCTGTTGCCGAGGTGTCAGCGTGCGCTAGATTACTTGAAGGACGCTCATGCGGATAAGGAGCATAGTGCTGTGAGCGGTGATTCAACATCATCAAGTCCTGAGGAAATTAATGTGTCATATCAGTATGAAGATCGAGATGTAACTGCGATTTTGCAAGCCAGGCTATTGCAGTTGGGATTGCCGGATGTCGAATTAATGGCGGCGGTTGATATCCTGGGGATGCGGCAGCATCTGACGCAAAGATTGCATGAATATAAAGCTGCACCTAAACCTGGTGAAAATTGGGTTTTGATTCCGTGTAATATCGGTCAGTTACATTGGGTAGGGTTACGTTTTAAGTTTGATGGTGCTGTTTGTCTCGAAGCGGAATTTATAGATTCTTTAACCGGCACTACAGTGCCTAGGACTTTGGAGTTACAGTTACAGGCATTATTTCCTGAGAAAAGTTTTGTTCGAAAAGAAGGTTTAATCCAAGGGGATGTAACAAGTTGTGGCGCTTATATGATAGAAAACTTGCTCAATATTGAAAGAGCGGGGGCAGGGGCAGGGGTAGAAGCTCAGACTGCTGTTTCTGCTGTAGCGATTCGCAGGCTGCATATAGAGGCCTTGGCGAGGTATAGTGAAGTTGACGATATCTCCTCTCGTGAGCAGGCAGCACGTCAAGTATTTCATCGGAATTTTGAGTCTAGGCAAGCGCGCAATATGCCGACTTTTGATTCACAAGTCGTTTTTAAAGGGTTTAAAGAGCGTAAGCGGCGTTCTGAAAAAGAAATGGAAGTGTTGTTTCGCATTGCTGCATTATTTTTAAGTGAAAAGTGCAGAGATCTGACTGGTCAAATTCAGGGGCTTGTAGATGTTTTTTTAGATCCCTCAAGCGCAGATGTGAGTAATGCATTTGATCGGTTGAGGAGTTTTTTATCAATAAATCAGAAAATATTGGATCCTAGTATATTTATATATCTATTTGGTCAATCTTTGACTGAGATGCCGGAGCCTTTAAAGACGTATAGTTGGATGATGGAATATAATGATTTTAAAGATTTATTTATGTTGATTGGTTTACATTTGGAGAAAGACGCGAAGCCAGAGCCACAGCCAGGGCCGCCAGAAGCACTGCCAAAGCCAGAGCGTACATTAAAAGCCAAGAAAGCCAAGAATGCCAAGAAAGTCGAAGAAGCCCAAAAAGAATTAAGCTGGAATTTGCTGGATCTAGTATGCAGTGCTTTGCCTGCCCAGGCGCCAACAAAGAAGAGGGCTAAGGGAAAAGTAGCAAAAAAAGTGACCATCAGTCCTGAGCTAAAAGAAAGATTGGAAGACCTGGTGTGTTTTTTAAAGGAACAAAAAGAGATTCCAGGCAAATATAGAAAACGCTTTGATAAATTTTTTTTAAAAATCTTTGCTTATGACAGCGCGGATTGTGATGAAATAAATAGTCTCAAGGGCGAATTAGTAAAACTTATGGTGCATGCAATAATTTCTGATGAAGAGCTTCTGCCACCTAGCGATCCTATTATGCAGGGTTTAATGACGTTTTACAATAAAAACAAGAGTAATTCTGGGGCAGCAGATTCCATTGTTTCGATTGATAAGCTTCAACAAATCGAACGCAACAGAGCGGCTATTTCGATCATGTTACCTGAAGAAAAAACAAGGCTATTACATGCTCTTTGCGGTAGCCGCGAAGTAATAGATCATATGGTAAAAGTGAAGATGTTGCTTGCAGATCCACATGTAGATGTGAATCAAGCGATGACAGATGGTGCAACACCGCTGCATACTGCCTCGCAGATTGGCCATCTTCCTGTAGTCAAGATGTTGCTTGCAGCTCCACATGTAGATGTGAATCAAGCGATGGAAGATGGTGCAACACCGCTTTGTTACGCCTCGCAGACTGGCCATCTTCTTGTAGTCAAGGCGTTGCTTGAAGCGGGGGCGGAGGTAAATCAAGCGATTACAGATGGTGCAACACCGCTTTCTTACGCCTCGCAGACTGGCCATCTTTCTGTAGTCAAGGCGTTGCTTGAAGCGGGGGCGAAGGTAAATCAAGCGAGGGAAAATGGTTCAACACCGCTTCATATCGCCTCGCAGATTGGCCATCTTGCTGTAGTCAATGCGTTACTTGAGGCGGGGGCGGAGGTGAATCAAGCGAAGGAAGATGGTACAACACCGCTTTCTTACGCCTCGAAGTTTGGCCATCTTTCTGTAGTCAATGCGTTACTTAAGAGGAAGGCGGGGGTGAATCAAGCGGCGCAAAATGGTCTAACACCGCTGCATACTGCCTCGCATGAGGGACATCATGATGTGGTGAAGATGTTGCTTAAAGCGAAGGCGAAGGTGAATCAAGCGATGGAATGGGGTGCAACACCGCTTTTTATCGCCTCGGTGTTTGGCCATCTTCCTGTAGTCAAGGCGTTGCTTAAAGCGAAGGCGAAGGTGAATCAAGCGATGGAAGGGGGTGCAACACCGCTTTTTATCGCCTCGGAGTTTGGCCATCTTCCTGTAGTCAATGCGTTACTTGAGGCGGAGGCGAAGGTGAATCAAGCGAAGGAAGATGGTACAACACCGCTGCATATCGCCTCGCATGAGGGACATCATGATGTGGTGGAGATGTTGCTTGAAGCGGGGGCGAAGGTAAATCAAGCGCCTGAGAGTATTGTGGGCAAAGTAGTATATGGCATTCTTGGTGCATTTTTTCCTCAGTCAGAATCTATTGATGGAGAGGAGACATTTCCAGGCATGTTTTGCTGAATTTTTTAGATGCTATACTGAGCGCGGCTAAAGATTGAAGCTTTTGAAGTGAGGTGTCATTCTCGCGCACGCGGGGGTCCAGTCCAATATCTTCAAAACGCAAATTCATTACGCACTTGATCTGCGCCTGCATTTTTGGGATGATGATCGGCCCGCTTTTTAAAGAAAATCATGGCCACCAAAAAACCCGACGCCCCTCTTATGAACTTGAAAGTTCCGCCGCATTCTGTGGAAGCAGAGCAGTCCTTCTTGGGCGGGTTGATGCTCGACAATACGGCGTGGGATCGGGTCGCGGATAAAGTCAGTACGGAGGATTTTTATCGGCCGCAGCATCAGCAGATTTTTGCAGAAATGCTCAAATTAGCGAGTGCGGGCGTGCCTTTTGATGTGGTGACTTTATCCGATGCGATGAAGGGTCAGGGTGTGCTGGATCAGGCAGGCGGGTTGGCGTACCTTGCCGAATTGGCGAAGAATACCCCAAGTGTGGCGAATTTAAATGCCTATGCCAATATTATTCGGGAACGTTCAATTTTACGTAATTTACTAAAAGTGGCACAAGGACTGGCGCAGAGCATTTATGAACCTGAGGGCAAGAACAGTCAGGAATTGCTGGATGATGCAGAGCGGCAGGTCTTTGCCATCAGCGAAAATCGGGCCAATGAAGCGGCGCCGGAATCGGTCAAAGGCATTGCCGCGCGGGTGATTGATATCCTGGATACACTCGCTCAAAATCAAGGCGGCATTACCGGAACCTCGACGGACTATGTGGATTTGGACCGGATCACGGCGGGGCTGCAGCCGGCGGATATGGTGATTGTGGCGGGGCGTCCATCGATGGGAAAAACAACCTTCGCCATGAATATTGCTGAAAATATTGCCATGAATAGCCCCAAGCCGGTGCTGGTTTTTAGTATGGAAATGCCGAAAGAGGCACTGATGTTGCGGATGCTGTCCTCTTTGAGTCGAGTGGACCAATCTGCGCTGCGTTCGGGGCAGTTGCAGGATCATGATTCCAGTAAAGTGTTTGCCACCCTGAATATGATTACTGAGCGCATGAATTTGTTTATCGATGATACCGCCGCCTTGACGCCGACGGATTTGCGATCTCGTGCCAGACGCCTCGCGCGCGAGCATGGTGGGCTGCGGCTGATCGTGATTGATTATCTGCAATTGATGCGGGTGCCGGGTTTGAGTGATAATCGTGTAAATGAAGTCTCTGAAATTTCCCGAAACATTAAAGCGATTGCCAAAGAGCTGCATGTGCCCGTGATTGCGCTCTCCCAATTATCACGGAAATGTGAGGATCGCAATGATCGACGGCCGGTGATGTCCGATATTCGCGAATCCGGCTCGATTGAGCAGGATGCGGATTTGATTATGTTTGTATATCGTGATGAAGTCTATCACCCTGATAGCCAGGATAAAGGCACGGCCGAAATTTTGATTCGGAAACATCGGAATGGCCCGATTGGCGATTTTAGGCTGACGTTTAAGGGCGAGCATTGCCGCTTTGATAATTATTCAGCGCAGGGAGTGTATTAGTGCGGATTGCGGCGCATATTAATCTCGGCGCGCTGAAACAGAATCTGCAACAGGTAAAACGTCTCGCGCCCCAGTCCCAGGTCTTGGCGATGGTGAAGGCAAATGCTTATGGTCATGGTTTGGTGGAATGTGCGCGGGCACTTGATGCAGACTATCTGGGTGTGGCGACGTTAGATGAAGCACTGACTTTGCGGGCACAGGGAATTGCCAAGCGGATTGTCTTGATGGGTGGCATTGCGGAAGCAGCCAATCTGCCTCTGCTGGCTGCGCATCAGCTTGATATGGTAGTTTATCATGATTTGCATGTGGAATTACTCTCACAGTATAGTGGCGCAGTGTCGCTCAAAGTCTGGCTTAAAATCGATACCGGCATGCATCGCCTCGGCTGCGCAGTTGCCGATGCCGAGCGCTTATTGCGGCGCCTAGAGCAAAATCGACGGCTGCAGATTCAAGCGGTGATGACGCATTTGGCTGTGGCAGATGAGCGAGATCATCCACATACAGCCCAACAATTTGAGCAGTTTGCCGCATTGACGCAGGGTTGGTCTTATCCTCGCAGTGTAGTGAATTCAGCAGGGATTTTGCGTTATCCGGAGGCGCATCTGGACATTGTCCGCCCTGGCTTGATGCTGTATGGTCTCTCGCCGTGTCGCGATATCAGTGAGGCTGATGCGGGCCTGGTGCCGGTGATGCGCTTTGAGGCAAAAGTCTTGAATGTGCTGGATGTTCCTGTGGGAGATGCCATCGGCTATGGTCTGGATTGGGTGGCATTGCAGCCGAGTCGGATTGCGGTGATTTCGGCAGGTTATGGTGATGGCTATCCGCAATATCCACATCATGATGCCCGCGTGAGTATTCACGGTGGATTGTGTCCGATTGTGGGGCGGGTGTCTATGGATTTTATGATGGTGGATATCACTGCCTGTCAGCGGGTTGCGATCAATGATCAGGTGATTTTGTGGGATCAGGCGCATGCGGTGATGTCGCCTTATGCGTCGCTGACACGGGTGATGGCGCGAGTGCCGCGGATTTTTGCGGGTGAATAAAGTGCTTTTTCCGGATGCGCACTTGCGGTATGATAGGGTCTAGGGTGTCATCCTCGCGCACGCGGGGATCTAGTCAAATCAAACAACGCCTTGGCTTTGAAGAAATTAGACTGGTTCCCCGCGTGCGCGAGGATGACACGGCACTTCAGCTGGTAGTCTAGCATGACTATGCGAATTTAAAACAAGAGGAGAACGATCATGGTAAAAAGATTAAAATATGTGGGCGGGTTCGGCGTGATTTTTGGCGTCTTAGCGCTACTGTCTTTTTTGGGCGGACTGATGATTAATCTGCAATTTGCGCCGGCACCGATGAGCATGGCCTTGTATGATCTGGCGTCGTTTGGGCCGGTGATGGCGATTGGGGGCATTATTCTGGGCTGGCTACAGGGCTTTTTATTGCTGTGGTTGCATGCGCATTATCGGCGTTGGGCCTTGGTCGCAACAGTGGTGACGGCGGTTTTGCTGGGTGGGCTGGTGGCCTTTTTCTCGATGTGGTTGATTTGGGCGATCACGACG
>CAMARA010000054.1 GCA_945860585.1 Francisella tularensis subsp. holarctica | reverse complement strand
TAAAAGATGAAAGCGACCGTCTCTTTTAGCTCCCTCCACCCTGACCCTCCTCCGCAAGGGAGGACGGGATTAAGTGAGGTAGAGTTTATTTTGCCTGCATAAAGGCAATGGTGGTATCGAGCATGCGGTTGGAGAAGCCCCATTCATTATCATACCAGGACAAGACTTTCACTAAATTGCCGATGACTTTGGTTTGGGTGGCATCGAAAATCGATGAGTGGGCATTGTGATTAAAATCAACCGAGACCAGGGGTAAATCATTACAGGCTAAAATGCCTTTGAGTTCATTTTGGCTGGCGGCTTTCAAAATCGCATTGACTTCGTCAACACTGGTATCGCGTTTGGCGGTAAATGTTAAATCGACCACTGACACATTGATGACGGGTACGCGCATGGCGAAGCCATCTAATTTGCCATTGAGCTCAGGCATGACTAAGCCGACTGCAGAGGCTGCACCGGTTTTGGTAGGGATCATGGAGTGGGTGGCAGAACGGGCGCGGCGCACATCTTCATGATAAACGTCGGTGAGTTTCTGATCGTTGGTATAGGCATGAATGGTGGTCATCAAGCCTTTTTCCAGGCCAAGTTTTTCATGTAAAGGTTTGACCAATGGCGCGAGGCAATTGGTGGTGCAGGAGGCATTCGAGATGACGGTCATCGCGCTGGTTAATACTTTGTCATTCACGCCGAACACAATGGTTGCATCCACATCTTGGCCACCTGGTGCGGAGATAATGACTTTTTTAGCGCCGGCTTGAATGTGCTTGGATGCCTTTTCTTTGCTGGTGAAAAAACCGGTGCACTCATGAACCACATCAATGTTCAAGGCTTTCCAGGGTAGATTGGCGGGATCGCGTTCAGAGATCACTTTGATGCGGTCGCCATTGACGATCAGATCATTCCCATCTAATTCAACCGTGCCTTGAAAGGGGCCGTGTACTGTATCATGGCGGGTTAAATGTTGCAGAATTTTAGGGTCGCCTAAATCATTGATGGCCACGATTTGAATCTGTTTGTTTTTACCGCTTTCGTATAAAGCACGCAGAATATTTTTGCCGATGCGTCCGTAGCCGTTAATTGCAACACGAATGGTCATGATGAGGGTCCTTATTTGATGAGTGATTAATATTTTTCCTAATTATGCCCGAAAACGCTGAAGAAATCAAGCCGCACTTGGCAGCAGCGCCCGCCATTTTTGCACAAAACGCCGACTTTGCGCAGCGAGACTGAAAGCAGCGCCGATGCTCATCATAATCCAGAGCAGGCGTGGATTCTGCCAGTGAATGACATCTACCCCCAGCGCAATCAGGGGAATAATGATTAGCCAATACACTACCAGAGCCACCAGCATGGTGTAGCGCGTGTCTTTCATGGCGCGGAGACTGGCAAAGGTCATAAAGCCCATCGAATCAAATAAGCAGAACAGCGGCGTGAGCAAAAATAAGCTCAAGGAGAGGTGCACTAAGGCCGGTTGGTGAAAAAATTCTGCCCCTAAATAAAAGTGGAGGATCATTTTGCCGCCACAGGTAACAAGCAGTAGGAGGCCGAGACTGACGAGCAGACAGAAAAGCAGCCCCCCCAAATACGCATACCGAATTTGGTCTGGTTTTTTGCTGCCCACGCCATCAGCAACGCGAATCGATACCGCTTGACTAAAATTATAGATGATATTAAACAGCACGAGGTAAGTTTGAAATGCCATTTGATGCGCAGCCAAAGCGATGATGCTGACTTTGCCCATAAATAAGGTCACAACGGCATAAAACCCCACTTCCAGCACCCACATCGCGCCGACGGGGAGACCCACCCGTAAAAGCTCGCGCGCCCGTTTGGGGTAGAACCAGGTTTTTCCTTTAAAATAAAAGCGAAAGCGCGGCATGGCATACATAAGGCCCGCCATTAAAATCAGGGCCACCCAGAACGAAATGCTGGCGCCCACGCCCACCCCTGCAATCCCAAGTTTTGGCGCCCCAGCCAAACCAAAGATAAAGAGGTCATTAAAAATTAAGTTCAAAGGAATCAAAATAATCGCCATCGCCATCACCAGGCGTGGCTTAGATAAGCCCAGGCACAGATCATACAAAATCACGAGTAAAAAATCCGGCACAATGGCAAAGCTCAGGGTTTGAAAATAAGCATGGGCCATCATCACCACATTTTCAGGTTCGCCGAATAAGAGCAAAACCCGATCTGCATAATGTAGAAAAATGATGACAGGAATGCTGAGAAGCAGCGCCAAGATCACCCCGGTTTTGACCAGCTCCGCACTGGCCTGGCTGTTTTTCTCCCCCTCATAACGCGCAATCAAACTGCTGGTGGTGGAAAAAACACCCCAGAATAGCACCATAATAAACACAAAGAAGGAGTTGACCAGGCCGCCGGCCGCCAAAGCATCGCCGCCCAAATGCCCGATAAAGGCCGTATTCATAAACGGAATAATCGCGTTGACAATTCCTCCCGCAATGATCGGGACGGCAAGGCGTTGCAGGCTTTTCAATTCCAGCTTAAATGCGCGGCGATCAAAGTGATCAAATAAAGTTAACACAAAATATTCGTAAGTTATTATTTTTTTTAGCATACCTGAATTTTGACAGTAATTCAAGCGCTCGCAAAAATCAAAACAACCCGTCGTCCTGTCACTCGATGGAGCTTGAGCTTGAAAAAAACGATTATCTTGGGTACAATCATCGATCAATTAAAAAGTGGGGCAGCAATGGATGTAGCAACAGTCAAAAAAATGGCGGCTTTGGCCAGAATTCGTATCCGTCAGGAGGAGATGTCCTATTATCAGGCGGCATTGGCGAAAATGGTCGGGCTGTCTGATCATCTGCTCAGTGTGGATTCAGAAGGCGTTGAGCCGATGTATCGCCCGCATGAGGGGCAGCAGTTTTTGCGTGAGGATGTGGTGACGGAACAGAATCGTCGTGAGGTCTATCTGGATTTGGCGCCTGCGAGTATTGCGGGTTTATATCTGGTTCCCCAAGTTATTGAATAGGAAATAAAAATGTCTTTTAATACAGTGAAAGCGTGTGCGGAATTATTGCGGAGCGGTAAAATGTCAGCCGTGGAAATGACGCAGGATTATTTGCAAGCGATGCAGGCGCAGCAGCATTTGAATTGCTATATTACCGAAACCGCGGCCTTGGCTTTAGAGCAGGCCGCCGCCGCAGATGCATTGCGTGCGCGGGGGCAGGCTGGATATTTAACGGGGGTGCCGATTGCGCAGAAAGATATTTTCTGTACCGAAGGCGTCAAAACCAGTTGTGGCTCCAAGATGCTGGATAATTTTATTGCGCCGTATAATGCACACATTATTGAACGCTTTCAACAAGCGGGCATGCCGATGCTGGGTAAGCTGAATATGGATGAGTTTGCGATGGGCTCCTCCAATGAAAATAGCTTTTATGGGCCGGTCAAAAACCCCTGGAATCATGCGTATATTCCAGGCGGCTCTTCGGGGGGATCGTCGGCTGCAGTGGCGGCGGGGCTAGCGCCTGCAGCAACCGGGACTGATACCGGTGGCTCTATTCGCCAGCCTGCTGCCATGACCGGGATTACAGGTTTGAAGCCCACCTATGGACGGGTCTCTCGTTTTGGCATGATTGCCTTTGCATCCAGCTTGGATCAGGCCGGCCCCATGGCGCATACCGCCGAGGATTGTGCGTTGTTATTAAATGTGATGGCGGGCCGGGATGTGCGTGATTCTACCTCGTGTGATGTCGCCGTACCCGATTATACGGCAGATCTGCATCAAAGCTTAAAAGGGCTGCGCATTGGCCTGCCTAAAGAATTTTTTAAAGCGGAGGGATTGGATCCTGAGGTCGCCGCTACGATCGAAACCGCACTGCGTGAGTATGAAAAACTAGGGGCTACGCTGGTGGAAATCAGTTTGCCGCATAGTCGCTATGCTTTAGAATCATATTATGTGATTGCGCCGGCTGAATGCTCTTCGAATCTCTCACGCTTTGATGGGGTTCGCTATGGCTACCGTTGCGAGAATCCAGTCGATTTAGAGGATTTATATGCCCGCTCCCGTGGCGAAGGCTTTGGTGCCGAGGTCAAACGCCGCATCATCATCGGTACGTATGTTCTTTCATCGGGCTATTATGATGCCTATTATTTGAAAGCACAGAAGATCCGCCGCTTGATTGCCAATGATTTTATCGAAGCGTTTAAAGAGGTGGATGTGATCATGGGGCCCACGACGCCCACGCCTGCATTTAAATTGGGCGAAAAAAAGGCCGATCCGGTCTCTATGTATTTGTCGGATATTTACACATTGCCGGTGAGTATGGCGGGTTTGCCGGGAATCTCCGTTCCCGCAGGATTTGTGAACAATCTGCCTATTGGCTTGCAAATTATCGGTAATTATTTTAAAGAGGCACAGATTTTAAATGTGGCCCATCAATTTCAGCTGGCAACGGCGTGGCATGCACAACATCCAGGAGGGGCCAAATAATGTGGGAAACAGTGATTGGAATTGAAGTCCATACGCAACTGGCAACGCAAACCAAAATTTTCTCAGGTGCCGCAACCCGTTATGGCGCAGAGCCGAATACACAGGCCTGCATCATCGATTTGGCCATGCCGGGCGCCTTGCCCGTTTTAAATAAAGCCGTGGTGGAAATGGCGATTAAGTTTGGTCTCGCCGTCGATGCGCAAGTGAATCCAACGTCAGTATTTGCACGTAAAAATTATTTTTATCCAGATCTGCCCAAAGGTTATCAAATCAGTCAGTTTGATCTGCCGATTGTGTTGGGCGGACACTTAGATATTCAGTTAAAAAAAGGCGAAACCAAGCGGATCGGGATTACGCGTGCGCATTTGGAGGAAGATGCAGGCAAGTCTTTGCATGAAGATTTTAACGGCATGTCTGCGATTGATCTAAACCGCGCCGGCACACCGTTGCTCGAGATCGTCTCTGAACCAGATATGCGTTCAGCCGAAGAGGCCGTCGCTTATTTAAAAACACTGCATAGTCTTCTGCGTTATTTGCAGATTTCCGATGGCAATATGCAGGAAGGCTCTTTCCGCTGTGATGTGAATATTTCGGTGCGGAAAATCGGTGCAGAACTGGGTACACGTGCAGAATTAAAAAATCTTAACTCATTCAAGTTTGTGGAAAAAGCAATTGAGTATGAAGTGGCGCGCCAGATTGCCTTGATTGAGCAGGGCGGCGTGGTGGCTCAGGAAACGCGCTTGTATGATTCGGTGAAAAACGAAACGCGGTCTTTACGCTCAAAAGAAAATGCGCATGATTATCGTTATTTTCCAGATCCAGATCTGCTGCCGCTCGTCATTCAGCCGGAGATGCTGGAAGCGGTGAAAGCAACCTTGCCTGAGCTGCCAAAGGCCAAGGCTACGCGCTTTGAAAAAGAATATAGCCTCTCCGCTTATGATGCACAAGTGTTGGTGGCGCAGCGTGAAAATGCAGCGTATTTTGAAACCGTCGTCCATCAAGTCAAAGATGCAAAGCTCACCGCCAATTGGGTGATGGGGGATCTGGCTGCGTTTCTGAATAAAGCGAATCTGGATATTGCAGAGAGCCCAGTCAGTGCAGAAGCCTTGGCAGAATTGTTGTTACGCATTGTGGATGGCACGATTTCCGGCCGGATCGCGAAAGAGGTTTTTGAGGCAATGTGGCAACAGGAAGGCACTGCCGATGCGATTATTGCATCCCGTGGTTTGAAGCAGATTTCAGATAGTGGGGCCTTGTTGACGACGATCCAGGAAGTGATTGCCGCTCATCCGGGGCAACTTGCTGAATATCGCTCCGGAAAAGATCGCTTGTTTGGATTTTTTGTGGGGCAAGTCATGAAAGTAACAGGCGGAAAAGCGAATCCAGATGAGGTCAATCGGCTCTTAAAAGAAGCGCTTGCTTAACGCGCGACATACACATCAAAGCGAATCGTCGTGCCGTGCAGCGACCACTGCGGCTGTATCAGTCCCAGAAAAGGCGCATTGATCGGACGCTTCACGACGACCCGTTGCTTCATATGTTTTAAAGCCGTTTCCAAAAGTTCTGCACCATCCTGTGGTTCGTCTTGATGGAGCAGCTGTAAAATCTGCAGGTCTTTCTTCACCTTGGCTTTTTGTTTTTTTTGATGGAACATTGGGTCCAAATAAATGACGTCGAAGGGCGGCAAGGTGGGAATTAATTTCAGCGCATCGCCGCTCAGTAATTTCAAGCGTTTGATTGTGGTCGCATTATGTTGCAGGGCATGATTCAGTAATTGCGAGAGCAGCGGGGAGCGCTCGATCATCGTCACATCCAGGCCGAATTTTGCCATAAAAAATGCATCGCGCCCCAGGCCCGCTGTCGCATCCAGCACATGGGTGCGGATTTTGTCTTTAACGCCCAGGGCTTTTAAGAGCAGACGGCGCCCGCCTTGACCTAGTGTCATATCATGATAGTAATTTAAAAAATTGATCGACAACGGCGTCATCTGTGGTTCAAGGCGATGCACCAACTGGAGTTGGCCGTTTTCATGCACGAGTTCGATAGGATTAATAGTTGCGCTCACTTGAAAATCATCTTATACTCAGCCCATCATAACAAAACCCTGAGAAAAATGAAGCATTGTATTTACGGTATTCACGCAGTTAAAGCCTTGTTGGAGCGTAAGCCCGAGCATATCATTGAATTATTGAGTTTAAAAGATCGTCAAGATTCTGAGCAGGCTCGCATTGTGCAAAAAGCAAAGTCGCTAGGAATCGGTGTGCGGATCGTGGGGCGAGCTGATCTGGACGCCTATGGTAAAGGTCATCAAGGCATTGTCGCCTTGACAGCGCGTGAGGAAGGTCAGGCGCAAGCGGAGACCATGACCATCAAGGATTTGATCGTCTATTCTCTCGCCAAAAACAAATTAATTCTTGCTTTAGATGGCATTACCGATCCCCATAATCTCGGTGCCTGCCTGCGTTCCGCCGAAGCCTTAGGCTGTGATGCCGTGATTTTGCCGCAGGATCGTTCCGCCTCCGTCAATGCCACCGTCCACAAAACCTCTTCCGGTGCCAGTCAAATTCTCCCCTTGGTAACAGTCGTCAATCTCAGTCAAAGCTTAGACGAGTTAAAAGCAGAAGGCTTTTGGATCACAGGCTTTGAAGGCGAGTCCGATCTCTCTTTAACCGAAGTCGATTTCACCATGCCGACCATCCTCATCATGGGCAACGAAGGTGAAGGCATGCGCCGCCTCACCAAAGAAAAGTGTGATTATCTCGCCAAAATTCCCATGCGTGGCCAAACAGAAAGCTTAAATGTCTCCGTCGCCTGCGGCATTGCCCTCTATGAAGTTGCCCGGCAACGTCGTCGCGCTTAGCTACTTTAAGAATTTTAGTGTATCATTGAACTAGCGAACCAGATAGAAGATAAAGTCCATGACGGGCTTATTACTGGACGTAGTCTTAAATAAAAAAATCCTAGGGGAAAATAATAATGAACAAATTTAAAAAAAAATCGGCGCGTGCAGCCTTGGCCTAGCAATCAGCATAGGGCTAGCAGCGTGTGCCGCAACCCCTACACAAGAAAGCTCAGGGCAATATGTAGATAGCAGTGTCATCACCAGCAAAGTGAAGGCAGCGCTCCTCAACGCTCCAGATCTGAATTCGGCGTCTATTTCGGTCGAAACTTACAAAAGCACCGTGCAGCTAAGTGGCTTTGTTAATTCCAGCGACCAATCTAATCTCGCAGAAAAAACAACTGCAGCCGTACCGGGTGTCACGTCAGTAAAAAATGATCTTGTTGTAAAAACAAGCGCCAATTAATACCACTACCGCCCAGGGCCTATCATGAAAAAATAGGCCAGGGCACAGCTTAACATCAAGGAAAAATCGACATACATCAGCGGTAGAATGTGGGTGGAGTTGATAAAGCTGAGACTCCAGGCGACGGTGCTGGTAATCATTAAATTAACGAAATACATAATCGCGGAGCTGCTGCCCACCTGCTCGGGAAACAGCAGCGTCATGCCAAAGCCGGTGACTGCAGGGTTAAAGAGTCCGCAGCACAGGAATAAACTCAGGTTGATGATCAGCGCGATATACACCGATTCTCCCATAAAATAAGCGCAGAGAATGCCTAGAATCGATAGTCCCAAGCTGAGTGACAGGCCGAGGAGATAGATTAGTTTTTCTTGCTCATGCTGGAGTAATTTGCGGCAGATAAAGGTGCCCAGTAAGAAAGACATCGCCAGAATCGCACCGACAAATTTTTTATGTTGAATCATCATCCTAAAATCCTGGCCGATTTTTTTAAGGCGGAAGGGGTGGCGATACAGATGGGTTTCCGGTAAAAAAAACCCTGCTTTCCAGTCAAAATAGACCTGGAGATAACCGCCAATCCAGGGGCCGATTCCCCACATCATGGCCCCAGACACTTCTTCCGGCCACGGGGAAATATTTCCTTATATGCTGTGCCAAAATTGTGATAAATTTGCTTTAAGCTGAATCGGCATGCCTCCTTAGGTAGGTTATTTCTGGCGAAACAATTATGCCGTATTCAGCCCTCTTTTTTTTATTTTTATCCTCCCTGAATTAATAATGCCAAATGCCCTAAAAAATCATATTAATTCCTGTTCAAGCATGCTCGGCTTTGCCTGCGAAACTCGCATTAATTAATATAATTTTTTAGGGAATTTGGTATAAATTCGCTCATTTTCTGAATATTGCAAGAGGTTCATACATTGACTTTTATATTTTATAGTGTATAATTATTACTGTTTTTAATTATTATTAATATAGGGGATGATAATGTATAATTCTTCGGACTTGCCATGGGGCTTGCGCTTGCGCTTGAACTTGGGCTTCGACTTGCCAGAGGAGTTTATCGAACTCTCTATTGCTTCTCGGGATGGAGATCTTGCGAAGGTGACGGCGCTGCTTGCTGATGGCGCACCCCCTCCTTTTGCTGCTTCTCAGAATGAACGTACCAGGGTGTTGAGGGTGCTGCTTGCTATCGGCGCAGCTAGTGCTGATGGCACAACCCCTCTTTTTATTGCTTCTCAGAATGGATATGTTGATGTGGTGAGGGCGCTGCTTGGTGGCGGTGCAGCTGTGAATCAGGCAATAAGCGATGGCACAACCCCTCTTTATATTGCTTCTGAGCAAGGGCATATTGAGGTGGTGAGGGCGCTGCTTGGTGGCGGTGCAGCTGTGAATCAGGCAATAGCTGATGGCGCAACCCCTCTTTTTATTGCTTCTCAGAATGGACATGTTGATGTGGTGAGGGAGCTGCTTGATGGCGGTGCAGCTGTGAATCAGGGAATGAGCAATGGCACAACCCCTCTTTATATTGCTTCTCAGCAAGGGCATATTGAGGTGGTGAGGGCGCTGCTTGGTGGCGGTGCAGCTGTGAATCAGGCAGGAGCTCATGACAAAACCCCTCTTTATATTGCTTCTCAGCAAGGGCATATTGAGGTGGTGAGGGCGCTGCTTGGTGGCGGTGCAGCTGTGAATCAGGCAATAGCTGAT
>CAMARA010000053.1 GCA_945860585.1 Francisella tularensis subsp. holarctica | reverse complement strand
ATGACTGCGAAGAATTCGGCGATCAGCAAGTCTGGGTGCGGCCTAAAGCGATGTTTCTGGAGAATGTATTTCATGAAGGGCGTTATGTGTCAAGGTTTCAGCTGGAGGACAAACAGTGATTATTTTGGCACCTTTTGATCCAGCGTGGTTTAAACAATTTGCTGATGAAAAAATACGGCTAGAAAACGCATTAAGTTGCCTTTGTAAAATTGAACACATCGGCAGTACGGCGATTCCAGGCATTGCTGCAAAACCAGTGATTGATATCCTGATCAGTATTTCTAACCTGAGTCAGCATAAAGCCGATTTGATTCCAAAAGTTGAAACTTTGGGCTATCAATATAATCCAGCCTTTGAGGCGGAATTCCCGCATCGCTGTTATTTTTTCAAAAATAATGACACAGGCCAGCGTACCCATCAAATTCATATGGTCAATGATCCTTCTGCCTGGTGGGCAAAGCATATCTTGTTTCGGGATTATCTGCGTGCTCATCCTGAAAAAGCCAAAGCCTACGAAGCGCACAAACAGGAGCTGGCAAAGCAGCACGACAATACCCTGACTTATGCGATTGCCAAAACTGATTTCTGTCAGGCTATCGATCGCGAGGCGTATTTCGATTTCAAAGTGCATCAGCCGGATGTTGAAACAGAACGACTGTATGGCTATATTCCACAACTGGGCTGTTTTGAGATTTATCGTCAGATGTTCCAAGACCCTGATTTTGTTAGGTGTTATGGAGTGAGGCTGAGCGATGATTATATTCGGAAAATTCTGGTCAGAGATGCGGCGTATTGGGATCAGTATGGCTTTGGGCCTTTTGTCTGGTTTGAAAAAGGCACGCATCATTTTGTCGGTGAGGGTGGCTTGAATCATACGACAGTGGAGGGGCAGTCCGTCATTGAGTTGACCTATTCATTGGCTAAAGACTCATGGGGTAAAGGCTATGCGCCGGAAATTGGACGTTATGCTATTCAACATGCTTTTAAAAATCTGGGACTCGAGAGTCTGGTCTGTTTTACGATGACGACTAATCGCCAGTCTATGCGAGTGATGCAGAAGTTAGAATTTGTGTATGAAAAAGACTTTATGCATGCTGATTTGCCGCATTGTTTGTACAAGTTGTACCCTGCTGGTTAAGGTGGATTGCTATGTAAAATAGTCCAGAAATGCCCGCACTTTTGGATCAGAGTAAGTCTGGTAGCGATAATAGACATAAATTGGCCACTCTGCCTTTTTATGTTTGGCGAGCATCTCCATCAATTGCCCTGATTTCAGTTCATCCTCAACCATATACTCTTTGACATAAACATAACCAAGGCCTTTTAAGGCTGCATTGATCAGGCTTTCATGGTTGTCGAATTTTAAAAACGGCTGGATCTGGAGTTCCGTGCCATTGTCAAAAGAAATGAGGTTCAGGGGGCGGCGTGCGGTATGGCAAATATAAGGCAAGGCAATCAGATCTTTGGGCTTGTTTGGCATGCCTTTTGCGGCCAAAAAGGTAGGTGTGGCGCAGAGAATATCACGGGTTAGGCCAATCTTTTTGCGTATCAGATTATCACCTTGATCCAGAATGGGCATGGCAATTCCAAATAAAATATCCACTTCTCCGCGCGAAAAATCGGGGATGTGTTCTGATGTGGTGAGGGTCAGCTGAATTTCAGGATATTGTTTCAGGAAATCTTTGAGCTTCGGCATGATGTGGCGATCGGCATTGTATTTAACAGCGTGGACTTTCAGCTCTCCGCGTGGAATTGCTGTCACCTGCTGAATCAACTGTTTGGCATTGGCTATTTTCTCGGTGATTTCTTTGCAGAGTTGATAATAGGGCTGACCGACATCCGTTAACTTCATTTTGCCGTGACCGCGTTCCAGTAGAATGACATCGAGGCTGGCCTCCAATTTGCTGAGTTTTTTGCTGATGGCTGCATCGGTTTGGTGGAGTTTGAGTGCGGCGGCGTGAAGCGTGCCTTCTTCGACAATAGCGATGAATACGTTGATATGAGCCAGATGATCCATGATATTAACTTTTAGTTAATCTTATGTGAAATTATATCACTATAATAAATATATGTCATGCAATATAATGTGCGTGTTCCAAAATAATAAAACACAAATCAGGGAGAACAAAATGAGTATGAGTCGAGAAGATAGAGTTGGTAAAATTGGTGGTGCATGTGGATCTCATGTGGATTGGCCATCGGGGTTTTTTTAGTGATCAAGGGCCATGCCTTATCGGTTGAAGCTGACAATGCGAATCCTTTAGTACGCCTCACAATGAAATACAGAATGACCGAACATTTGGTTTGCTTGGAATGATTTCTGGCGGCTTACTCATTGGATATTGTACGCTAAGTACTGTATTGTTGGGGGTAAGTTGGTGGCGTGGGACTGATCGACCAAGAGAGTCAACCACTCCGTTACTTGATGCTGCAACGGCGCCAGTATTTCCTACAGCTGAGCAGGTACTTCAACCTAACACACGTTTTTAATAGGAGTTTGAGATGACAAAGCAAAAATGGACAATCGAAGAAATGATGAATTTAGTAGAAGTTTGGCTGGTTACAGGGGCCCTAAATCCCGACACTCTGGCCGATAACTTTCAATTCAACTCGCCTTTTTGGAAGGGTGCAAATCGTGCGGAGTTTATTGCGCAATTTGGTGATCCGAAAGCTTATAAAGAGGCTGCTTTATCCAAGATCACTCATTTTGATCCACTGATTCAATTAAAAGCCGCTGATGGAAAGCATTTTGCAATTGTTCTACAATATCATACTAAGAATGGTCGCCATGTTTATGAGACGGTTTTAGGCGTGATGTCTGAGGGTTTGTTGACGGAGATGCGCTCAATTTATGATTTGGATGAGACCAAAAAAGCGTTGGATCTTGAGTAAATAAGGGGTCACATGATGACAAAATTAATCGTTTTATTTTTTATGATATTCAGTGCCTCTATTGCGTTGGCGGATGGGCAGCAACAGTGGCAAAATTTACCACCTACACCGCAATTACCTCAAGTAGAACAAAGTGGTTATGTGTCAGTGGGTGGAGCTAAAATCTGGTATGCTGAATTTGGTCAAGGGGCTCCGGTTATTTTACTGCATGGCGGATTGGCCAATTCCAATTACTGGGGTGATTTGGTGCCAGCGCTTGACTCCCATTATCAAGTGATTGTGATTGATAGCCGTGGACAAGGGCGTAGCACTTTGGGCAATCAGGAGCTTAGTTATGATTTGATGGCATCGGATACATTGGCAGTCATGGATTTTCTAAAGATTCAAAAAGCTGCGATTGTGGGCTGGAGTGATGGAGCTGATGTGGGTTTGGATTTGGTGATTCATCATCCTGAGCGGGTGACCAAATTATTTTCTTTTGCTGCAAATTCTAATCCAGCGGGCTCAAAGGATGTTTCTAAAAGTCCTGTTTTTAATGCCTATATCGCAAGAACGGCAGTTGAATATAGGGCGCTGTCACCCACGCCCAATAATTACGCTGTTCTTCTTAAAGAAACAAATAAAATGTGGGCGACTGAGCCTGATTTTACTAAGGTTCAGCTTCAGAGCATTACAGTGCCTGTATGGATTGTAGATGCGGATCATGATGAAGCGATTCATCGTACAGATACAGAATTTATGGCAAACAATATTCCAAATGCAGGATTGCTGATTGAGCCGGATGTGAGCCACTTCGCATTTTTACAGGATCCAGTGCAATTCAATACAGATGTACTTCACTTTCTAAATCATGTACAAGGAGCATCAAAATGACACAAACGATAGAGCAAATTATTGAAGATACCGAAACCTGGGTTGTTACAGGAAAATTGAATGCGGGAATGTTGGCTGAAAATTTCCAATTTATTTCCCCATTCTGGAAAAGCAGTAATCGTGCAGAGTTTATTGATGTCTTTCAAAATAGTGATGCCTATCAGAAAATTCTGGCAAACATCGTCAAATTTGATCCTTTAATTCGCTGCGTGGGTTTAGATGGCAGCCATTTTTCAATTGTGCTGCGATATTTTACACGGAATGGCTGCAGTGTTTGGGAGACGGTATTAGGCAAAGTCGAAAATGGACTGCTGGTTGAAGCGCGTTCGATTTATGATTTGGCTGAAACCAAAAAAGCCCATGAATTGGATTAACATGACGATATCACAAGAAAATTTACTTTACAGAAAAGCCACCCCATCTGATTTACATCGGATTGTGGAGCTCTTGGTTGAAGATGATGAACTGGGTGCTGCAAGAGAGCATTTTTCAATACAAATTGACCCCCGCTATGTCGAAGCATTTGAAAAAATTAATGCGGATCCTCAGCAATATTTGATGGTGGTAGAGTCGGGTGGAAGAATCATTGGAACTTGCCATCTGACCATTATGCCCTCTCTGACTTTTATCGGCAGTACACGCCTGCAAATTGAATCTGTACGAGTTGCCGCGTCAATGCGTGGGCAAAAAATCGGTGAGAAAATGATAGAAGAGGCTATTGTTTATGGCAAAAGCAAAGGAGCGAGTATTGTTCAGCTGACCACCAACAAAAAGCGTACGCGCGCCAAGCAGTTTTATGAGCGTCTGGGCTTTGAGGCCACGCATGGGGGGATGAAGCTATATTTAAAATAGGAGGATAAATTATGCCAAATGAGATAGACGAAGCACCTGAGTTTTTTCTTGTTAATGAGGCAGGGATAGAGCAAAAACTGGATGGAAAGAAACTATGCCTTCATTATAAAAATGGCGCAAGAGTGACAATAGAGGTTAATCATCCAAAACGCCAAAAAAAAGAAATTGTAATCCGGGGTTATCATGGTGCGGAAGAATTTGTTCAAAGCGACAAGTACGTTATTTTCAATTTACAACCAGGTGGATGTAACCTTATTACTTTAACACCAGAACTTCATATGGCAAAAGAAGGGCGAGAGTAGCCCTCCGTCGTATGCTGAATTGACACAATATCTCTTGAAGCTGAATTTGTTGTAATATACTGTTTAGCTCTTTTATGACGACGAGGAAAATGCAAAAAATATTGATCAGCGGGTGTCTCTTGGGCGCCAAAGTGCGCTATAACGGTGAGGGGAAGCTTATTGAACACGCGCTTGTGAATCAATGGATCAAAGAAGGTCGCTTTGTTTCAGTCTGTCCAGAAATGGCGGGCGGATTGCCAACGCCGCGTCCAGCCGCAGAAATGACGGGTCATCAGGTTTTGACAAAACAAGGGGCGGATGTCACCGCGGAATTTCAAAGAGGTGCTGAAATTGCCTTGAGGCTTTGTCAGCAGCATGGAATTAAGATTGCGCTTTTAAAGGCGCGTAGTCCTTCCTGTGGCAATGAGGCGGTTTATGATGGGACTTTCAGTGGGCGAACGATTCCGGGTCAAGGAATCACGGCAGCGCTTTTGACTGAGCATGGGATTCAGGTTTTTAATGAAGACCAGTTATTGGATGCGGCGGATTTTCTAGCACAGCTGGAGTCCTCTCTCTCATAATCTGCTCCAATGAGGCCGTGTGCCTATCTCAGGGATTTTGAGGAGGGTTTGCACAGACAGGCTCCTGTAGTTTAATTTCGATGCGCTCTTTGCCACCACCGATATTGATGCGTTTCAGATTGACGAGGCCGACTTCAGCAGTAGACTTCACATGCGTGCCACCACAGGAGACTTTGGAAAATCCTTCGATTTCCCAATAGCGACGCTGGGTTGCCTCATCGGTATAGCCTTTTTTGATGGGGAGATTCCGCTCGATAATCTGGTTGTATTCGGCAAGGATTTCTGGAAAATGGCTTGAAATATTTTGGCTGTGAAAGAAATCAATGCGCGACTTTTCCTCTGAGATGTGGGCGCCGATTTTTTCCAAATTGAGCTTGTGCGTGACGATTTCCAAGATCAGCTCTGCAGCAAAATGGAGGCGCATCAATTTGTAGCGACGTTTCCAGTCAATTTCCATGTGGACTGAATCCCCTGCTTTTAGAGTATGGTCAGTGGGAAGGGTGTAATAAATCAGATGGTCGACGATCTCTGAGCCCAGGATAGGAAAGCCGCCAATCTGACCTGCATCACTTTCTTGTCCACCACAAAACGAAAAGGCGATGGTTTCATCCAGTAAAACTCGGCCGCCATCCACAGCGGTGACTTTGGTGTTGAGTTGGGTTTGGTAGGGGTTTTCCCAAAAGACTTTTCTCATGGCAGATCATTTATGCATTCGATTGGAGCATTATACAATGGGGGAATCTCAATGGGAAACTAAAAGTTGCTTATCAGCAAACGCTCAAATATTTTACTGCATGAAAATATCAGGCGAAAATATGCCGATAAAATCCTCGTATAAACAATCAATGCCTAAACCCACGAGAATGGCTTTGCTGCACTTTCTCAGTCAGACTTTCATGATGGCGTACCATCTCTTTTTTCATTGTTGCCTCAAGCTTCTGCAACGCCTTGGCCTCAAAGCGATTCTTGGCAATTTGTTCGCGATACGCTTTCGATTCAATATGCTCAAATATGATCAGCTTTTTGGTTTCAGCATGGACGGTTTCCCATAGGGATTTGTCTTTCAAAATCTCGTTGGCCAGCGCTAATTTGGCTCGATTATTTTGTTCAATGTGATTTTTCGTATCCGCTATTCCCTGCAGGTCACGCTGACCATGAGTGTACATCTTGCTGAGTCGCATCATCGATTGGGTGACCTCGGCATCGCATTTTATGTATTGATCGACCCTGCCCAGCAGAGTAGAGCTTAAAACAAACTCGCCATTTTCGACTTTGAAAGATGTTGATTGACGAGATTCTTTGGCAACCGCATAAACCTGATTCCATTCCAGATTTCGTTCATGCATAAAGAGACCATGGGCTTTGCCATCGGATACCAGCTGCTGTGCTAATTGTCCTGCCAATTCAGTTTGACCTTGTTTCACAGCCTCTTCATATTGCAAAACATGCTCGCGAGATTCATGCGCTTTGACATAGGGTTTGAGCGTACTGACGTCAATACCGTTGAGCTCCATCGCCAGTTCATATTTGTCAGCCGTTTTGTAGATCTCGGAGGCTAATTTATTGCGCTCAACCATCAGGGCATAATTTTCTCCAAAGTCTTTGTGCGCTGAAACTTCTTCCCCCGCTTTTAAGTCGTGTTTCATATCAGACCAGGATTTGCCAATTTGATGATGCAGATCCACAAATTTAGCCACCAAAACTGCATCCTCACGCCTTTGCTGAGTGGCTTCCATTTTTTGGCTTTCAGTCACGCGCTCTTGATAGGCTTCATAATTGGCGAGGAATAGCCATTTGTCCTTGATGGTTTCTTTTGCTTGTTGGAAGGCTTCGATACATTTTCCTAAAACAGTTTCTGGATCCAGGCCGCGTCGCAAAGCATATTGCAGCGGGAAATCGATGACTGAATCCTTGATGGAGAAACGACTCAGGTTTTTCTTCAGCTGTTCCTCATTTTTGTGAGTCTCGCGATCAGCAAATAGGTGGACTTCCTCACGATGGCGGGACAGGGCGACATAAACCAGATTACGGCTCCAATAGCTGCCTCCAGCATAAACAAAAGCGTTATCAACCGTGACACCCTGCGTTTTGTAAATCGTGGCTGCATAACCATAGCCAAAGTTTTGGTATTCACGATGATCAAAAGTGACTTCTCGCGACTGGTCACCTTTCATGATGCTGGCAGTAATCCAGTTGCCTTCAATGGCTTTGATAGTCGCAAAATTGCCGTTCTTCACTTTGAGATCAGCAGAGTTTTCTAAAAAGACAATCCGGTCTCCTGTGCTCAATACAAGCTTGCCATTTTTGGTCTCAACTTCCGTGCCAGTTTTATTGAGATATCCGGTCTGAACGAGGTGCGCACGCGCAAGTTGATTCAGTTCTTTCACATCGTCATTACGATGAGCCAGAATCATGCTTTCGTTGAGATTGAGATTTTGGCTCCAGCGTTGAATTAGGGCTGCTTTGGCGTCGACTTTTTTATCCAGCAAATGCAGCTGATCTTTATCGTTATAAATATCCAGAGCCGCAGCAGTTTGGCCTTGTGAAAGTAGAGTGGTGGCCTCACGATCAATTTCATGGCGTTGACGTTTGATCTCATTCAGCTCAACAAATCCAAGCTTATCAAGCAAGGCTCTGAAGGGTGCGCCTGGCCCAATCGGTTGCACCTGATTAGGATCACCCACCATCACTAATTTAGCTCCAGCCTCACGAGTATGGCGCACGATTTTTTGTAGATCATAGGCATCCACCATTCCCGCTTCATCGAGCACAATCACATCGCGAGGGCTTAAGCGCAGATAGCCTTTGGCGACTTTGTATTTGAATGAAGCAATGGTCGAGCTTTGGATATTCGCTTCTGATTCCAAACCCTCAGCAGCAATACCCGCAACGGCTATTCCTAACACGCGATAACCTTCCTGTTTCCAGAGATCATTCGCCGCTTTCATCAAATAAGATTTACCTGTTCCCGCTTTCCCAACAATCAGAGCAATATCCTCACCGAGAGCCACATGATTTAAGGCGCTGCCTTGGCCTTTATTCAGTTTATATTTTTCGACTTGCGCGGCGACCATCGAATGACTGGAACGGTGATCATTTTTCCTCTGCAGCTTGACGGCATCCTCTTGCAATTGAGACTCAACCTGCATCAATTCACGAGTGGTAAAGCGCTCACGCCCATCATCGCCAGGCCCCAAAGCAATCAAGCTGGGATGGGCTTTTAGTTTCAGCATGGCTGTTTGAAATTCTTCAGCCGTCTTGGTGGCCTTGTTCAAAACCCGCGCTATATCACGCTCACTAAAAATTGTGAATTGCTGACTCAACTGATTAAGCATAGCCTCAGGATGATGGAGGGCGATTTCGTGTTCCAGTTCACGTGCATATTCATTCTTCGCATCGACATAATCAGCGCGATCATCATTACGGTGACGGCCACGATGTGTGGTGGTGACGAGGTGATTTGGATCCACAGCGAAATCGAGATTTTCCTCCACAAAAAAATCATTCTGAAACTGCCGCCAGCGCTGATTCCAGTAGTCCTGCTCAACCACTTTGCTTTGGAAAAATTCAGGATTGAGATCGCGTGCTTTAAGGGTAAAGCTTTGTCCCACTAAACGCCGAGTCGTCACCAAAATATGCGCATGCGGATTGCCTTCTTCGTTGTGAATATTGAGATCAGCGACCAGGCCTTTCGAAACAAAATGCGAGTGGGCAAAGCGCTGAGCCAGATCAATATTCTGTTCCAAAGAAAGCTCATTCGGCAAAGCCAGAATGTAGTCTTTAGCCAACTGAGAATCAGAACGCTTCTCAATTTTCTCAATATGATTCCAGAGTGTTGCCCGATCGCCAAAAGACTCATCCGCACCATCTGGCAGCATAATCTCAGAATGCACGACATGATCCTTATTACGATAATCAAAGTGCTGGCCAGTGCGTTCATCATACATCTTGCTTGCCGAACGATAGGCAGCCGCCTGCACCGCATTATGTCCCTTACTGCGGGAGTAAATCAGGCAGCTGACAAACTCGATGGCCACTTTTTCCTAAATCCTTTGTTTAAAAATTCTGTGACCATTTTAACCTTTGGGAAGCAATGTATATTGCGCATAGGGCCAAAAGCCCTTTGAGTTAGGCTGCAGGCGAATAGAGTCGCCTTACGCAGAGGTTTTAGGCTTTTTATC
>CAMARA010000052.1 GCA_945860585.1 Francisella tularensis subsp. holarctica | reverse complement strand
CGCCTCCGCTTGCTTGCAGAGATCCTCTTGAACTGAAGGGGGAATCTTCGTCCCACCGCTGTGCGGATCATATACCCATGGCATAGGCGCAATGTTATCACACCTAAGTATTAAGTAAAACCCTCAATTTGTGACCGCGCGTGGTATATATAGGTGAGTATGGACTTCCAACACCAGGGCAAGGTGCTGCGGCTCGCCCTATTTTATGGCTATTTAATTCAACCACAAATGGACCGCATTGCAAACGACACGACTTAATAGGGGATCATCCGCCCGCCTATTCCAATAAAAGGATTTATATTCCTGTTGTAGTCACGTCATCCAACAAATTATGCTTCGCTGATCCAACAATCACCGCTGCTGCTTTTGCAAACTTACGCACTCAGCTCCTCATACTTACCACTGAACATGGCCCCCTTTATCTCGGTGCTGCAGACAATATCCAAATCCATTTGATGGATGAGACAGGAAACGTCATGCAAGATATTATAAATACAGATGGTGCGTCGCTACTCTCGTTTTCTACACAGGGTATTTCTTTACATGAAGAAGATCAACTCAGTAAGATATTGAATGTTATCCAAGAGGGCACTTTGAATTTTCCAGGTTATCGAGCAGATATGGCGAGCTCAGCTCCGAGCCCGGCTGCACCGCCACTTCCTGCGGCGGGCGCCGGAGGAGGCGGAGTCGGAGCGGCTGCATCGGCTGCGCCTAGCTTATGGGGTATGCCGCCAGGAGCTGGTACAGCAGGACCAGATACCGGAATGCACCCCTAGTGAACTTCCTCTTCTTCCTCATGCTGGCACTGTTCTGGAGCCTATCTTTCCTCGCGATTAAAATCACGGTGCTGGTGATTGAGCCGGGGATGGCGGCTTTTTTGCGGGTGTTGATTGCGCAGATGGTGTTGACGACGGTTTTTCTGGCGGGGCGGACGCGGCTGTCGGTACCGTTTTCCTCGCTGTGGCGCTTGTGGGTGATTGGGGTATTTACGCAGGGGCTGCCGTTCTTTTTACTGTTTTCGGGGGAATGCTCGATTGCGCCGGCTTTGGCGAGTATTATCAATAGCTCGGTTGCGGCCTGGGCTTTATTATTTGGCATCTTGTTTTTTAAAGATTATACCTATGCGACGCCGCCTAAAATACTGGGGCTGATTCTGGGATTGACGGGCATGGTGATGATTTTCTGGACGGACTTGGTGCATCCGCAAGATCATAGCAAAGTGATTGGGATTTTATTTGTGACGGGGATGGCCATGTCTTATGCCTTTGGCTCCTTGCTCAATCAGCGCTTTAATCAGAGCGTGCATAAGACGGCGTTTAAGCCCTGCTTGTGGCATCAGCATTGGGGAAGCCTGATCTTTCTGCTCCTGATGACCGCGGGATTTGAGCATTGGCCGAGCATCATGCCAGTCATCCACAACACGCATGCGCTGATGGCGCTCTTGTATATGGGGATTTTTTCTACGGCCATTGCCTGGATTTTGTTTATTCATCTGGTGAATTCCTGGGGCGCGGTGCGTGCGGGCAGTGTGATGCTGCTGGTGCCTATATTGGCCATGCTGTGGGATAAGCTGTTTATGGGGCTGGCGCCGGAGCGGATTGAATTTTATGGGGTGGCCGTGATTTTAGCGGGCGTAGCGCTGATTCAATTCAGCCGTAAAAAAGCAAAATAAAAAATATTAGACAAACCCTTGAATTTGGAGTAGCATAAAAGTGTAAGTTTCAAATCAAGCCACAACCGGAGTACGATCATGAATATTAAAAATAAAGTCGAAGAGTTAAATGATAACGAACAAATCAAAGCGCTGAAGCATCACCTTGCTGAGCTGACTGAAAACTTTAATGAAAAGCTTGGCAAAGTAACGGCCGAACTCAAAAAATATGGCGTTAAAGGCACGGAAGCTGCGACCCATGTTGTAGAAGAACATCCCCTGAAATCAGTCGGTGTGGCATTAGCCTGCGGTTTGTTTATTGGCTTTTTGATGGGAAAAAAGTAGGCGATCATGTTTAAGCATATCTCGCTTTTTTCAAAACGCCTCTTGCGCATGACACTGATTGAGATCGTGTTTTTTATCGCGCTCTTTACCGGGCTCGCAATGATGACCCTGCTCTTTGCAGTGCTCATGCTCATGCGCTGGCATGTTGATCCCTGCATGGTCATGTTGGTGTGCTTATTGCCATGGCTAGTTTTAATTGCAAGCCTGGCCGTTGCTTGGATTATTTACAATCGCCGCGTCAAAAAAAGTCGCAACGAGCTTTTTGGCTTTAGATATATAGAATTGCTATATAGCGTCGCGCCTTTTGCGATGAACTATTTTTTCTCTAAGAAGAAACGCTAAACCGCCCTCGACCATCCGGCGACAAAAGCTGTAACAGCTTTGGTATCGCTGCGTGCAAAGTTACATCAAGCTGCCAAGGCGGATTGATAATCGCCACCCCTGTTTCGTTTAGGCGTTCGCTTTCTGTATCTGCTGCCGGCTGTATGGTCACGTTCAACAGAGGCTGATCCAGTGCGCGTAGTTGGCGCATAAAACGAGCCACTGCAAAACGATCTTTAATTGGATACCAGATCGCATAAATGCCCTGCCGAAAACGTTTAAGTGCGACCTGCAATCCTTGAATAATTCGATCAAACTCATCGCTCACCTCAAAGGCAGGATCTATTAAAATTAAGCCTCGTCGCTGTATCGGCGGCAATAGTGCTTTCAATCCCTGATAAGCATCCTGATGCGAAATAGCCACTTGTGCATCGTGTGCAAACAATGTTTTCAATGCAGCGTACTCCTGGGGATGCAGCTCAGTCAAAGCCATGCGATCCTCCGCGCGTAGCATTTGCCGCACTAACATCGGTGAGCCTGGATAATCGTGGGCTGATTGCTGACATGCTTTCACTGCTGCAAGGTAATCCAATAGTTCAACTGGCATGGAACTTAACCCCTGCAGGCGTTTAATCCCCGCATCTGCCTCATGTGTTTTCAAAGCCGAGACACTTGATAAATCATACATCCCGCAGCCCGCATGGGTATCTAAATAAAAGAACGGCTTATCTTTTTGCTTGAGACACTTAATCAGCTCTACTAAAATAAAATGCTTGAGCACATCCGCAAAGCCCCCTGCGTGATAGACGTGTCGATAATTCATGGGCAAAACCATTTGATGATTCTTGAATCACGCATTCTAGCAATTTTGCAGAATCTACGCTACAATGGGTGATTGATAAATAATGACAAATACATCTTTATGGCGAATTTATTAGTCTTAAACGGGCCCAATCTTAATCTTTTGGGGCTGCGCGAACCAGGCATTTATGGCACCGCGAGTTTGGATGAAATCAATGCCCATTTACAAGAATCAGCCACCGCAATGGGGCATCAACTCACCTGCCTGCAATCGAATGCTGAGCACGAATTGATTGATATTGTGCATGCTGCCTTAGGCAAAATTGACTTCATCATTATTAATCCAGCTGCGTTTACGCATACCAGCATTGCGCTCAGAGACGCGCTAGCTGCGGTGAAGATTCCTTTTATCGAAGTGCACTTAAGTAATGTGCATCAGCGTGAAGCGTTTCGCAAACACTCCTATTTTAGCGATCTTGCAGTCGGCGTCATCGCTGGTCTGGGCAGCCTGGGCTATGAGCTCGCCTTACAAGCTGCCACAGTTTATTGCAATGATACAAACTCCCCTTAAACATTTTTTATAAAACAAGAGGTATATAACTATGAATATTACTGACTTAGAAAAACTCATCGCCCTGATGGAAACATCCACCCTAACTGAAATTGAGCTGGGCGAAGGCAAGGATAAAATCAAGCTGAGCCGTCAAGCGACTGCGGTCCATGCACCGCATCAACAAACCCATTATGTGCAAATGGCGGCGCCTCAACACGCGGCCGCAGCGCCTGCTCCTGCTGCTGCAGCCCCTGTTGCAGCGGAACCAGCTCAGCCCGAAGGCCATGTGGTCAAAGCACCGATGGTCGGCACTGCATATTTAGCCCCTTCCCCCGATGCGCCTAATTTTGTGAGTGTTGGTCAAACTGTCAAAGTAGGCGATCCCCTCTGTATTATCGAAGCCATGAAAATGATGAATCGTATCGAGGCCGATAAAGCCGGCGTCATCAGTATGGTCTTGCTTGAAAGCGGCAAGCCGGTTGAATTTGATCAACCCTTATTTATCATTGTTTAAGGATAACGCGCATGATCAAGAAGATTTTAATTGCCAATCGTGGCGAAATTGCCCTCCGCATTTTACGCGCCTGCAGAGAATTAGGCATAAAAACCGTAGCCGTTCATTCTACGGCAGATCGCCAACTCAAGCATGTCTTACTGGCCGATGAGTCCGTCTGCATTGGTCCTGCGCCGTCCAAAGAAAGTTATCTCAATGTCCCGCGCATTATTGCTGCAGCAGAAGTCACCCACGCCGTAGCGATTCACCCAGGCTATGGCTTTTTGTCTGAAAATGCAGATTTTGCTGAGCGTGTTGAAAAAAGCGGCTTTATTTTTATCGGCCCGCGTGCGGAGAGTATTCGCAAAATGGGTGACAAAGTCGAAGCCATCAAAACCATGAAAAAACTCGGCGTGCCCTGCGTGCCGGGTTCAGACGGCCCCCTGGATGCCGATCGTGAACGCAATTTAAAAATGGCGGAAAAAATCGGCTATCCCGTGATTATCAAAGCCTCTGGTGGGGGCGGCGGTCGCGGCATGCGTATTGTGCGCCAGCAGGAAGATTTGCTGGAATCGATTCAACTCACCAAATCCGAAGCGCTAGCCGCTTTTGGCAATGCCATGGTGTATATGGAAAAGTTTTTAGAAAATCCCCGCCATATTGAAATTCAAATTATCGGTGATGGCGCCGGTCATGCGATTCATTTAGGCGAGCGCGATTGCTCCATGCAACGCCGCCATCAAAAGGTCATTGAAGAAGCGCCTGCGCCTGGCATCAGCGAAGAGCAACGCAAAAAAATCGGCGGCATCTGCGTTAAAGCCTGCGAAAAAATGAAATATCGCGGCGCCGGCACCTTTGAGTTTTTATTTGAAAACGGTCATTTTTACTTTATTGAAATGAATACGCGCGTGCAAGTCGAGCATCCCGTCACTGAATTTATCACGGGTGTGGATATTGTGAAAGAACAAATCCGCATTGCCGCCGGCCTGCCCCTCGCGTTCAAACAAAAAGATATCGAGTTCCGCGGTCATGCCATCGAGTGCCGTATCAATGCCGAGGATCCTGAAACCTTTATCCCCTCCCCCGGCACGATTCAACTCTATCACCCGCCAGGCGGCCCCGGCATTCGCGTTGACTCCCATATTTACGCGAGCTATAAAGTCCCGCCGCATTATGATTCGATGATTGCCAAAATCATTGCCTATGGTGACACGCGCGAAGTCGCCATCAACCGCATGAAAAATGCCTTGAATGAATTAGTAATTGACGGCATCAAAACCAATATCGCCCTGCATAAAAAAATCCTGAATGATCCAGGCTTTATCAAAGGCGGCACGAATATTCATTATCTGGAAAATGAGATTCTCAAAAAAGCGCATTCATGAGGTTGACTTTTTGCACTAACCGAGATAGAATGAGCACATCAAGACCTGCCACGCCTCTTTGCAATGCGAAAAGCGGCAGGTTATCTTTTTTTAGAGTCTCATCATTATGAATTTGTATCAGAAGCCCGCTGTTACACCAGACCAACTCATAAAAAATCTCCTTGTATCCCCCGGATTAAAGCCATTTTACCCTTCAGCTCCTTCATTTTCACGCAGCCTTTATGCGGTTGCAATCATCATTCAAGCAATACTTCAAAATATACGGCCAGATTTTAATTTTCCTGAAAAATTAGGCCGTCTTTTTTCCCAATACTCACAATGCTCTTTGGATTTAATGGGCTTTGAAGAGAACTGGGAATATAAGTGGTGTAAAATTATTTCATGACTCTAGGACTCTACATCCACTTCCCCTGGTGCGTCAAAAAATGCCCCTATTGTGATTTCAACTCCTATCATCAAGCCGGTGTTCTGCCCAAAGCAGCGTATATCCAAACTTTGATTGAAGATTTTCGCCAGGATTATGCCTTAGTGCAGGGCAGAAAAATCACGAGCATCTTCATGGGCGGCGGCACACCCAGCCTCTTTCATGCCGAAGAACTAGCCCCTTTATTCGCCGAAATCCTCCCCCATTGCGCCCCCGATATTGAAATCACACTCGAGGCCAATCCAGGCACCATCGAACACGGCCAATTCTCAGATTACCGCGCCTTAGGCATTAATCGCATTTCCCTCGGCGTCCAGAGTTTTCAGCCTGAGCATTTAAAAAAACTGGGCCGCATTCACAATCAGGCTGATATTTTCAATGCAGTTGCCGAAATCAAAGCCGCCGGCTTTACCAATTTCAATCTGGACTTGATGCATGGCCTGCCAAATCAATCTGCCGCAGAGGCCTTGGAGGATCTAAAGCAAGCTATTGCCCTCGAGCCAACACATCTATCCTGGTACCAACTCACAATCGAGCCCAATACCTATTTTGCCAATTATCCCCCCACCCTGCCCCAAGATGATTTGCTGGCAGAGATTGAAGATCAAGGCCTGGCCCTCTTGGCCGCAGCCGGTTTTGAGCGCTATGAAATCTCAGCCTTTGCCCGCAATGGCCTGCGCAGCCAGCACAATCTAACCTACTGGACATTTGGAGATTATCTGGGAATTGGCGCCGGCGCGCATGGCAAAATCAGCCTACAAAAACCAGGCCACATCATTCGCACCGTCAAGCCCAAAGTCCCCAAAACCTATCTGCAAAAACCCATCTGTACCCAGATGCCCATCCCTCAAAAATCCCTCCCGTTTGAATTCATGATGAACGCCCTGCGCTTAAATCAAGGCGTCCCACGCGCTTTATTCACAGAACAAACAGGGCTCCCGCTCTCCACCATTCAAGCCCCGCTTGATCAAGCGATTCAAGATAATTTACTGAATGCAATACCTCATCTACTCCAGCCCAGCGATTTAGGCTACCGCTTTTTAAATGATCTGCTTACCCAATTCATGATAAAATAATTATTTTTTATCATTATTTTAGTTGACTTATTTAATTTAAATCCGTATTATTGTCTTGTAAATTTTTTTAACTAAGAAGGAGAAAAGTCATGGCAGGAGGAAGAAATTCATGGGTATGCAAGGAGTGGCGTGCCGGCCTAGTGTTAGCAGCGTCTCTTACAGCAGTAGGTATTTTACAAATGATGGCCAGCAAATCAATTTCATCAAAGTCTACGTCTCAGTTTGCTACATATGAAATGTGCTCAGCTCTGGCTTCTCTAATTGCTGTGGCCTCTTTTATTAAGATAACGTGCTGGAATGAAGGCATTCAAGAAGAGCGAACCCCCCTTTTAGCCGCCTCTGCGGGAGAAGCCGCCCCTGCGGGAGGAGCCGCCCCTGCGGGAGGAGCCCACCCTCTGCAAGTTACAGTTATAAATGCAGAAGGCCAAGCAACACGTACTCCAGTCACAGTTGCCCCTTTTGCTAGCATTCAGAACCAGGTCGTTGCCGCAACAGGAGACATGAGGTCAGCTGCTGTTGTTGAAAGGGAGCTTGAGCTCGTTGGACTGGCCGGGCAGAGCCACGTTCTGGAACTTTAGCTATAAAAAAATCTCAGAACAATCTGTACACTCATTTACCCAGTACACCAGGCAGACCATCCGCCGGCCATTGAACGTACATCGCGATAACCCATGCGCAACAGGCTTTCCGCAGCCAGGGCTGAGCGATAACCGCCTCCGCAGTATAAAACGAGCGGCGTATCGAGATTGGGAATTGATTTTTCGATATCCCGCTCGATGACGCCTTTGCTTAAATGAACGGCTTCTGGAATATGACCGCGCGCCCATTCGGATTCCTCACGCACATCAATTAAGCAAAAAGCATCAGGGTTTTGCATGAGTTGTGCTTTAACTTCTGCGACTGAAATTTCTGGGACTGTTTTAAGGGCAGCTTCTGTTAATTGTAAAAATCTTGATTTTGCTTGCATGAAAGACTCCTTTGATTATAGAATGGACTTTATGTCGTCCAGTATAACATTGATATGACCACGCCTCAAATCGCGCTTTCTCCTCGCCACATTCGTATTCTATTAGCTCTGATTTTAGGCTTGTTTCCGTTGGTGGGCATGACGGTTGATTTGATTGCGCCCTCTTTACCGGCAATCAGTAGCGGCCTGCAGATGACCAAGCCGATGACTAAAAATATGATTTCTCTCTATTTGTACGGCTATGGGATGGGGTCGTTTATTTTTGGCTTTTTATCTGACGCCTGGGGGCGGCGCAAAATTCTGCTGGGGGGATTGGGCGCATTCATCGTGATCAGCCTGCTGCCAGTCTGCTTTGCCTATCCGAGCGTCATGCTGAGTACGCGTTTTTTGCAGGGGTTCAGCCTGGCGTGTTTTTCGGTCAACGCCCGCCCGATCGCCTCCGACATTCTACCACCCAAACAAGCCCGCTCTTTTTTCGTATTTGTTGCCACGATGTGGGGAATCGGCCCCATCATCGGCCCCTGGATTGGCGGCTATCTTCAGGTATATTTTGGCTGGAAAGCGGGCTTTGTTTTTTTTGCAAGCTATGCCGCAATCAGCCTGACTTTGCTGCTGATTTTTTTACCGGAAACTCATCTGCATCGCCACCCTTTCCGGCTGCAAAAAATCAGCCAGGATTTTAGAATGATGATTCAACATAAAAAATTTATCGGCGCGATTTTAGCTATGTCTTTTTCATACTCTCTGCTGATTGTCTTTAATATCATGGGGCCATTTTTATTTCAAATCGGCTTTGGCTATTCGCCGATTGCCTTTGGGCATGTCGCCTTGTGGATGGGTATTTCGTTTTTGCTGGGCACCTTTTTATGTCGCGCACTCATTCAGTATGAACAGGAAAAATTGATCTATCACCTTGGCCTTCCCTTGAGCCTAGGCTTGGCGCTTTTGGGAATTATTCTAGCCTATGTGATAGATGGATCAGCGCATATCGCCCTCATCATCAGCCTCAGCCTGTTTTTATGCTGCGGATTCTTTAATCCAGCCATCACGGGTCTCGGCATGACCCTGTTCCCACAACAGGTAGGCAGCAGCTCCGCCATTATGTATTTTATCAATCTAATGATCACCAGCACCGTCGCCTGGAGCGTCAGCTTTATCAGCTCCACGCAAGTACTCTACCTGATGTATGTCTACTTTGCCTTGATGCTGAGCTGTGTCCTGGCCTATTTTTGTTTGATCAGCCCTGCTAGATGGAGCAAGCGATCAGACTAAAATGATCTTAGCTATCGACCGCTAGGGTCTTTAGAGAGTAGATCCGCTTGCTGCACCTGCTCCACAATGTGGGGCTCCTGAAGTTTTATCCTCAAATGGCTTAAACCAAGTAAACGAGTCAGGATCGATACTGGTGCGGCGGTGCCAGTCACTGCCCACTGCTTTTGAGGCTGGTTTTTGTTCACCCATGTCCTTCACCATTATCTCCATCGTACCCGCACGTCGAGGGCTATGAGGCACAACAGGAAGCGCACGCTCAGAGGCCATATTCAAGTGATTTATTGCACCAGCATCATGCAAAAGATTCACCACCCGTAGATGCGCACCCTTAGCAGCAATATAAAGAGGGGTTGCACCACTAGCCCTTGCCTGATTCACAGCTGCACCGCGATCAAGCAACGTTCTCACCACCCCAATATGCCCTTGCCGAGAAGCAATATAAAGAGGGGTTGCACCACTAGCCCTTGCCTGATTCACAGCTGCACCGCGATCAAGCAGCTCCCTCACCACATCAACATGTCCCTTCTGAGAAGCAGTAAAAAGAGGGGTTGCACCACTAGCCCTTGCCTGATTCACAGCTGCACCGCGATCAAGCAGCTCCCTCACCACATCAACATGTCCCTTCTGAGAAGCAATAAAAAGAGGGGTTGCGCCATCAGCTATTGCCTGATTCACAGCTGCACCGCCACCAAGC
>CAMARA010000051.1 GCA_945860585.1 Francisella tularensis subsp. holarctica | reverse complement strand
CAACCAGACAGCAACTTTGTATGATGGGTCTTGATTCAGAGGCTTATGAGACATTAATTACGGCAGGACACATAAGCGAAAGTGAAGAAATCTACGCCCACAGACTAACAAAAATCTTTTGTAATTACTTTGAAAGCATACCCCTAAGTAAGGCTGATGATCGCTTCTATCAAAGCGAATGTTTTATAAATTTTTTATGCGAGGCACTTTCTCTCCACGAAAAAAGCCGTATAGACAAAAAACCTCCAGCTGATGCAGCTTTAGACTTTTTACAGAAAGTTTTCAACTATACTATCCGTGCAATGAAAGCAACAATAAGAGCAAATCCGGAGATAGTCCCGTATATATTGAACATATACAACACCCTAGATATTTGGTTGAAAAACGAGGCTTTTTGTAAGAGCATTCGAGAGTTACCAGAAGAAAAAAGACTGATATTTCTAGACGGTTACCTAGAAAAAATTAAAGTTTCATCACAAATTATAGGGGCTGATATATCGATTAGCCATACATGCCGCATGCACTCAAAAGAAGCGGCCGCTATAGCGCTTTTGGCGAAAAATACGGGCTTGCACTCAGCATGCCACAATCTTCTCGCAGCCTCCCCCAGGGATCCCAGAGAATCTACCTATGCGTTTTATACCCCAGCTGGCGGTGGTGCATCTGCCGGCGCAGGTGGCCCTACTCCTTCAGCTTCCTAGAGAATAAAAAACACGGACTAGCCAAGCGAAATCAAATCCGCTAGAATGAGCCATTACTGGCCTTTTGAAATGCGAATTATGAAAAAACGCTTTATTATTGTTGGAGTCATTCTTTTTATTCTTTTCGGTGGTTTGATTGCTTACCATTTTGTTATGAATTACTTCATTAAACAGTATATTAAGGATTACGCTCCACCGGCGATTACCGTCAACACTTTGACGCTAAATCCGGTGGATTGGAGTCCGACTTATGAAACGGTGGGTGCAGTGCAGGCGGTGCAGGGAACTTCCGTTAGCCCGATTGTGTCAGGAATGGTGACGAAAATTCTGTTTAATTCCGGCGATATCGTGAAGAAAAATCAGGTGCTGATTATTCTGGATACGGATGTGCAACAGGCTCAAGTCAGCCAGGCACGTGCGCTGGCTAATTATGATAAACAAACTTATGAGCGCTATAAAACGCTGTTTCATCAGGGCGTGATTTCGGCGCAGGATTTAGACCAGACGGCATCTAATTATGGTCAGGCAGTGGCGTCTTTACATCAACAGGAAGCGTTGCTAGAGCAAAAATACATTGTGGCCCCCTTTGCGGGACGTGTCGGGATTCGTGATGTCAGCCTGGGGCAATACTTGAATGCAGGCACCATGGTGACCAATATTCAAAGTATTAATCCGATGTATATCAACTTCCAAGTGCCAGAGCAATTTTTGACACAACTTTATCTGGGGCAACCTGTGCGCTTGACGATCGACACTTTCCCTGGTGTTATTTTCAAAGGTAAAATTAGTGCCTTTGATGCCCAGGTTGCTGATAATACCAAGTCGATCACTGTGCAGGCGGTGGCTCCGAATATCGACAAAAAAGCCATGATGCTGCCAGGCATGCAGGCCAATATCGCCGTCATTCTGCCGCAACAAGGTAAAGTGATTGCGATTCCGCAGCAGTCCCTCAATTACAGCCTCTATGGCAATACTGTCTTTGTCATTAAACCGTCGAAAGACAAGCAAGGTAAAGCGGATGTCATTGCCTCACAAGTCGCGGTCACGCCTGGTAATCAGCAGGGCAATCTGGTGCAGATTTTGTCCGGCTTGAATAAAGGGGATCAAATTGTCGTGGATGGTCAGATCAAACTCCAGAACAATAATCCGGTTAAAGTGGTTATCAATTCTACTCAATCATAGGTTTGAAATATGTCAGCACGTTTTACAGATATCTTCATTAGACGCCCGGTTTTAGCCAGCGTTGTCAGTTTAATGCTGCTCTTGATGGGGCTCAGCTCTATTTTTATGCTGCCGCTGCAACAGTATCCGACGATGACCAATACCACCATTACCGTCACAACGGCGTATCCGGGATCGAGCGCGCAAAATGTGCAAGGCTTTATTACCACGCCGCTTGAGGCCTCGATCGGTAGCGCCAATGGTATTGATTATATGACCTCCTCCAGCGTCATGGGTCAGAGCACGATTACCGCGTACATCACCCTCAATTACGATCCCAATCAAGCGATGACCGATATCACCGGCAAAGTCAATGCCGTTTTAAACGAATTACCCACCGCGGCGCAATCCCCCACCATTCAAAAATCAACCGGCAATACCTTCCCGGATTTGATTGTCGGCTTTAATAGCAAAACTTTGTCTACGCAGCAGATCACCGCCTATATTGCGAATGTGTTTACACCTAAAGTTAATGCGCTAGGGGGATTATCCAGCGTCAACATTATGGGTCAACAACAATACTCGATGCGGATCTGGTTAAATTCTTACAAAATGGCCAAGCTGGGCATTACAGCGAATGATGTGTTTACCGCTTTACAAAATCAAAACGTCCAGGCCGCAGCGGGCCAGTTAAAATCTGATTATCTGTATGTGCAGATTCAGGCGGATACGGATCTCAATCTCGCCAGCCAATTTAATGATATGGTTGTCGCCAATCAACATGGCAGCTTGATTCGCATTAAGGATATTGGCTATGCGGCATTAGGCTCGCAGAATTATAATTCGCAAGTGTATTTTAATGGCCAGCCCGCTGTATTTGCAGGGATGTTTGTCGCCGATGGCGCCAATCCGCTAACGGTCATCGATAATGTCATCAAAAACCTGCCGGACATCGGCATTTCAGCGCCGCCGGGCCTGAACATTCAAGTTGTCTACAATAGCACAGACTATATTCAAGCTTCGATTGATGATGTAATCAGCACGATTGCGGAGGCCACGCTGATTGTGGTTGTGGTGATTTTCTTATTTTTAGGAGCGTTGCGCTCAGTCTTGATTCCTATTATCACCATTCCACTGTCTTTAATCGGCGTCTGTTTTATTATGCTGGCCCTCAATTTTTCGCTGAATCTGCTTACTCTGCTCGCAATGGTTCTTGCGATTGGCCTGGTGGTTGATGATGCGATTGTGGTGCTCGAAAATATCTATCGCCATATTGAAGAAGGCAAAACGCCCTTTGATGCAGCACTGTTGGGTGCGCGGGAAATTGCCAATCCGGTCATCGTCATGACCACCACCCTTGCTGCGGTCTATGCACCGATCGGTTTTTTAGGCGGGATTACCGGTTCACTTTTCAAAGAATTTGCCTTTACTCTGGCCGGCACAGTAATTATCTCCGGCGTGATTGCGTTGACTTTATCGCCCATGCTTTGCTCCAAAATCATCAATCATACTGTGGTCAATGCTCCGCTGGTTAAAAAAATTGATCGCATTTTTATTAAAATTCGTGAAGCCTATCGACGCAGACTCACCGCTGTATTAAATTATCGCCCCGTTGTGTTATTAGTCGGTGCGGTTGTATTAGCCAGCTGCGGCTTTTTCTTCCTGGAAACAAAACAAGAACTGGCCCCTTTTGAAGATCAAGGCTATATCATGGTCTTCGGCAATGCACCCACAGCAGCCAATCTCAATTACATCAGTGATTTTAACAAACAAATTAATAGCATTTTAGCGGCCAGCAATGGCGCGGCTAACACCTTTACTGTCGATGGCTATCCTTCGACAAACAATCTGCTCGCTGGGACAATTTACAAGCCCTGGGACGATCGCGATCAAACCACCATGCAAGTTTTACCCATTTTGCAAAAACAACTGGCCGCAGTACCCGGCATCCAACTTTACTCTGCACTGAATCCTCCTCTGCCCGGCGTCCAAGGCACACCGATCCAGTTTGTAATCACCTCGACTAAACCGCAGGCGGATATTTATGGCTATGCGAATACCTTGATCTCCGACGCCTACAACAGTGGCTTGTTTATCTTTTTAAATACGGACGTCATGTTTGATCAGCCTGAACTCGATATCCACATCGATCGAGATAAAGCCGGCCTCTTAGATGTATCGATGAACGAAATCGCCAATGCTTTAAGCGCCATGCTCAGCGACAACTATACCAATTGGTTTAGTCTAGGCGGCTACTCCTATCAAGTGATTCCGCAGGTTCAGGATGATATGCGTCAAACAGCACAACAGCTGAATCAAATTTATGTCAAAAACGGCTCTGGCCAAATGCTGCCGCTGTCCACTTTTGTGACTTATACCACAAGCGTGCAACCCTCGACTTTAAACCAGTTCAATCAGCTTAACTCTGTCACCATTCAAGGCATGTTGATGCCTGGTGTGACGGTAGGCCAGGGCCTGGACTTCCTCACCACCACAGGCCAGCAAATCCTTCCCAAAGAAATGAACATCAACTACGCCGGTCAATCCCTGCAATTTATCCAGGAAGGCAATAGCATGTTGTATGCGTTCATGCTGGCTTTGATTATTATTTACCTGGTTCTGGCTGCACAATTCGAAAGCTTCCGCGATCCAATTATTGTCCTGGTCAGCGTGCCTATGTCGATTTGCGGCGCACTGATTCCGCTGTATCTTGGCGCTGCCACGATTAACATTTACACCGAAGTTGGCCTTATCACCCTCATTGGACTGATCAGCAAACACGGTATTCTGATGGTAGAATTCGCCAACAAATTACAAGAAGAAGGTAAAGCCCCCCACGAAGCAATCATTGAATCCGCAACGATTCGTCTGCGTCCGATTCTCATGACCACCTTCGCCATGGTCTTCGGTGTCGTGCCCTTAGTCCTAGCAACAGGAGCCGGCGCCGTCAGCCGCTTTGACGTCGGCTTAGTCATCGCCTGCGGCATGACCATCGGCACCTGCTTCACCCTCTTCGTTGTCCCCACGATGTACAGCTATATCGCAAAAGTACATCATAAAATATAATACCGCGTCATGCTGATACTCCTTGCAAAGCAAGGGGGCATCAGGACCCAGGTGAAGATAATGCACTCCTTAACGCCCCATTTAACAGAGCATTTAAATTAATATTGACACATAAAAAATTCACATTATAATAATTAATTCAATTGTTAAAAATGGATATTATAATATGTTAGGATTCAGCAGGTCCAAAGCCGCCACCTTTATTGCAGTTTGCACCACTGTGCTTGCCGCCACCCTCCCAGAAGGCGCTGCTGCACTTGCAGTGGGAGCAAAGGCAGCTTCAGCTGTAGTTGGATTACTTGGACTCGCCTATGCTGCGGCTACTGCCCCAACAGCCCCAGATTTCGTTGATGATTTTGTTGAAAAATTTAGCACCGGGCGCCATTGGAACACATCAATGCTACATACGAGAGTGCCATTTGTTTATCTCAAAGACAAGAACTTACAGGCCTTATGCATCCAAAAAAGCAATGGTCAATTCAAAGGCGCATCTGTTTTCAAAGATTCCACCCACACCCATATTGGAAGGGGCGAATCACCAGAAACAGGATTAGCCGGATCAGTACTTAGACCCTGGTGTGAGCAGGCTATACTCCCACTAGGAAAAAAAGCTGCTGAGAAATTACAATCAGACAGAGGCACCTCATTATAAGCAAAAATTTCCCCGATGTTTTTTACATCATCAGCCACTGCCAGGCGTGGAATTCTCAAAAATATTAAAAATGACACCCCGCTGCCAAAGGACAAGCATCCCAGCCTGAAGATAGGCTGAGTCGGGATCGACTGGGCACATTTTCTGCGCAACTATTTTAGTGGCCACATCAACAATCTCATCGCATGTGACACGATCTGGTACGCGTAATTGGCTGGCAATTGCTTGTAGATACTGGAGGCTAAAAAAATCACTAACACTATGCCCTACACTTAAACGCATATCCCTAAGACAAAAACAAGCTAGCGCATAGCCATAATTATTAGGCGTCATCGCGGCAGGCGCTTTAAGCAGAGTGATTTCATCAGGTGCGGATAGAGACCGAAATGAATAGTGAACGCCAGTCGTTAAATCGAGTGCAACTGCTTTATTGGATACAATACGTTCTCTCAAACTTAACTCAATAAACTGCTCCATCGAAAGTTTATTGCATAAACATTGGATGGTGATGTCTAGCTTACGGCCATAACCATATTCAACCGGAAAGCTATTCCAGATATACCTCCCATTCGATGGGGAAACGGGCGGCTCACTGAACAAGGAAGTACCGCCTGCAGCACAGAAAATAACGTTTAAACGCCCCGTAACTTCACTCAAATGCTTACTAGGATCAGCTCCTTCAGGTACACAATCTAGAAATAAAAGATCAATATCAGTAAGGGGGGGAGTAAAAAACCTATTTAATTGCGCGCGGGAACCGACTAGGAAACAACGACTGGACTCGTGCTGAAAATAATACAATTCGCAAATAGCTTGGAGCCCGGGTGCTAACAAATATAATTCAGCCTGATAAGCAGAAAATACAGGGAAAGGGGCAGTAAAGCACTGCGCTTCACTTTGCGGCAAAAGCGCGGCTAGCGTTCTGGAGGCCCTTTGTCTTTTAGCACATTCCTTCCAGCGGGTTAAGTCAGAATTTGGCACCAGTAAATCATAGTGATTGAACCCGACACCGACTGCATCTAAATCCGCCCGCTCACCGGCCTTCCACTCACCACTAGGCTCCTGAATGTTACACGCGCAATAAACTACCGAAATAATCGATGGGCAATCTACCCCTAATTTGATCACCATAGGCTCCACCGTTCCAAGCGGCTGCATATAATAATGAATTTCTACACCCAATTTATGCGCAATCACACATAATGCACCCAAACCCAGCCAATAAAATGGCTTTAATATTGAACTCACCTCGCTTTCATCGGCAAATAATTTCTCTAATTCTAAACCATGCTCCTTGCCCAGCGCTTCCAACTTGTCGGCAAAACACGCCTGATAATGCGCATGCAACGCAGGCCGGATAAATTTATTAATCAAATGATTCATAGCTCGCGTTGAATCAGGTAAGCCTGAATTATTAACACCCAAAAGCTGCATTACATAGTCTCTAATTATCGTGACATAACCACCTAGAGCATCACCCACATCAGAATTAAAGAATTTTTTAGCACGCGCATCAAACTGCTCCGTATCATGCAATATCGGCCCCAAAAAGCCGATTAATACAGCGTGAATCAAACAATTCCCCTGCGCATCAACATTGACCCTTGCATAATCACTGAGCGGTAAAATAGCTGCCTCAGTCACAACGCTAGAACCTGCACCTGCCATTGCTACTGAAGAATCTGGAGGCGCTTTAGCCATTCCCGCTAAAGAATCGCCAGAAGCCTTAGAAATGCCAGGTTTTGATGACGCAGAAAGCGTAGAATCTGGCTTGGCAGCCCCAGCGGGAAGTGCTGAAGGCGCTTTAGGCTTCGGTTTCTTGTTATACCGATTCTCTGTTTGAAGCAGATTTGCTGATGCGAGTTCCGCAACGCAGCGAGGACTTGTTTGAGCAGGCAGTAAAGCTGATTTAAACAGAGAATCGGTATTACCTCTTCCTCGAGGGGGGGGAGACGTAGGGCTTGGCTCTGAGCCTTGCGTATACCCATCCAGTGCCTGGACAGGACTTACTGCCTGCTCAGGCAGTCCTCGCTGCGCTGCGGAACTCGCGATTAGTAAATCCTGTCCAGACACTGGATGGGTATTACGCGCAGCCTCTAAGCCTTGCTTAAGATATCTCCCTCTTTCATCTATCGCTTCTTCAATTTCAAGCATTTCTGGAGACTTCGGATCTTCAATTGGCTTCTTAGGGGGAGGCTGTAAATGGAGAGCCAAAATTTTTTCTAAGAAGACGTTCTGAGCTTGTAACGCTTGAAGACTCGCCTCCTTCTGAAGCTTCTTAGCTTCGAACTGAGCCTCAGCGTCTTTGAGCAATTGCGCTTTCACCACACATGCTTTCTGCAATTCGCTCCGCTCTTCCTCTAAAATTTCAAGTGCTCGTTTTAAAGATTCCAAATTTCTTTTCTGATCTTTACTTTTACCTTGTAACGTGCTTAAACTAACAAAACAATCACCCTCTTTTAGCCTGATTAAGTCTGCATACACCGCTGCTTCAATCCCACCGACTTTTTCAATTTCGCACTCTAACGCTTTCGCTAATTGATCTTGTAGGTCGATTATTTTTGCATTTTCAAACTGTATTTGACGGACCTTACGAGACTCTGAAATCTTTTTTTCACGGATATTCCGTATTTTTCCTTGCCCATTCTCTACTATTTTTACACTTAACAATGGCTGAATACTATGCAAAACAGGAATGGACGCCTCTTGATAAAAACACTCAAACACCCCTGCATTCAAAATCTGCGGAGTGTTTTTTTCAATCAATGAATACAAGGCTGCAATATCTGCTTCCTTAACAAGAGGCCGTATCAAATTTATCAACTCAGCATCTGTCATGTTCCACCCCCTGTCACTCTCAGTTCTTCCATCCTTTTGATCTCCTCCGCTAATCTTTGTTCTTCAGCCTTTAAACTCGAGAGAAATACTGTTTGATCAGCTTCACTAGGCCCTGCTGATGATAAGGAACTCGCTTTCGGAATAGCAGCGAGCTGGGCCGTATAATCACTCAATAACAAAGAATTTTTTTGCTCAAGACTGCGTATCTCATCATCCAACTTCTGCATGACTGATCGGGCAAGACGCTTTACTTTTTCTGTATCCAGCCCAATCGTAGCTATTCGCTTTTCAATCTCACGCATTTCACATTTAATCGCAACTATTTGTTCCTGGACTGACATGATCTGACCCGTATAATTAGCAATCAGCTCCCTGCTTTCAGCCACCGCAGCTGCATATGCATTAGAAGGCGCAAGCTCTTGAAGCTTTCGATGGGCATCCGCTATTAAGGCAGCTATATCTACAGGAGGGGCAGCGGGTGTTGCAGAGCCAGCACCTGCTGCAGCGCCAAAACTAATAACAGGCCGACTATGCTTCAAACCTTTCTTGCCCACATCCCTATCCTGGAATATTGGATTATCCTTAAAACGTATTAAAGCACCCTCATCTTCTAACAACACAAATTGTTGTATTTTGTCTGGAGAAGCACCCTCCAAAACCCTCAAAGCCACTGGATTGCTAAAAACATCACAGTGCAATAGCGTCAATCGTTCAATCTGCTCATGACTAAACTTTTCCACTAATAATGAACGGACATCAGGATTTAAAAACTGATTATGCAATATCGAGTCAGGATTCAAAAAGCGAGCCACCGTCAAGCATTTAATCATACTTTCGCGGGCCTCATCATTGAGTATCACTTTAGATTGTTCCTCGTTCAAAGACCACGCCTCACCAAAAGTCAAGCACCTATCCCTAAATTTGCAGGCTTCAAAAAAGGAAAAATAAGGACTCTCACATGGATTACGCAAGTATGCAATAAGTCCCGAGTTTAAAAAATGCTTAAAGCCAACTTTGCAGAATTCATCCGCAACAAAAACACTAAATTTACTCAGAATTTTCTCACGAAGTGTAGAGTGAGCACTAAGTGTTTTAAGCTGAGACAAGATAGTGATAATAATATTATCTAGCGGAATAAACCCAGGCAATCCCCTCCAATTTTCAAGGCCTGATAGCGCAAGCCGAGAATGATTAAAAACAACATCACTTTGACGCACCGACACAGAACCTTCATTGAAAAGCGCTCGATCACAGTCGAAGAACTCGGGGAACTCCTTCCCTATGATTAAAGCAATATGCAAACGCCCACCTAAAATGTCAACTTGACGCTCAACCGAGAACTTTAACAAGCTTTCTAAATTATTAAGATGAAAAAAAGTTGATTTTATATCCTCTAGATACTCAGTCAAGAATATTGGTTTTGATCCCTGTTTTACAATATTTAAAAAATTATCTGCCTCCAACCACGCTTTTAAAAAACTTTCATGCTCCCCTTTGTTTGCAGCATTTCTCAAAGCCCTGCCTATTCGATGAAACCACTCACGTGGATCTGCAGCTTGATGCATATGCACCCCATTACATTTCAATACGCCGATTCAAGTATGAAGTGCAACAAAGGCTGTAAAGCGATCTTTCAATGAGTGGTTGGGAGATAAAAAGGGTCAGATGAAATATACTCTCACGTGAGAACTATTAAATAATCACGAGGAGAGAAAATGCCTATAGGCTATAATCATC
>CAMARA010000050.1 GCA_945860585.1 Francisella tularensis subsp. holarctica | reverse complement strand
CTACGATTTGATTAAGTTCCCCTTGAGGGAGCGAGATTAATTTTAAATTGCTCTCCAAATCTCTGTATCCTAGAGTAAAATCAAAACCAGAAGGGGGGCTCTTGATTTTGAGATAAAAACTGCCATTTACATTATGTTGATTTAGCAGTGCTTCTTCATCCTCTTTCTTTTCTGGGAAATTGGCCGCTATTACGAGGGTTGACTTATATTTTTCTTCAACCATTTTAACGCTTTTCAGGACTCTTATTTCTTCTTGGCATATGTCCATTATTTTCGCTGGTGTTTGTTCTGAGTATGCCATTTTTCTCTCCGTCTTGTTAGGTTGATCGGCATAGTTTACTACTAAAATAATTAAAATGTCAAGCAGGGGGTGGTGCGGATTATTTTTTCCGTTCAAAAAGCAGATGGCTTTTCATGAGTTCGCCGCGATTGGTTTGGGCGGACATCAGGGAGAGTTCACCGCAGAGGACGGTGGCGGCGATGATTTCGGCGAGGCGTTGGCTGCTTTGGCCGGGATGGGCGGGGTTAGGCTCGCAGCCTAGGTTTTTGAGGTGGGTGCTGATGTCGCTGTGATGTTTGCCGTGGCCGACGGTGCCGACGATGAGGTTGGGGAGATTTACTGAAAAATACAGATCGCCTTCGCGGGTGATTTCAGCGGTGGTGATGCCTTGTGAACCCTCTACAATGTTCGCGGCATCTTGGCCGGTGGCGAGGTAGGTTGCGAGGAGAATGTTAGCGTAATGTGCATTGGCTGAGCGCACGCCACCCGCGAGAATGCCGCCCATTAAATTTTTGTGAACATTCAATTGCTGCATGAGCTCCGGCGTGGTGCGTAGATGCTTGCTGCAGAGCGCGCGGGGGATGATGATTTCGGCGGTGACATGTTTGCCTCGACCCAGAATCCCATTGATGCTGGAGACTTTTTTATCCACGCATAAATTAGCGGAAATGGAGCCGTATTGTAAATCTGGAAATTGCTGCAGGAGTTGCTCGATTAAGGCATCGCTGGCTTTAGTCGTCATGTTGTGGCCCGAGGCATCGCCGCTGACGAAACTAAAGCGCAGATACAATTGGGTGCCGATGATCTCGGGATGCATGCTTTGCAGTTGTGCAAAGGCGCTGGTTTGGGCGACGGTTTGTTGCAGAGCGGCAAGGTGGATTTGGCTTAAAATTTCTTTGGCGCGACGGGCCGATGCGGTACTGAAGTAGACCGAACGGGTCATGCAATTTTTGAGTGTGGTCACTTGAATGCCATCGCATAAACGACTGATTTTGGCGCCACGTTGGGTGGAGGGCCAGAGCGTGGTTTCGTAGGTCGCGAGCGGGACCTGGATTTCGTCAGACTCCCAGGTCTCTGCTTTGATAAAAATCGGACCGACAAATTGAGTGGGAATGGGCGTGAACATCAAGTTTCTCTTGCATAAAGGGTGGCTGATATTGTAACATCTTAGCTTAAGTTCATTCAAAAAGGAATCAGGGGTCATGGATTTTCCTAGTCTTTCTGATTTTATCAGTGTCATTCCCCTGTCGTATGCGGCTTTGTTTCCGGTTTTGAATCCGCTGGGCAGTGCGTTTATTTTTTTAGGCATGACACATTTTCTGGCACCTCCATTGCGGCGGCGGTTGGCTTTTAAAATTGCGATTAATTCTTTTATTTTGTTGAGTGTGGTGCTGTGGGTGGGAGAATGGGTGCTGCGCTTTTTTGGCGTGGGGATTCCGGTCGTGCAGGTCGCGGGGGGATTGGTGTTATGTAGTATTGGCTGGAAGATGATGTCGCAAAGTTCGGCGACACCCGATGAGCATGAAAAATCGATTCGCACGGATGCCGAAGCCAATGCCAGTGCATTTTTCCCGCTGACGATGCCTTTGACGGCCGGGCCGGGTTCGATGGCGGTGGCGTTGACGATTGGGGCGCATGAAAATGTGACTGCCATTTCCTTGACGATGATTGGAAAGTTGGGGGCAATGGTCGGTATCTTTTTGGGCGCTTTAACCATTTATTTCTGCTATGGTTATGCAGATCAAATCACGCGTAAACTGGGTGAAAGCGGTAGCAATGTGATTGTCAAATTGTCTGCATTTATTATTTTTTGCATCGGCTTAACGATTTTGTGGCATGGCTTGCAGGAGCTTGCTCCCAATGCTTTGAGATAAACGTGCTTGAGATTCAAGCAGCGGCTCTGTATTATTCAGAAAAATTAATTTTTAAAGAGATTGATGTCCGTTTAGCGGCAGGGCGTTGGCTGGCACTGTTGGGGACGAGCGGTGTCGGCAAAACCAGTCTCCTACGCTTGATTGCAGGTTTGCAGCAGACGCGGCCGCAGTTGAAAACGCGAGTAGAAGGGTGGGTGCTGTGGCAGGGCAAGGCTGATTTTTCGGTGGCATATATGGCGCAGCAAGATGGACTTTTGCCCTGGCTGTCGGTTTTGGAAAATGTGCTCCTGTCCTTTCGTTTACGCAAGCAGCCCTTGCCGCGGGAGAAGGCGCAGCATTTGTTGGCAGAAGTCGGGCTGATGGATGTGATGCGGGCCACGCCAGCAGCGTTATCGGGCGGGATGCGGCAGCGGGTGGCGCTGATCCGCACGTTGATGCAGGATGCGCCGCTGGTGTTGATGGATGAGCCTTTTTCCGCATTAGATGCGATCACGCGCTTGGAGATGCAGGATCTCGCCTCGCGCTTATTGCGGGCTGCGGCGAAAACCGTGGTGCTGGTGACGCATGATCCGCTGGAAGCTTTACGTTTGGCGGATGAGATCAAAGTCATGCGTGGGGACCCTGTGCATATTCAGGATTATCAGCCTCCCAAACTGGATGCCTGGGCGACGGGCTATGAGGATTTGTTGAGCTTGCTGAGATCGCCATCATGAAAAAATGTGCTGACATCATGTGTCTTGTGTTATTGTGCATGGCATTGTGGCTGGCAGTGAAAGCGGGCTTGCATCTGCCTGATTATTTCCTGCCATGGCCCCGTCAGGTGATGGTCTCGCTGGAGATCAACCGCGACTTGCTTCTGAGTGCGTTTCTGTCCACCTTTGCCGAGGCCATGTTGGGGTTTTTGCTGGCGCTGTTTTTGGCATTGATATTGGGCTTTCTCGCGTATGTATTGCCGTTTTTTGCAAGGATGCTGGAGCCCCTGGTGGTGATCAGTCAGGCGCTGCCGATGTTGGCGATTGCACCCCTGATTATTCTCTGGCTGGGTTTTGGCTGGAGTGCCAAGCTAGTGGTGATTGTGCTCGCCTTATTTTTCCCGATCTTGGCGAGTTTTATGGTCGGATTGAATCAGGTCAAACCGCTGTATTTGGATCTCGCGGCGACGATGCAGGCCAGCCGTTACAGCCTGTTCCGGCATATCGTGTTTCCCGCCAGTTTGCCCTATCTCGCCGCCGGGCTTAAAATCGCCATCACCTGGGCCGTGTTATCCGCGCTGATTGCAGAGTGGGTCGGCGGCAGTAATGGCCTTGGCTTTGTCATGCAAAATGCTCTGAGCCGTCTTGATGTGGCCCTCCTGTTTGCGGCTCTTCTGGTGTTGGTGCTCAGCACCTTGATCCTTTACGCCCTGATGAGCTGGCTGTTACAGCACCTGATTTTTTGGAAAGATTAGCTTGAATTGCGCCCATATCCATAATATAATCTGTTCAAATTATGTTGGGAGTGGTGATGAAGCAAGAAGACTGCATTAAATTATGGCTGATGCCAAACTTGCGAGAGGATCAAAAATTAAAAATTCTGCTGGAAAATGGTCCCCTGCCGGAGCAGCTGCCTCCGGAGTCGGAGGTGGAGGAAGTGCTCACCTGGTTGGAGCAGCCGCAGCATCATTTGATTGCGTATGGGGATTTGAGCTATCCCTATCTATTGACGACGATTGATAATCCGCCACCTTTTTTGAGTGTGCATGGGCATTTGGATGTGTTGAGCGAGCCGCAACTGGGGGTGGTGGGCTGTCGCAGTATGAGCCATTATGGAGCCGAGAATGCCTTTGCTTTTGCGCGTGCTTTAGCTGAAATTGGCCTGGTGGTGACCAGTGGCCTGGCGCGCGGGATTGATGCGCTCTCCCACGAAGGGGCGATGAAAAATGGCGGGATGACGATTGCGGTCTTAGGCACGGGCCTGAGTCAGGTTTATCCGCGAGAACATCAGGCGCTAGCCAATCGCATTGCTGAAACAGGCGCGGTGATCTCGCAGTTTCCTTTGCAGAATGGGCCGCTGCGGCATCAGTTTCCCATGCGGAACCGGGTGATTAGCGGCCTGTCTTTTGGAGTGCTGGTGGTGGAGGCGGCACAAAAAAGTGGGTCCCTGATCACGGCGCGTTATGCATTGCAGCAAAACCGGGAAGTTTTTGCGATTCCAGGCTCGATTCATAGCGTGACGAGCAAGGGCTGTCATGCTTTGATTCGGGATGGCGCGACGCTGGTAGATTCGCTGCCCGAGTTGCTATTGGAGCTGCAATCCAAGTTGGCGCGCTTTACAAAGGGGGGTAAAACATGATAAAGCTAAAAATAAGAGAAAGTAGTGAAGGAAAAAAATGAAGAATCTGGTGATCGTAGAGTCTCCTGCAAAATGTAAAACCATTACCAAATATTTGGGCGAAGGCTTTAAGGTGCTGGCCTCATATGGGCATGTGCGTGATTTGCCTGCCAAGAAAGGCGCCGTGCAGGTGGAAGATCATTTTAAAATGACTTACGACCTCATCGAGCGGAATTCCAAGCACGTGGATGAAATCGTGAGAGCCATGAAGCAAGCCGATACGCTCTATCTCGCAACCGATCCGGATCGCGAAGGAGAGGCGATTTCCTGGCATGTGTATGAGATTTTAAAAGCCAAGCGTCTGCTCAAAGATAAGACTGTCAAACGGGTAGTCTTTCATGAAATTACCAAGACGGCGATTACCGCTGCGATGGCCGCACCGCGAGATATTTCCATGCCTTTGGTGAATGCGCAGCAGGCGCGCCGGGCTTTGGATTATCTGGTCGGATTTACCCTGTCGCCCTTGTTATGGAAAAAAGTAGCACGCGGACTGTCAGCAGGCCGGGTGCAAAGTCCTGCCTTGCGTTTGATTGTAGAGCGTGAAGAGGAAATTGAACGCTTTATCGTGCAAGAATACTGGAGTATTTTAGCGCATCTACAGAAAGAGAAAGTCGATTTTACCGCCAAATTATCTGTTTTGAATCAGGAAGTCGTCAAACAGTTTGATATCAAAAATAGTGATGAAGCAGCGCAGGTGAATCAGCGTATTCTAGATGCCGCGCAAGGGGTTTTAAAAGTTGTCAAAGTTGAGAAAAAGCAGAAGAAACGTCAGCCTTCTGCACCGTTTATTACCTCGACTTTGCAACAGGAAGCATCGCGAAAGCTTGGATTTACGGCTAAAAAAACCATGCAGATTGCCCAGAATTTATATGAAGGGATCAATATCGGTAAAGAGGCAGTGGGGCTGATTTCCTATATGCGTACGGATTCTGTGGCTTTGTCACAAGATGCTTTGGTGGAAATCCGTGGTTTTATTGAATCTGAGTATGGTGTAGAAAACCTGCCGGATGCGCCGCGCGTATTCAAAACAAAATCTAAAAATGCCCAGGAAGCGCATGAGGCGATTCGTCCTACCTCGGTTTTGCGCAAGCCGGAAGAGATGAAAGCCTTTTTGAATAGTGATCAGTATCGCCTCTATCAATTGATCTGGCAGCGGACAGTGGCCTCGCAGATGCAGCATGCTTTGATGGATACAGTGGGTGTGGATTTGGCTGCGGGTGATTTGGCGATGTTTCGCGTGACAGGTTCGGTGATTGCGAAGCCCGGTTTTTTAAGTGTCTATCAGGAAGGGGTGGATGATGATAAAGAAGAAAGTGAGGAAGGAAAACGTCTGCCGATTTTAGTGGTGGGGGATATTTTGCCGATCAAAGAATTAGAAAACAAGCAACATTTTACTGAGCCGCCACCGCGTTATTCAGAAGCGACTTTGGTCAAGGCCCTGGAAGAATTCGGTATTGGACGGCCTTCCACCTATGCCAGCATTATCAGTACTCTGCAGCAGCGCGAGTATGCAACCCTGGATGCTAAGCGTTTCAAGCCTTCCGATGTGGGGCGCGTTGTTAATAAATTTTTAACCTCTTATTTTGATCGCTATGTGGATTATCATTTTACTGCTGGGCTCGAGGATGAGCTGGATAGCGTCTCCCGCGGTGAAAAAGAATGGGTCCCCTTGCTAGAAGCATTTTGGCAGCCTTTTAAAAATCAGGTCGATGAGATCGAGGGCTCGGTGAAGCGGAGTGATGTCACGCAGGAAGTGATGGATGAGGCTTGTCCGAAATGTGGAAAACCGCTTTCTGCACGTCTGAGTCGTAATGGCCGTTTTATTGGCTGTACCGCCTATCCTGAGTGCGATTATACGCGCCCTATGGATGGAGACGCTGCGCCGCCGCCTCCTGAATTACTGGATCGCAACTGTCCCAAATGTGAAAAGCCATTGCAATATAAAGTCGGGCGCTATGGCCGCTTTATCGGTTGCACCGGCTATCCGGATTGTAAGTTCATCGAATCCTTGAACAAGCCAGAGGCCACGGGCGTAGATTGTCCAGAGTGTCAAAAAGGCGAGTTAGTGGGGCGCAAATCGCGCTATGGCAAAATCTTTTTTTCCTGTAATCGCTATCCCGACTGCAAATATGCCTTGTGGAATAAGCCCATCAATGAGCCCTGCCCCAAGTGCGCCTGGCCCTTGATGACGATGAAAGAAACCAAGCGGCGTGGCGTGGAGAAGGTCTGTCCTAAAGAAGGGTGTGGTCATAGTGAGCAAGTTGACTCGCCTATCTCCCCTCCACCCTAACCCTCCTCCGCGAGGAAGGAGGGAAAATTCAGTGCTGTTTTTTTTGGCCGATTTTAGATTCCTGGCCCAGGCGTAGCTTTTGAATATTCGAGCGATGCCGCAGCAGGATCACGAGCGTGATGAGTAGTAGGGGCAGGAAGCTGGTTTTACCCAGTAGACCCAAGCCAAAAAAGGGCATCAGGATCATCGCAATTATGGAGGAGAGCGACGAGTAGCGGCTGATTTTAGCGCTGATCAGCCACGTTGCGCCGACACAGATTCCAAGCCAGAGGGAGAGAGCAAACGCGCAGCCCACTGCGGTGGCGACGCCTTTTCCGCCTTTGAAACCAAAATACAGCGGATAGATATGACCGAGAATGGCAGCGAGGGCGATCCAGCACAGTGCAGCGGCTGGAATGTGCCAGAGATGACCGAGCACAATGGGAATCACCCCTTTTAAAATATCACCGATGAGCGTGCAGGCAGCAGCTTTTTTACTGCCGAGGCGGAGCACATTTGTCGCACCGGGATTTCCTGAGCCCACACTGCGGGGAGAGGGCAGGCCTGCAAGCTTGCACACAATTATCGCGCTGTTGATGGAGCCGAGGAGATAGGCAAATAAAATTAAGCTGTACATGAGATGATCCTTGCTGTTATAATACGTGCTGTGATTTTATGCCGATTTTTAGTTTTTTGCAAAGTATACTGTGCGCGGTCACAAATTGGGTTTTTTGTGTCATCCTCGCGAATGCGGGGATCCAGTCTAATCCAACAAGACCAAGGCTTTGAAGATATTGGACTGGATCCCCGCATTCGCGAGGATGACCCCTCACTTCAAAAGCCTCAATCTTTAGCCGCATTCAGTGTATATTTAATGGATGTTTAAATGAAGAAAAATAGTCTGATTATTGCGGTGGTCTTGGTGGCAATTGTCCTCGATACCATGGGCATGGGCTTGATCTTTCCCCTGATGCCGGATCTGTTTTTGAGCGCGCATTCGCCGATTTTGAGTGGAACGGTTTCCGTGCCGACCCGCGAATTTTTATATGGATTCTCACTGGCCTTGTGGGCGGGCGGGATTTTCTTTGGCTCGCCGTTTCTGGGGGAGTTGTCGGATCGCTATGGCCGGCGCTGGGTCCTGGGTGGATCGATTGGCCTGGTTGCCGTGAGTTATGTCTGTTCGTATCTGAGTTTGCTTGCCGGAAGTGCCTGGTTGTTTTTGGCCAGTCGTTTGTTAAATGGTTTTTTTTCCAGCTCCTTTCCGCTGGCGCAGGCGATTATTATTGATATCAGTCCTGAGGATGTGCGGGCCCGTAATTTAGGCTGGGTGGTGCTGGCCGCCTCGATCGGATTTGTGTTTGGGCCGCTGGTGAGTGCGACGGCTTATCATTTTGCGGGCTCGCAGCATGGTTCGGAATGGACGTTTTTAAGTGCTTCTGTGCTGGCGATTGTGAATACGCTGTCTATTTTTTTACTGCTGAAAGACAGTAATACTACGCGTTCGACGCGGCCGATTCGCTTGCTGAGTGTGATTACGACTTGCAAATTTGTTTTTTTGGATCAGCGGGTCGCGTTTTTGGCGGTGATTTTCTTTTTGATGCAGATTGGCTGGGGCGCGTATGTGCAGAGTATTCCGGTTTTATTGAGTGCGCATTTTGGGCAGACGCCGGTGCAGGTTAGTGTTTTTTATGCCTTGATTGGGATGAGTTTTTTAGCGATGACCCTGTGGTTGCAGCCCTATCTGTTAAAGCGCTTTGCCTTGCGAGAGCTTATGGTGGTGGGTTTGTCGAGTATGTTTATTTTTTCCTTGCTCACGATTTTTGCGCCGGTGCTGGTCTTGCAGTGGGTGTCGGGCTTTTTTCTCGCGGCTTCAGATTGTCTGGTCTACACCTGTTTGATGGCGCTGTTTTCGAATGCCGTGAATCAGGATGAACAGGGGCGCGTGATGGGCGGCGCGGGGGCCGTTTTTGGTTTAACCTGGGGAATTCTGGCTTTGTTTCTGGGCATGTTGTTGCATCTTTCTCCCGTAGTGCCGATGATGGTCGCAGCCGTGGCCATTGCTTTATCACTTATTTTATTGAGGTTTTATAAATGAATACTCCTGAAGAACGTCCGTTGAAATCGGCAGTCCAGTTTCATCTTGTCACCGAGCGCGATGAAGGGCAGCGTCTGGATAATTGCCTGTTTCGTCTTTTAAAAAATGTGCCTAAAACGCGGGTCTATCGCCTTTTGCGCAAGGGCGAAGTGCGGGTAAATAAGAAGCGCGTGGATGCCGATTATCGCCTCGTCTTGAATGACCAAATTAGAATTCCGCCCTTAGTGCAGACAGAGCCGCTCTTAAAGCCGATTACGCAATTGAACAGCGATCAGCAGATGTGGGTCAAAACCTGTCTCTTATTTGAAAACGATGACTTCATGGTGATTAATAAGCCCTCGGGTGTGTCAGTACATGCCGGCAGTGATACGCGAGTGGGGCTGATTGAAGCCTTGCGGATTGATCGCCCGGAGCTGAAATTTATTGAGCTTGCGCATCGGATTGATAAAGAAACCTCCGGCTGCCTATTGATTGCGAAGAAGCCGAGTGTCCTAAAAGGTCTGCATGCTTTATTGCGCGATCGTGATTTTAAAAAAACCTATCACATGCTGGTGAAAGGCGAATGGCCACGAAATCTCAATCGCATTGAATTGCCGGTTGAAGGCAAGCCTTCTTTGACGACTTTCCAAATTTTGCAAAAAATGGAGAAGTATACCTATGTGTCTGCGCTATTGCATACCGGACGCCAACATCAAATTCGCATTCATACACAAGCGTCCCAGCATCCGATTATCGGGGATGATAAATATGGGGATTTCAAGTTCAATCGAGAGTTTGCCCACAAAACCGGTTTGAAGCGCATGTTTCTGCATGCCTATCAGGTGATTTTCGCCTGGGAGGGCCAAACTTATAAGTTTGTCGCGCCCTTTGGACCTGAGTGGAAAAAGGCAGGAGTTTGTTTGGAAGTGTAGACTTCTACGTTTTAAAACAAATGCAAATTTTAAAAAAATACGATTTGTGTCAAGCGGATGCGCACGCTTTTGAGTGCCTTTATCTATTGATACCGCAGTGAAATAGCCGCTGGGCCTGAATTTTGCAAAAATTAAAAATGGCCATGCCTTGTAGTGAAGGAATCAATTCATCCCTAAATCTTGTAATTTTGTGTAAATAATGAAATGGCGCTAGCTGGCGCAATGGATGGAGATGGGTCTTGTTTTTTATCTGGCCAAGTTGCGTGCTTTAGCATTTGAATGTAACAACGCTGCCTAGACAAGCCTTTATCTTTCTAAATCAATACGGTTATACTGAGCATCAGAGACAAGCGTGTCTCTCTTTTTCTCCTAGCGAGAAGGGTTATGATGGGTGATTAAAAAATAATAAAAAGCATCCTATCATAACCTTATTTTTTTTATTTATCCTGTTGAATGTTAAGAGTTTGATAAGTTGGCGTGTCTTTTTTTTGTAGATGATGTGCGAAGCTGAGCGAGGCTAAAGGCTCATGATTCCAACAACGTCTTGCGCAAAGACATATAGCAGTTATGCTCAACGCTGCGGTTATAAGTGTGATTGCCAGGCCAGTGACGATAGAGCCTGAGTCCGGCGAAGATGAGCTACCGTCAGAGGATGAACTGCCTGTAAAAGATGAGCTGCCATCATTGTCATTACTGGCTAGCTCTAATAATAGGCTCATGGCTCCTCTCAGTTCTAGTTGCATAATTTCCCCCTTTAATTTGCTTTTAAGTTTCTTGTTGGTGGTAATGATATTTTTTGATTAAAAATAGTCAAGGAGGTGCGTCAGAGTGTGTAGCGCCAAAGTTGGAATGTTACAGCTCATCAAATTTCTCTATCGCAGTTAGTGATTTTCAAGTGTCTGATGATTATTTGCACTCGAAGTTTGTAAGATTCGTTCACTTGTGCTATTTCGATGTCTAAAGCAGCACGCTGTTATGTTCGTATTACAAGGTTTGCACTTCATGATCGCATGGGCTACGATTGCGACTAAACCGGCAGCGAAAAGCACTAGAAGGCCTTGGGGTAAGACCGTGCCAGCATCTGAGCCTTGTGAGCTGCTGGTACAAGATCCACTGCTATCATTGCTGTTATGCGCTGCGCTTCCCATGGCAGCGTCTAATAATCCCAAGATGGCCCCTCTTAATCCTTGTTGCATACTGTTCTCTTGTTTAATTTAATTTCTAGTTACTTTACTTGAGAGTCCCGAGTTCTCAGGCTAATCTTTCGCCTTCTGCGCTTTAGGCTTGGCCGCATCGAGATACTTAAGCTTTGCGAGTTCAGCGGCGATTTCAGTCCACTCTGAGATAAGCGCCTTAAATTTTTTATACTGGTCGACCTGC
>CAMARA010000049.1 GCA_945860585.1 Francisella tularensis subsp. holarctica | reverse complement strand
GATCTGGATTAGCATTAACATCATGCATTCATGCACGCGTAATTTTTGTTCTATTCTTTAGTTTCATTTTAAGGAGCTGCGCACATGATTGGGTCCTGGGTCCTGACGCCTCCTGGCTTTGCCAGGAGTGTCAGGATGACGAGTGAGTTCGCAATTCGCTCAGAGATGTGTGCATGCCGTAGCCGTCAAGGGGTAGGGAGCTGTCCAAGGCTGAGTAATAGACATGCTCCTGAAACTTTGCTAGAATCACTTCAATAGGTTTTAGACATCAAAATTAAAGGAGCACACTATGCGTTTAAACAAAATCATTCAGACCAGCCTGGTATCCACTTGCATCGCACTGCTGGTCGGTTGCGCCAGCGATACCTGTGTGACCATTCCATCGACCGGCAATAGCGACAACACCAATATTGGCTCCGGCATGTTCGGCACTACCGACATTACGCCCAGTTCAGAAAAACTGGCGGGCAATTTACTTTTTGCAAAAGTGGCCCTCTACAACAAAACCAGTGACAATCAAAAGCTGACCTATCAATTCCAATGGTTCTCACCCGATGGATTTAATCAAGGCAACCCCACTCCTTGGACACCGATCGAACTCTTACCCCACATGACCAAAGTTGTCTCAAGTGTTGCACCCACCGGCGAAACCACCAATTACAATGTACTTGTCTGCGTTCAATAAAGGAATTTTACAATGAAAAAACTATGCCTGGCACTTTTACCCCTTTCAATCTTGTTATCCGCCTGCTCTTCAGGGCCAACGGTCAGCTATGTTGACCCAAACACGGTAGACACCACTTCGATTAATTTCAGCTCGACAGACTTACAAACCACGGCTGCTAGCATGGTGAATCAAATGCTTGCGTCGCCCGTCATTGTGCAACTCACCCAGACACAATCTCCTGTCATGTACGTGAGTGGACTCACCAACAATACCAGCGAATTTATTGATACGCAGGCGATTACGGATACCATTTCCACACAGTTGATCCAAAGCGGAAAATTCCAGTTTGTGGATATGAATAAAGTCGCTGAGATTAAAAAACAACTGAATTATCAAAATAGCTCTGGCATGGTTAATCCCGCCACCGCAGCGAAAATCGGCCAGCAGGTGGGCGCGCAGTATATGTTTTTTGGTGATATTTCCAGCATTACCGCCGTCAATTCCAGCCAGCAATCGCAGTACTATCAAATCACAATGCGCCTGATGAACATCCAAACCGGGATTATTACCTGGCAGGGTCAACAACAGATTCGTAAAGTCGAGACCCGCAAAACCTTTGGCTGGTAAGCATTTTGTTATTCAAGCCCTTTCGTCAAGCGACCCGCATTATTCAAATCATTTATATTATGCTGAAATTCGGGTTGGATCGGGCTTTATTTAACCTTCCGGTCCTCAGTGTGTTTAAAGGCCTGATCTGGCTGAACCCTTTTTATTGGCGCGTGCGCAAACAACATCTCTCACGCGGCGAGCGCTTGCGCCTGGCGCTGGAAGCACTTGGGCCGTTGTTTGTGAAGTTTGGGCAGATTTTGTCTACCCGCGCGGATATTTTACCTGATGATCTGCTTGAGAGCCTGGCCAAACTGCAGGATCAGGTCAAAGCCTTTGATTCCGCTATTGCCATCCAAACGATTGAGTCCGAACTCGGCGGCCCCATTGCGCAATTTTTTGATCATTTTGAAGCAACCGCTTTTGCCTCGGCTTCCATTTCACAGGTTCACGCCGCGCGCCTGAAGACCGGTGAAGAAGTCATTATTAAAGTGCTTCGCCCGCAGATTCGCGAAGCCATCGCCCAGGATATCGGCATTTTAAAAAGCTTTGCCCGCTTTTTGGAACGCATCTCCAGCTCCGCGCGACGCATTCATGCCAGTGGTATTGTCGATGAACTCAACCGCACCCTACAGAATGAACTGGATCTGGTCAAAGAAGCGGCCAATGCCTCCCAGCTCCGCCGCCAATTCAGCCAGGACAGTTCGCTCTATATTCCTAAAATCTATTGGGAAGTGACGCGCACAAAAGTCCTGGTCATGGAACGCGTGTATGGCATTGCCGTGGGCGATACCACAACGCTGCAAGCGCAGGGATTCTCCCTCTTAGAAGTTGCAACCGTGGGCATTCAGGCTTTTTATACGCAGGTTTTTCGCAATGCGTTTTTTCATGCCGATATGCACCCCGGCAATATTTTTATTGCACCGCGCTCGCAGGCGCATCCCTGCTGGATCTTGATTGATTTTGGCATTGTCGGCACGCTCAGCAAAGAGGATCAATATTATCTCGCCGCGAATTTTCTTGCCTTTATCGATCGTGATTATCGCCGCGTGGCCGAGCTACACTTAGAATCCGGCTGGGTTCCCACGAACGTGCGTGTCGATGTCCTGGAGTCAGCGATCCGCGGCGTCTGCGAGCCCATTTTCGAACTCCCGCAAAATCAAATTTCCATGGGCCAGACCTTATTTCGCCTGATTAAAATTGCCCGCGAATTTAAAATGGAAGTCATGCCTGAACTCTTGCTGCTGCAAAAAACCCTGGTCAATGTAGAGGGTCTTGCCCGCAGACTTGCGCCAGAGATCAATATGTGGCTGATTGCCCGCCCGATTTTAGAGAAATGGATGAAAAGCAAATTAGGCTGGCGCAGTCTTTTACAGCGTTTTAAAGAGCAACTCCCAACCTTGAATGAACGCCTACCTGAGATCCCGCACCTGATCTTTCAAGCCTTGAAAAATGTCACCGCGCATCCCACCACTGCGCCTGCGCCCATGCAGCAGAAAAACAAATCTTGGCGCAAAACCAGCCTGTGGTTTGTGGCCGGACTGATCCTCGGCGCCGGCCTCCTTTTCCTCCGCCTCAAATTTTAATTGAAGGATAATCCACCCCGACAAAATAAAGTCCCTGCGGCGGAATGGTCATCGCGGCAGCTCGCCGTGACTTCGCTGCCAACACAGACTCCATCCACTGCGGCTCCTTTTTTTTCTGACCGATCTCAAGCAATACGCCCACAATATTACGTACCATGTGATGCAGAAACCCGTTCGCTTTAACATCTACAATCATCAAATGATCCTGGCGCCGGATCTCACAAAAATGCAGGGTTTTAATCGGACTTTTAGCCTGACATTCCTGACTGCGAAAGGATGAAAAATCATGCGTCCCCACCAGATATTGCGCGCCTTCCTGCATTTTTTCCAGATCTAAAGGCAGGCGATGCCATAACACCCGATCATGGAGAATACTAGAGGCTACTGGCTGATTTAAAATATGATAATGGTACTGCCGCGCCTGCGCTGAAAACCGCGCATGAAACGTATCCGGCACGACTCTGGCTGCATGCACACGAATATCCGGCGGTAAAAAATGATTCGTCCCCGTAATAAACGCATGCACTGGGCGCCGCGCGGTCGTATCAAAATGGACCATCTGACAGCGCGCATGCACGCCCCTATCTGTGCGCCCCGCCGCAACCACTTCCACCGGATGCTGCACCAGACGCGCTAACGCCGCCTCCAAAGTGCCTTGAACACTGACGATATCAGGGGTCTGCCGTTGCCAGCCATGATACGCCGTGCCGACATATTCCACTTCTAGTAAAATTCGTGGCATAATAGCCTCATTCATTTTTGATATGATCTATTTTAAGTTTAAAACTGGAAGAATACAATGAGCCATAATACGACCTCATCCGTCCACATGATTTTCTCGAGTCAAACCCCTGAAGCTGAGCATGAAGCGCTGTCTTTTTATTTAGAAGACAATCAGTGGAGCCGCCTCTTAGAACTGGTCAATGAGTACGGCCATGTAGAAATTCACAAAGAAACCAACGATAAATTTTTATTGACCCTAGGCAGCCATCAATTTTCCGTGGTCAGAGAGTTTAATAAAGCCATGGTCACCATGCTGAATATTTCAACCATGACGCCCGGCGCCGCAGAATTACTCGCTAAAATTGCAGACCTGCTTTTCTTTGATCGCAAACGCCGCTTCATGATTTCCACGCCTGTAATCGCCCATGAACAACTAGCCTGGACCGCCTGCCAGAAATTAGACATCCCCGTCCGCCCTGAAAACGCAGTCCAAGCCACGCGTTTTCAAGACTGGGAGGCAATTTATACAGAAGAGAACAAGCCAAAGCTCATGAGTTTTTCACAGAGCATCCATCAGGCCGGAACGCCAGGCAATCCTAATCCCGGCAATCCTTCTAATCATTAATCCCCACATGTCTATCTCAAGAAGGCGCTTTAATCACCTCACATAATGATATGCTTGACGTTATGTGAAGTAGCACAAGAAACTCAATGGACTCTAAAGTATTTATAGGACGTAAAAAAGAATATCAACACGAACGACATCATTTCACACGGCCCGTATTTTCAACGCAAAACGGTGCAATACCCCGGTTGCCAAGTCGATTACATGATTAAAACGCGCTACAACGCCTTAACTGCCTGCGAAATAAAGTTTTCTCGTAATGAAATTAAGCCCGAGATTATAGACGCGATGCAGCATAAATTAAACGCCATCCGCTTACCCGTTGGACATTCATTTTGGCCTGTTTTAATTCATGTGAACGGCACGAGCGAATCTGTAGAGAATTCGAATTATTTTACCCACATCATCAACTTTAATGAGCTCTTAGACTAGCCCCCTCAGACTCTCAACTTCATTAATCAAACCCAAAGATCAGAATGCTGATCTTCTTGCACCTGCAGCGCTGATGCATCCAGACTGGAGGCGGATTGAACCGCAGACTGAGAAGCAGCCTGACGCGACATAATCTCGGTGAGAATGGTTAAGGTTGCAATCACATTCCCCTGTGCATTATAGATCGGATAAACTTTCACATGCGAGGCAAATTCCGTCCCTGAATGCAAAGTTGCATTCACAAAGGAGCTGGAAGTTTCGCTGCCATTAAACGCAGCAAGGCGCATTTTGTCTAATTCCGATTCCACTTCCGCATTAAATAAATTTAAAGCAGATTTAGATTCCACCTGCAATGCCTCTTGAAATCCATGCAATTGGCTATAGCGCTCGCTCGACCAGACATAATCACCCTGACGATCATGAATACAACTCAAGCGCCCGAGGTGCATCATGACATAATGCAATTCCGCCGGGTCTTCGATATTTAACAAATCAATTAATCTTTTAACACAATAGCCATACTTCACATACACGCCGTGAAAGACCACTTTTTCATAGATATCTTCAAAAATGCTTTTTACTTCCTGACAATCTTGCATGATCAACACTCCTGAGTTAAGCGAATGGCATTATTTCAACACAAATCTCCGAGCACAGCAATGACTATTTCTGTACAATATATACAAAAAGTAGATATCGGGCGTTATGATATTATTTTTGTATTTAATTATAAACCACCATCTAAAATAAGGCGCTACGCTACAAATGCACTCACATTTCCGCAATGCATTGCACTGCTAAAAAAATCACTGCGAAACAAAACCAATACTCGCTTCGCATTCTGGCGCATTTTAAATTATAATAGCCCAATTCATTTTAGGAGACTTTGATTTTGAAACCGATGCGCATCCTCTTGCCCTGCCTGCTCTTAGTCTTGAGCGGTTGCGCCACTGATAAAGTGGACCCTTATCTTGGCGATGACCCGAGCTATATCTATGCAAAAGGACATACCGACCTCCAAAGCGGCGACAATACTGATGCGCTGGCGGCCTATCAATCTCTCGACTCCCAATACCCCTTCAATCCTTACACCAAAAAAGCCGATATTGAAAGCATCTATGCCTACTATCAAAATGACAATCCGGCCATGTCGATCACCGCTGCATCGCGTTACTTAAAAATCTATCCCGGTGATGCCAATTCGGATTATGCTTATTACATGATGGGCATTGTGGATTTTGAGAATGGCCGCGGTTTTCTCCAAAAATATTTTCCCTATGATATGGCCCAACATCATGCCGATAATTACAGCGACTCCTTCAATTACTTTAATACACTGGTGCAGCAATACCCAAAAAGCCCCTATGCCAGTGATGCACGGCGCCGGATGATTTATCTGAATAACACGATCGCGCAGTATCAGCTCAATGCCGCTGCCTATTATTACAAACGCGGAGCCTATGTGGCCGCGATTAATCGTGCAGAGGATATTTTGATGCAATTCCCCACCACTCCGCAAAATGAACAGGCGCTAGCCATCATCATGCAATCCGAGCAACAACTCGGGCTGAATGATCTTGCCAGCTCCACAGCCAGCGTTTTAAAATATAATTACCCGCATGATCCAGCGCTTCAGGCTCAATCACAATCATAGGTACGCAGTATGTTTAAAAAAAGCAATCCCATTAAAAAATTGATCCGCGGTTATGGCAAGTTTAAAGGCCAATATTATCAGCAATCTTTTTTAGCCGAGCTGATGCGCACCCTGGCGAAAGAAGGTCAAAAGCCGAAAATCATGATCATCGGCTGCTGTGACTCTCGCGTCGAACCGAATATATTATTCAACTGCACGCCGGGCCAATTGTTTACGGTCCGCAATGTGGCGAATTTAGTCCCACCCTGCGATCCCAGCCCCCACCATCATCACAGCACAAGTTCCGCATTAGAGTTTGCGGTCCAGAGCCTAGAAGTCGAACACATCATCGTCCTCGGCCACAGTCAATGCGGCGGCATACGCGCGCTCTTAAATATGCCGGAGCGCACTCTCACCAATCCCAATGAAAGCAGCTTCATTTATAATTGGATGAAAATCGCCGAAGCCGCACGGGAAAAAGCCCTCATCGAACGCAAAGGCAAATCCAAAGCCACCCAGGCCCGCTTCTGCGAAGAGGAAGCCCTAAAAATCTCCCTGCAAAATCTCAAGACTTTCCCCTGGATCGCCAGCAAAGTCGCCGCCGGCACCCTCGCCCTCCACGCCTGGCGCTTCGACCTCGTCACCGGCAATCTGCAACAATTCGTCGAAAAAGACAATCGCTTCGAAGATCTTGCGGCTTTGTAAAAAAAAGTACCCGGACCAAAAAAATTCTCAATCTATTTACTTTATAATAAAAATTATGTAAAATAGATCATGTTATAAATTAAATATGGAGATATAGATGCACACACCATCAGACGCCGCTCTTCCTGCAAGCACAGGGCAGCATTGCTTCTTCAAAACTACTTCCGGCACCTACCTATGCACCAAGAAACAACTAGACGAACATATTGCGGCACAACAACAGCAGAGACATCTAGGGAGTTGCGCACTTGCATGGTTAGGCGGAGGCCTAGATCCAGAGGATTTTGCCCCTCTCAGCCCCACCACACGCTAACTCAAACGCACGGGGACTGAGAGCAAATAGCCTTTGTTGCGGATGGACTTGATTAGATTATTATTACTTTTATCACGCAATTTGTTTCGTAGGCGCGAGATCTGCACATCGATAGCCCGACTTTCCGGGTCATCGATATCTAATTTTAAAAAGACGGCGATGCGATCGCGGGTGAGGACTTCCTGCTCATGGGCTAAAAATAGCTCCAAGAGGAGGCATTCGTTTTTGGTGAGGAAGACCATTTTATCATTGAGGTTTTTAATACAATTGTCGATGGGATAGTAGGTCCACTGCGCGAAGCTGGCCTTGGCGTAACTGACTTTTCCTGGAATGTTGACGACGACTGTAGATTCGGGGGATGCGACGGCTTTCAGGCCTTCATCACTGGCAGCGCCACCTTTATTGCGCTTGAGAATCGCCTGAATCCGAAAGAGAAGGACATGCGGGCTAAAGGGTTTTTCGACATAATCATCGGCACCTGCTTCAAAGCCAAGGACCATATTCATTTCCCCGTGCACCGCGGTTAACATAATGATCGGCACGGCGGAGGTCTGGCGAATTTTTTTACATAAATCGATCCCATACACATCGGGCAACATCAGGTCCAGCACCACTAAATCGACGGGATGGTTCTGAAGCATCTGCATGCCTTCTTCGGCATTTTTGGCCTCCAGAATATCATAATGATAACGCTGCAAAAAAATCCGGATCAATTGGCGGATTCCTGCCTCATCATCGATAATCAAAATCGTCTCATGCGCCATCTGCTCTATTCATCTTCTTGTGCCTGATGTGTTATCATAATCACATCCTGACACATAAGTAAAGTATGAAGAAACTGGGGGTCTTGATTGGGCGCTTCCAACCCTTTCACTGGGGGCATGATTCCCTGCTGCAGGAAGCCTTACGCCACTGTGATGAAGTCCTGATTCTGATTGGCTCCAGCCAGCGCGCCCGCAGCATTAAAAATCCCTGGACTTTTCAAGAACGCTGCACCATGATCCGCACTGCTTATCCAGAACAAACACTCCATTTTGCCGCCATCCCGGATTATTTTTATGATGAAGCCGCCTGGTTTCAAGCGATTCATCAAGCTGTGCAGCAGGCTTTCCCTGATGCACAACCGCTACTTGTTGGTCATAGTAAAGATGCCAGCAGTTATTATCTACAGCATTTTCCTGACTGGGAAACGCGGGAGTGCCCGGATTTTAAACACATCAATGCCACCGCTATTCGCCAGGCTTTTCTGCTGCAGCAGGAAATTCCGCATGCTCTCCTGCCCCCTGCAGTGGCAGATTTTTTACAGCAATTTATGCACACGCCGCTGTATACGCATTTACGCGAGGAAGCCCTATTTATTCAGGCCTATCGTCAAAGCTGGACCAGCGCGCCTTACCCGCCTATTTTTGCCACTGTCGATGCGGTGGTGATCTGCGCACACCACATTTTATTGATCGAACGCGGACAGGCTCCAGGAAAAGGATTGCTGGCTTTACCCGGCGGCTTTCTTGAGGCCAATGAATGGACGCACGCCGGCCTGATGCGTGAGCTGAAAGAGGAAACCTGCATCGCCCTCACTGACAGCCGATTGCAGCAGGCTTTGCAAGACATCGTTCTCTATGACTATCCTGAACGCTCCAATATTGGCCGCGTCATCACCCATGCGGGCTTGTTTATTTTAGACGAGGAAGTCTGCCCCGCCGTGACCGCGCAGGATGATGCCAAACGCGCAGCCTGGTATCCACTGGATCAATTAGCCGCACTGCAAGATCAATTTCATGATGATCATTATCAAATTATCCGCCATCTCCTCGCCCGCTCTGGAATATTAACATGGTCATAAAACAAGTGTTGGGCCTGGATTTTGGCTTATTTAAAACCGGTCTCGCCATCGGTCAAACCCTGACTAAAACCGCCTCTCCCCTGGGTATTTTAAAAATGCGCCAGGGCAAAATAGATGCGCATGCCTTGAAAAAAATTCTCGCCGACTGGCAGCCTGATGCGCTGGTGATCGGCATTCCTGTCAAAATGGATGGCAGCGCTTTGGACATTTCCGCCCTGGCCGCAGCCTGTGCCGACGAGCTGGAAGCCCACACCGGCCTTCCCGTTTTTCGCGTGGATGAGCGCCTCACCACCAAGGCCGCGCGCTCTGAACTGGCAGACCTGTATGCTGCCACCGGCACAAAATCTCAGCATGCCACCCTGGATGCTTATGCCGCCGTCTTGATCTTAGAATCCTGGTTGCGTGATCATGTTTAAAACCGCCCTCCTTTCTGCCATCAGTACTGCACTCGATTACTATGACTTTGTCATCTATATCATGCTTGCGAGCTTTATTGCGCCGGCTTTTTTTGCAGATCACAGCGCCTTTACGCAATATATCAGTGTGTTGGGAATTTTTGCTGCAGGCTATATTGCCCGCCCCCTGGGAGGCCTTCTTTTTGGCCATTTTGCCGATCGCTATGGGCGCAAAAAAGTCTTCCTCTCCAGCATTTTACTCATGGCAGCGGCGACCTTCAGCCTCGGACTGCTGCCTGATTATGCGCAGATCGGCCGCGTCTGTGTTCTGCTGCTACTCACTTGTCGCCTGGCGCAGGGCCTGGCGCAGGGCGCGGAGATTCCCGGTGCGATTACCTTTATTGCTGAACATGCGCCTGCACACCAACGCGGCCAATGGGTGGGACTCACCCTCGCAGGCGCGGGGATTGGAGCCGCATTGGCCAGTTTAATCAGCACCCTGCTGCTCCATTTTTTCAGTATCGCGGAAATGCGTGCTTTTGGCTGGAGGATCCCCTTTTACCTCGGCGGCATCCTGGCCCTGGTCGGCTTTATGATTCGCAAACACAGCACTGAGCCACTGCTGTTTTTAGACCTCCCCGTCCGTTGCAAAACGCCTTTTTTAAACCTGATGCAGCACCATAAAATTGCGGTTTTGCAAGGTATTGGCGTCATTGCTCTGCCCGGCAGCTTGATTCTCTTTGGCCTCTTTCTGCCGAATTATCTCCTCCTCCACTATGACTATCCCCTGCCGCATACCTATTTTATTTTCACCTGGAGCCTGATCGAATCCTCCTGTCTGATCATTCTGAGTGGCAAGCTAATCGATCGCTTTGGACTAAAACGGATTTTTATCAGCTTGATCCTGCTCAGTGCCATCAGCATCATCCCGTTATTTCGCATCTTAACTTGGCAAAGTGATACCGCGTTGTGGCTGTTTTTATGCACCTATGAAGGGCTGATTGGCCTGATGGCAGGTTGCTACCCACCGCTGCTCGCACACCTCTTTCCAACAAAAATCCGCATGACTGGGGTCGCATTCAGCTATAATGCTGCGTATTTATTGCTGGGCTTTGTCCCGATGCTGGCGCTGGCATGGATTCAATTCAGTCATTCTGCTCAAAGTGTCAGCCTAATTTTTATCGTGATGGGCCTCATTAGCTTCCTGTGCTGCATCTCCGTTAAAACGCCACACCCCCCCTCTTGAAATCATCTGTGCCTGTCCCCATTTACTCTGAGACAGCATTTAAAAAGAGGACCAAAATGACAGACCAACACAACGATGATGCAGCAGCACAACCCGAGTACAAAAAATTACTTGCACATGAGCAAATTGAGTTCCTAGAAAAAGAATGGGCCGCCAGCCAAGCAAAGGCCAGTGAAAACTGGGATAAACTACTGCGCGCCATGGCCGAAATGGAAAACATCAAACGCCGTGCTGAACGGGATGTCTCCAGTGCCCATAAATATGCCCTGGATCGTTTTATTGAAATGTTACTGCCCGTAGCCGACAGCTTGGAACAGGCCTTGCTGAGTTGCAAAGAAGGCGCAGATCACGACACCATGCGTGCGGGCCTCGAGATGACCCTCAATATATTTGTCCAAGGCCTAAGCAAACTCGGCGTCAAGGTGATTGATCCAGTGGGACAGACCTTTGACCCAAATCTTCATGAAGCCATGATGATGCAGGAATCCGCAGATCAACCGCAGAATACCGTTATCAGCGTCATGCAGAAAGGCTATCTTTTATATGACCGTCTCGTCCGCCCGGCGCGGGTGATTGTCAGCAAAGGGGCTTGAAATTTTTAAGTCTACCCCCATTTATTAATCAGAACACATACTTATAACAGGAGAATACACCATGGCAAAAGCAATAGGAATCGATTTAGGCACCACCAACTCATGCGTCGCAGTGATGGAAGGCGGCACCTGGCACGTGATTGAAAACTCAGAAGGCGCACGCACTACCCCTTCCATCGTCGCGATCACCAATGAAGGCGAAACGATTGTCGGGCAGGCAGCCAAACGTCAGGCCGTCACCAATTCAAAAAATACCTTTGCAGCGGTAAAGCGCTTAATCGGCTGTAAATTCGATGATGCAGAGATTCAAAAACATGTCGTTCCCCATACCGCCTACACCATTGTTAAAGCCGATAATGGGGATGCATGGACCGAAGATGCAAAAGGCAATCGCCGCGCCCC
>CAMARA010000048.1 GCA_945860585.1 Francisella tularensis subsp. holarctica | reverse complement strand
CTCCCTCCTCATTACAGGCCATTAATTTATCCAGATTGCTCTTGTCTTGGCCCTCAGGGATAGCTATCGCATCCAGTAAGGCTTTGAAATTATGCGAACCTCCATTATTATTCAATATGCCTATGATTTGAGCAGGAGTAAAGAGAGTGGGCACTCCCGCCTCATTACAGGCCATTAATTTATCCAGATTGCTCTTGTCTTGGCCCTCAGGGATAGCTATCGCATCCAGTAAGGCTTTGAAATTATGCGAACCTCCAATATTATTCAATATGCCTATGATTTGAGCAGGAGTAAAGAGAGTGGGCTCTCCCGCCTCATTACAGGCCATTAATTTATCCAAATTGCTCTTGTCTTGGCCCTCAGGGATAGCTATCGCATCCAGTAAGGTGTCTAAGTTTTTATAACCCCCTGAGAAGTGAAGTATGTCAATCATTTGCAAAAAAACAAACCCACTGCGTTTCAATATTGCATAAGGAGTAGTGGGCACCTCATTCGGTTGGAATAGCTTTTTAAAACTATCATATTTTTTCTTAAACCCAAAAAGAAAATGGACGATTCCAGGCCTTACATCTGCATGATCTCTAAATAATTCAATATCTTCTTTTGGAATATTTGCTGTTGCCGAACCAGCGGTCAGCATCCGTTTTTTCCTGAAGGTTGTGTCTGCAGGGCCTGTATTAGATCGTTTAACGCTGGATCCCCGAGCTTGTGCAACACTCAATCCCCTTTGAGGTTCATCTGATGCTGTCATCCCGAAAGAAAAATCATCGGTAGGCATGCCATCAAGAAAATCCCAGTCTATGTCATCGAGCCCGGCGAATGTATCAGAATTAAAATCAAAGCTTAGATCATCAATATCAATGGAATCTAGCGTGGAAAAATCAGTATCTTGAAATGCAGCAATAACAGGCTTCAAAGCAGAATGTGGTATCGGAGGAGCGACAGCCGCCACAGCTGTGCTGGGTGCATCCACAGTATTTTTAGCTTTTTTTTTGGCTGTTGTAGCTCGAGCACCAGAGGTTCTTTTTTTATCCGAGGCTAAGGCTTGAAATGCCGGTTTAGTCTTTAACTCTTCTGGAAGATTCGTATCCAAAAGGACAATTCTTGCTTTTTTATCATTCGAAGTGTCTTGACACCAATCACACCAAAACTTAACTCCCAATCTTTTTATAACACTCTTATATTTTCTGGCATTTGCAAGAAGTCCAGGTAATAGTGCATCTAGGTTAGCAGGCTTCATTTTTAAATGCGCTATGAATTTTACCTGAGCGAGCTTGTCTAAGTCAGAAAGGGATAATATGGGTGCTGGCTGTGGCATTAAAAAAAGAGGAGGGGGAGCTGCGACGGCATCCGCCTCAGGTACAGCATCCCAGGGCATTGGACTGCCTGAAACAAAGGCACCATCTGCAACGCCATCAGTGAGAAAATTACCGCCAAAATCATCATCTCCAGCAAAGTCAGGGGGCTCAAAAGAATTCATGCAAAACCTCATGTTTTAACTTATATTTTAGCGCAACTATACGTTATTTTCATTTTTTTTCAACCTTTTTGTGATGCAATCAAGGCGAGGGGAGTGCAAGATCGTTTTTGGCGAATTAATTGATGCTAATTTGCGCTTTATAGTGACAATTAATTCGAGAATGGTCTAGCGATAGTGACACGTAATGTGAGAATGGAATTTTATAGTCACAGCTAATCTGAGAATGGATTCCCGGATAGTGACAATTATTGTGAGAATGAAAAGTGCGATGATGACAAGAATAGGCGTTTATGATGACGAGAATTTACACATAGCTGCACCGTCTTGTGAGCAACTCAGTTCAATGAGTCTTTTTTACAATGCTAACCTGCGTGGCTTGAGCTCTGCACGGCTGTTTGTGGACGCACTGTAAAAAAGACGCTATTCATTTTTTAATTTTAGCACAATAAAAATAACCAATCAAGGAATATTTATTAAAAACAGCCTATGTGTGATCATGATTCGGACTCAGCTCGATTTACCTATTTCACCGCCGCACAACGCATGCTATAATGCCTTTTTATCATTCAGCGCGAGCATCATCATGCATCTTTACAATTCTCTGTCCGGCAAAAAAGAGCTGTTCCAACCTTTAAAAACGGGACACGTCAGCCTCTATGTTTGCGGCGTCACGGTGTATGATTATTGTCACATTGGGCATGCCCGCACCTACACGACTTTTGATATTCTGGTGCGTTATCTGCGGTCGCTGGGGTATCAGGTCACCTATATCCGCAATATTACCGATGTGGAGGATAAAATCATCAAGCGGGCGCTGGAAAATAAGGAGTCTCCGGCGCAACTGGTCAGCCGTTTTACCCAGATTATGCATGAGGAATTTGACCGCCTTAATCTGCTGCATCCGGATGCGGAGCCCAAGGTCACTGAGACCCTGCCTGAGATTATTGAGATGATCCGCATCCTGATTGAAAAAGGCTATGCCTATGCTGTCAATGGCGATGTGTATTATGAAGTCGCGCAATTTAAAGACTATGGCAAACTCTCGAAACAACAGCTTGACGACTTGCAAAGCGGTGCGCGCGTGGAAATCAACAGCCTCAAAAAGTCCCCGCTGGATTTTGTCCTCTGGAAAGCAGCCAAACCGGAGGAACCCTTCTGGGATTCGCCCTGGGGCCCCGGCCGGCCTGGCTGGCATATTGAATGCTCGGCGATGAGCAAAAAAGCCCTCGGCGCTACTTTTGATATCCACGGTGGCGGCTCGGACCTGCGCTTCCCCCATCATGAAAACGAAATTGCGCAATCAGAAGCCGCGAATCAACACCCCTTCGCCCGCTATTGGATGCATAGCGGCATGGTGCAGATTAACAACGAAAAAATGTCCAAATCCCTCAATAACTTTTTTATCATCAAAGATGTACTGGAAGAATATCCTGCTGAAGTGGTGCGTTATTTCTTGATGTCCGGGCATTATCGCAGCGAAATTAATTACAGCAAAGACAATTTAAATTCCGCCAAAGCGGCTTTAACCCGCCTCTATCGCGCTTTAGAAGGCATCGATCTACAAGCGCCGACCTGCGTCGATAGCACGTATGAAACTCGCTTTAATGCCGCTTTGGCTGATGATCTCAACACGCCAGAAGCCCTGGCTGTCCTCTTTGATCTCGCCAAAGCCATCAATAAAACACAGGATGCAAGCCTACTTCCCCTCTTAAAAAAACTTGGCAGTATTTTAGGCATTCTGCAACAAGCTCCCCTCTCATTTCTGCAGGGAAAACTTGCCGATCTTGATGAGGCATCGGTCCAGACGCAAATCGAAGCGCGCCGGGCCGCACGCCAAGCCCGCAATTTTGCAGAGTCAGACCGCATTCGCGATACGCTCAAGGCCCAAGGTATTGAGCTCGAAGATCACCCCGATGGTACAACCGACTGGCATCGCCAATAGGGACATTCTTCATGGTCAGCGGGAGAACTCCCTATCAAGAATGGCAAAGCACTTTAAAGCTTTCTACGCAGGCGCTTCGCTCAAATCGTCATGTGATTTTTGGCAGAAAAAAAGGCGCGTTTTTTAAAAAATTTACTTTTCTGCCCCCTGCTCCAAAAGCCCTCCCCCGGGAGACTTACCTAGGCTCGGGCAGCGCCTCTCACACCTTTATTCATCCTAAAAAAGCGGGTCTGGTCAAACAAATACCCACCGAGGCGCTGTGGAAAAGACGAGATGGTACAGGAAAAATAGGCCTTCCTGAAGATGCACGCAATAGAATAAAAGACCAGATTATCAGAGAGCTTCTCTATCCCGAAACCGACCTCACTACCCGCACTGCATTTTATTGCCAGGCAGATAACGATGCTTTCACGGCCACAAACAGCTCACGCCGCTTTGGCAAAACGGACCTCCATTTTTGCGACATGCGCATTGATCGCTGGAGCACGCCTCAGGAAAAAAGAACCGCCCTGTTAAAATGGTTAAAGGCCATGGCGACCACACTCAATGCACTCAAAATACTCCATCAATATGGCATTGCACATCTCGATATCAAACCACAAAATATTCGATCCGCCGAAGATGGAACCTCTCATTTGATTGATTTTGGACTCGGTCTGTTCCCAGAGGAACGCACCAATCAACATAAAATTTATAGAACCAACAGCCTATTGGGCACGCCGCAATATTTGCCTCTTTTAAATCGACGCCAATTAATGAGCGCCATGCCCCAAGACTATGCCTGCGACACTGACTTTTACTCTTGGGCGATGACCTTCATGGAAGCGCAAGGCTGGCGCCCAACATTCGATCATTTTTTACCGCTACTCAGGCATAAGCTCACCAATGCGGGCATCACGCTAACGGAAACAAACCAAATCATTGCCTATTTTAAACAAATGAGCTCTGAAGAAGCGCAAATACGCAGAAAAATAAAAATCGTTGAAGTGGCTGCATTTTTTACAAACTTATCTGATCGATATACTAAGGCCTGGTCTCCATCACCCACAAGGCTTACAGCGCCACACCCCTCGCCCACCCACACAAGACAAGCCCTATCCATCGAGTGCGCGCGCCCCACCACCAAGACCTGGACAAAGCGAAAAATCGCACTCACCGCCGGATGCATCCTCGCCGGACTGGCCTGCATTACCCTAGCAGTTGCAGCCACCCTCTTCAGCGCTGGAGTCGCTACACCACCTATATGCCTCGCCCTGACTGTTGCCGCAAAGTATCTCGCTGCTCATATGGCCATCAGTGTACCCACCTCTATTATCAGCACAGCAGCGACCATGGCAGGCACCGTAGTAGGCGCTTTTTGCTTCTTTAATCCTAAAAAAAGCAATCAGACTCACTCCCTGCATCCAGGATCAAATTTTTGATGCACTCAAAAGAACACTACTTTTTCAGACAATAGTGAGCGCTAGCGCCCATTTTGACTGGATCCCCGCGTGCGCGAGGATGACACAAATCAATGGTTTTCCCTGGATTAATCTCTTAACTTAGCAGCATTACCCTAAGCCTTAGGCTTCAAATCCCAGAGCTTTTCTAGTTCGTAATAGCCACGGGTTTCGGGTTGCATCAGGTGGAGAATGACAGTGCCTAGATCAACTAAGACCCACTCATTATTGTCGGTGCCTTCCATGCCGAGGATCTCGATCCCGGCTTTTTTGGCCTCTTCGTGCACATAATTGGCCAGGGCTTTGACCTGTTGGCCTGAGTTCCCGCTGGCGATGATCATGTAATCGGTGACCGTGGTCATATCGTGCACGTGCAAGGTGACGATATCTTCAGCTTTTTTGTCATCCAAAAGGGCAACGAGTTGGTCTACGAATTGTTTGGTGTTCATGCTTTTGCTCCAAAGGCTTCAAATAAGCCGAGAATGAGATTCCGGAGGGTTCCGGTCATAATGGCAAAATCTGCGTCAAAACGGGCAGCTGTCGTTTCTGCTGCCACATCTCGAGACTGATCTTGGACTAACTCTAAATACTTCATTGATTTTACCGAAAAGTCTTCTTTCATGCTAAAACTAATTTGCTCCGACCAGCTGAGGCTGAGCTCTGCAACCATGCGGCCTTCGTGAATCAGGTTTTGGATGTCTTCAGCAAACAGGTTTTGACGCTGACAACGGATGCTGCCTTTGTCTTTGGGATCGCTTAGAATACATTGATCATTCACGGTAAAATCTGCTGGGTATTCATTGGTTTTGAGCCAATGCGTGAGTAAAGTCGTCACGCTTTGTACCTTGGGGACTTCGATTTTTAAACTGCCCAAGGCGCCACGCAAGGCAACGGAGAACTCTTCTGCTTTGGCGTGATTGGATGCGTTCACTACGAGATAGCCGTCAATGGTATCGATGTAGGCGTAGGTCTTGCTGATCTTTGAAAAAGCACGCATCACCAATTGATGCATGATGTCTTCTTTCAGATTTTCTTTTTCACGCTTGCGGACTTTACGGCCTTGAGCGGCTTCAATCTCAGCGACCTTTTCATCCAACATTTGTTTGACCACAGTGCTGGGTACAATTTTATCTTCCCGTTGCAGGCAAAACAAAAAGAAACCATTCGCTGCATAGACGAGCGGGCCTTCTTTATCACCATTCGGTGGCACAAAACCCTGGGTCGACATGTCCACACTGCGACAGGGCATAAAGCGATGCGCTTCTAGCTCCGTGGCAAGCTCCTCGGGCGTGGCGGTGATATTTTCGATAAACTTAAAAATTTGTAAACTTTTAAACCACATACTGTTTCCTTACTTTATTTGACTTGCGCGCGGACAAAATCGGCGAGCTGATGGGCCAAAAGGGAGACTTCCTGAGCGTCTTTTCCTTCGACCATTACCCTCACCAGCGGCTCTGTTCCGGAGGGGCGCACTAAAATGCGGCCTCGCTCACCCAATTTTCCTTCCATTTTTTTAACCTCTTCATCGATCTGCTGACTCTGTGCATCAGTCAGGCGCGTATTGAGTGCGACATTGACCATGGTTTGGGGATAAAGCGTGAGATCAGCTAATAATTCCGGCAATGTTTTACCCGTTTCCTGCATCACCATCAACACCTGCAATGCGGCCACAATGCCATCGCCGGTGGTGGTCGAATTCAGCCAGATAATATGCCCGGAAGACTCCCCGCCAAGCTGCCAGTTTTTTTCACGCAGCATTTCCATGACATAACGATCCCCGACTTTCGCGCGGGCAAAGGGAATATTAGCTGCTTTCAAAGCAACCTCCAAACCTAGATTACTCATTAACGTCCCGATCACGCCGCCGCCTTTGAGCAAGCCCTTTTCTTGCGCCATTCTGGCCAGGAGATACAACACCTGGTCGCCATCAATGATCTGCCCCAGATGATCGACCATGATGATGCGGTCCCCGTCTCCATCCAGCGCCACACCCAAATCTGCTTGAAAGCCCAGCACCGCTTCTGCCAAACTCTGCGGATGCGTTGAGCCACAATCCAGATTGATATTCAAACCATCGGGCCGACTGTGAATCGCAATCACTTCAGCGCCTAATTCACGAAATACATCGGGTGCGATATGATAGGTGGCGCCATTGGCACAATCCAGCACCACTTTTAAATGACTTAAACGCTGGAAGGAAGGCAGGCTCGCTTTGCAAAATTCGATATACCGGCCGGCCGCATCATCCAGACGTTTTACACTGCCGATCAAATGCGGGGCAACCACTTCCATGTCACTGTTGAGATAGGTTTCAATCGCGGCTTCAGTTTTATCATCCAACTTCGCGCCCGCACTGGAGAAAAATTTAATTCCATTATCATGATGGGGATTATGGGAAGCACTGATCACCACGCCCAGATCTGCCATCAAAGTACGGGTCAGATAGGCCACACCCGGTGTCGGCATCGGCCCCAGTAGATAGACGTCCATTCCTGCTGCGGTCAGGCCCGCCTCAAGTGCCGACTCAAACATATAGCCAGAGCGCCGCGTATCCTTGCCAATCAGCACTTTTGCACCCGGATGCGCCAAGGCTTTACCGACCGCCCAGCCTAATTTCAACACAAAATCCGGCGTGATCGGAAACTTGCCTACCAGACCGCGAATTCCATCTGTACCAAAATATTGACGCTTTGCAGGCATACACCATCCTTCAGCTTAAAGTTTGACAATGATATTTAAACCATGACGAATAGGCAAGAGCACATTCGATATTCGAGGATCTTTTTTTATCTTAGCATTGAACTGATGCACCGCGAGCGCACGCTTTTCTTGCGGATTTAAGACCTCTGCCCGCCAGAGTACATCATCCACCACGATTACCCCTCCTACACGCAAATGCGGGAGCAGAAGCTCATAATACGCGTCGATCTGCATTTTATCTGCATCGATAAATGCGAGATCAAGCGGCTGATCTAAGGCTTGGATACAGGCTGCTACTTCACCCTCAAAAATACTGATTTTCTCTGCCTGGGAACTTCTAGCAAAAAACGCCCGCGCCACAGCCAGTACACGCGGATCTTTATCACAAGTCATGAGCTGACCCTGATCCGTCAAAGCTTCGGCCATCGACAGAGCTGAATAACCGGTAAACGTGCCTAGATCCAAGACATTTTTTGCCTGCATCAAGCGCACTAAAAACTGTAGAACCCGCCCAACCAGCAGATCAGACAACATCTGCGCATTGGTAAAATGCAATTGTGTATAGGCACGTAACTCCGCCAATAAAGGGGAGTCTGGCTGGGTCTGCTCCAGGCAATAGGCTTCGATCATAGCGTCTGTAATCAATAGAATTTGACTCCCTGCCACAGCGTGCGGCGAAAGCGTTTGTATGACCACTCATACTGTTCCGGATAAGGTGCAACCAGATCTGCAATCGCTGTATTTAAAGCCGCCGCTGCTTTGGTGAGGTCGGCATCGGCAAGATCGGCGCCTGCTTTCACAAAATGTAATTGAAAGCCTTGGCCTTTGGGCAAACGCTCTGCAAAAGCAAAATAAATCGGCGCCTGACTTTTAGCCCCTAATTTTGCAATAAGCGTCGTCGTATTCGCGGGAATACCAAAAAAAGGTACGATTCCACCCCCGTTTTCACCGGGATCATGATCGGGCAAAATGCCAATACACCGCCCACGCTTCAGCGCCCCAAACAGCCCTTTAATGCCAGATAAATTGGCAGGATACATTTCCGTGCCATAACGCTCCCGCGCCTCACGCAGCAAGGTTTCCTGATAGGCTTTTTTAAAAGGCTTATACAGCGCAGCAGAGGGATAATGCGCACCCATATAACAATTTACCATCTCCCAGGCACCCAAGTGCGGCACCAGCACAATCACGCCTTTTCCTTGCTCAAAATCCTGCTTCAATGCCTCTTCACCAAAACGCTGCACCAACGCGGCATCGCGATTTTCACCAAACCAGAAATACGGCATTTCCAGCATCCGCCAGATGGTCTGTAATTCTACTTTTTTAGCCAACAAGGCCAAGGCGCGAGGCGATAAATGCGGCAGACAGCGATTCAAATTGATGCGAATCGTGCGCTTAAAACCCAGATTAAAGGGTTTGAGCAGCCCATGCAATAAGACACTAAAACGGTAGATTGTCGGCAAAGAAAATCCGCCCACCCAGCGCAACGCCCTAATTTGGATACGTTCAGTCCATTTCATACAAACAAGCCTTTCAAATCATCTGTATTAAAAAGGATGCCTGCGTCTGCACCATCAAAATACAATTTAATCTGTGTCTGTGAAAGTGGCTCAATTCCGCTAATGGCCTGCGCCTGTGGATTCAAGCGGGCCAGCTGGACTTCGCCCCTGGTACCATCCGCATATTGCAACATTAAAGTTTGGGTTTTCTGTAAAAAACGGATATCGCTGAGTGACATGATGCCTCCTTTTATAAGCCACAACCATACGGCGAACCGCAGCCCATGTCAAATATAAAGGGCTTATCCGGCGTATTTTTCTGCAAAAATGCTTCACCCATTTCGGCTTCCAAGCCCTGCAAACGCTGTTGCACTGCGGGAACCGCGCGCTTTAACTCTGCCAGGGAACTATTCACACAAGGATCACACTCCAGACTACGTTGCGGCAACCAATCCAAGGGAGTGTCAGCGACTAGCCCCTGGATATCCGCTTCAGAATGTACATACAATGGATGCCAAATCCGGCGTTCCGCAAAAGCTTCGTCCTGTTCCAGATACTCAGGCAAGTCTGCAAATTTCAGCGACTGACTCCGCCGCCGTGCCAAAACAATCTCGGCCGTTTTGAAAGAATCGACTTTTTCCAGCCAGCGACGCAGGGTATCACCTTTTAAATAAACAGCACACCACTGGAACTTAGGCGTAGGAAACTCACCCTGCGCCCGCACCAAGTCGGCAAAATCAGGCTCAGCCTGTAAACGCATCACTGCAAAACCAAGCTGACGCGCATAGTCTTCGCCTGCCTGCACTCGCTGTGCCCAATCAGGATGCGCAAAACCCGTATCCACTGAGACAACATGGACCTGTGACCATTTTTGTTGCGCAGCGTAAGCAATCAGGGCCACAGAATCATTCCCAAAATTGGCAACGATCACCCGCAAAATTAAGCAGCCACCATACTACGCAACATCCACGCGGTTTTTTCATGCACATCCATGCGCGCTGCAAGCAGGCCTAAAGTCACTTCATCATTGGCTTCATTGACCACTGGTAACAATGCACGTGCAGTCCGAATCACTGCTTCATGCCCTTCCACCAACAGTTCCACCATTTTATTCCAGGCAGGCACTGCGGTTTCCTCTTTGATAGAAGTCAATTTGCTAAACTCCGCATAACTGCCTGGTGCAGTGTGCCCCAAGGCGCGAATCCGTTCTGCGATGGTATCAACCGCCAGGGCGAGCTCCATGTACTCGAGTTCAAACAATTCATGCAAACTTTTAAAGTGAGGGCCGGTCACATTCCAATGGAAGTAATGCGTTTTTAAGTATAAAGTATAGCTATCCGCCAGCAATCGCGCTAAGCCGGAAGCTAAATCTGCACGTTGGGCATTTGAGAGCCCAATATTGATCTCTTTCATTGCTGTCTCCTCATGGGTTTATCTGCTTTAATTTTAGCAAATGATGCGTGGCGGCGCAATGTGCATTACAGATGCCTAACTCTGGTTGCTGGAAGTTTTAGCATCCGCTAGAATCATTCTATCCCTTCCTCAACCCAAGCCGGAGCCTCCCATGAAAAAACAGATGTTATGCACGATCCTGAGCCTATTTGCCTGCTGTGCACAGGCCGAGTCCGTCATGATTCCGATGTATGAAACCACTCCTGCAGCGGGGACACAGGGTTTTGTAGGGAATATCATGGCGACGGATACCCCCTACGGCCTGATGCTCACCCCGCATCTATCCGGTCTCAGCCCTTATTTAGCCGCAGGCCCACATGGGCTTCATGTCCATGTGAATCCCTCCTGTGCGGATGGCGGCATGGCAGCAGGCGGGCATTTTGACCCCGCCCATACTGAGCATCATCTCGGCCCTTACCACTCCAACGGACACCTCGGCGATCTGCCCGTCTTGAGCATTGCCAGCGATGGCACGGCCAGCGTACCGGTCGTGGCGCCCCGCTTAACTGTGAAAGAGATTCTAGGTCACTCGCTGATGATCCATAGTGGCAGCGATACCTACAGTGACACCCCTAACTTAGGGGGCGGAGGTTCACGCATGCTCTGTGGCGTCATTCCAGCCAAAGCGGGGTTATTGATTTCCTCGAGTTAAGCTTTAACAGATAGAATAAAAAAAACCCTCACCTCTTATCTAGAGGGAGGGCTTTTCAGTATTTGGCAGGCCTGGAGGGAATCGAACCCCCAACCAACGGTTTTGGAGACCGCTACTCTACCAATTGAGCTACAGACCTAACACTCATTTTGCTTATGCAAAAATCTTGGCAACGACACCCGCACCAACAGTACGGCCGCCTTCACGAATTGCAAAGCGTAAGCCTTCTTCCATCGCGATCGGCACAATCAGGTCAACGACCATCTTGATGTTATCGCCTGGCATCACCATTTCAACGCCAGCTGGCAATTCAACCATACCAGTTACGTCTGTCGTACGGAAGTAGAACTGAGGACGATAGCCTTTGAAGAATGGAGTATGACGTCCACCTTCTTCTTTCGACAGAATGTACACTTCGCTTTCAAACTTGGTGTGGGGCTTGATGGAACCTTTGTGACACAGTACTTGACCACGATCCACATCTTCACGTTTGGTTCCACGTAACAGAACACCTACGTTATCCCCGGCACGACCTTCGTCTAGCAATTTACGGAACATTTCAACACCGGTAACTGTCGTTTCAACCGTAGGCTTGATTCCTACAATTTCTACTACTTCACCTACTTTAACAATACCGCGTTCTACACGACCGGTCACAACTGTTCCGCGACCTGA
>CAMARA010000047.1 GCA_945860585.1 Francisella tularensis subsp. holarctica | reverse complement strand
GAAATCGAAGGCGATATGGGAGATTCCCACATGGGTCTGCAAGCACGTTTGATGTCACAGGCGCTGCGCAAACTCACCGCGAATATCAAACGCTCGAATACCCTCGTCATTTTCATCAATCAAATCCGCATGAAAATCGGCGTGATGTTTGGCAATCCTGAAACTACCACCGGCGGCAATGCCTTGAAATTCTACGCTTCCGTGCGCATGGACATTCGTCGTACCGGTGCGATTAAAAATGGCGAAGAAGTCGTCGGCAGTGAAACCCGCGTGAAGGTCGTTAAAAATAAAGTGGCACCCCCTTTCAAACAAGCTGAATTTGATATTCTCTACGGCGAAGGCATCAGCCGCGAAGGCGAAATCATTGACCTCGCCGTCAAAATGAATCTCATGGAAAAAGCCGGCGCCTGGTATAGTTATCAGGGTAGTAAAGTGGGCCAGGGCAAAGAAAATGTGCGCATTTATTTGAAAGAACATCCCGAAATTGCGACTGAACTCGATGCTAAAATTCGTGAACAAGTTTTGGCAAAAAAAGTTGATTTAACCGCCGTCTTGGATGGCGGTGAAGATCTAGACGAATAAATAAGGGTTTGACTCACATGGAAACATTGGCGCTGAATTTTGATGGAACAGAGACGATTCCCCTTCATGATTTTACCAAAAAAGCGTATCTCGATTATTCGATGTATGTGATTTTAGACCGTGCTTTGCCTTGTATTGCGGATGGTCTGAAACCCGTGCAACGCCGCATTATTTATGCGATGAGTGAGCTCGGCCTCAAAAATAGCGCCAAGCCTAAAAAATCCGCCCGGACCATCGGCGATGTGTTAGGCAAGTATCATCCGCATGGCGATTCCGCCTGCTATGAGGCGATGGTCTTGATGGCGCAGCCTTTTTCGTATCGCTATCCTTTTGTCGAAGGTCAGGGCAATTGGGGCTCGATTGATGATCCCAAATCCTTTGCAGCCATGCGTTATACCGAAGCCAAACTCTCTCGCTATGCAGAATTACTGTTATCAGAACTGGAACAGGGCACCGTCGAATGGACACCCAATTTTGACGGAACGCTCAGCGAGCCTGCTCTGATGCCCGCGCAAGTGCCGAATATTATTTTGAACGGTACCATGGGCATTGCCGTAGGGATGGCAACCGATATCCCGCCGCATAATTTGGGCGAAGTCCTAGATGCCTGTCTGTATTTACTCAAACATCCCGATGCGAAAACCGCAGATTTGCTGCGCTTTATTCCCGGGCCTGATTATCCCACCGCTGCCGAGCTGATTACGCCCCGTGCGGACATTATCAAAATGTATGAAACCGGTTCCGGCTCCGTGCGCTTACGGGCAAGTTACAAAGTGGTGGAAGATGAAATCATCATTCACGCCCTGCCCTATCAAGTCTCCGGCAATAAAATTTTAGAGCAGATTGCTGACCAAATGCGTGCTAAAAAACTACCCCTCATTGTGGATCTACGCGATGAGTCCGATCATGAACAGCCGATTCGCCTCGTGATCGTGATGCGTTCAAATCGCGTGGATGCGGACGCCCTGATGAATCATCTGTTTGTAACGACCGATCTTGAAAAAAGCTGCCGTATCAATCTGAACATGATTGGCTTGAACGGTCGCCCCAAAGTCAAAAACCTCCTGCAGATTTTAAATGAATGGCTTGAATTCCGCGAAACCACCGTTGAATTACGCTTAAAACATCGCCTGGATAAGGTCCTCGCACGTTTGCATATTTTAGAAGGGCTGCTGATTGCATTCCTCAATATTGACGAAGTGATTCATGTAATCCGCGGCGCCGACGAGCCCAAACCAGAATTAATGCAGCGGTTTAAGCTCTCTGAATTACAGGCAGAATCCATTTTAGAAATTCGTCTGCGCCAATTGGCCAAACTCGAAGAAGTGAAAATTCGCGCGGAACAAGATGAACTGGCCCAGGAGCGAGATCATCTGCAAAAAATTCTCGGCTCGCGCAGCCTGCTGATCGCCCTCATCGCCGATGAACTCACCTTTATCAAAAAAGAATTTGGCGATCCCCGTCGCACCAAAATCATCGAGCGCGCAGAAGCCAAAGCCTTGCGTGAAGAAGTGCTGATGACCTCCGAAACCATGACGATTATTTTATCCACCCAAGGCTGGATTCGCGCCGCCAAAGGCACGGACATCGATCCCGTACATCTTGCGTATAAAGCTGGCGATAGCTATCTAAAAAGCACGATTGCTAAAAGCACCCAACCTCTGATTATTTTTGACACCACAGGCCGCACGTATACGACTTATCCGCATAAACTACCCAGTGCACGTGGACAGGGTGAGCCTTTAAGCAGCCACTTCAATTTAGAATCAGGCAGTCAAATCATTGAAATGCTAGGAGGCGAGCCGACCCAAAAAGTCTTTCTGGCCACCAATGAAGGCTACGGCTATGTCACCACGATCGAAGATATGATGACCAAAAACAAAGCCGGCAAAGCTCAGATCAGCCTCAGCACCGGCGCCGTACCGATCACACCGGTGAAGATTCAGGATGACCAAGCTTGGGCTCTATTGATCACACAGGCAGGCCGAATGCTCCTCTATCCCATCACCCAAGTCCCAACGCTTGCCAAAGGCAAGGGCAATAAGCTGATTCAAATTAAAAAAGACGAATGGCAGGCGGGCCAGGATGCGCTCGTCAAAATTGTCATTTTAAGCCCGGAACAAAGCATCGAAATCATCACTGCTAAAAAATCCAAAATCCTCAAAACCGCGGATTTAGATGCCTATCGCAGTGAACGCGCAAAACGGGGTAGTTTTTTACCCAAAGATCTGCTCAAATGGACGGGCCTACAGCCGGTTATCGTGAGCCCGCCGCAGATATAAATCATGCCGATTGCGCCGCAGACTCCAGCCATGGAACTCAAACAACGGCGCAGCATCGGGGCCCGTCTGCAAAAAATCTTGGATAATGCGCTCTAAGTGCACGCGGGATAATTGCAGCTGCGTGCATTTTTTAAACCAATGCTGTAAGAGGATTTTTTGGTAATGGGGAGGCAGGGCTTTTATTTTGGCGAGGGGGAAATGAAGAAGGACATCAGACTGGATCCCCGCGTTCGCGAGGATGACATCCAAATGCGCATCCAGAATCAAACGTGATTCTTGCAAATGCTGAATCGTATGCCCGACTTGATCCTGAAAATGCGGCCAGCGCTGCTTAAACAAGGGCAGAATCGTCTCCCGCAAAAAATTGCGATCAAAGCGCTGATCCTGATTGCTCGGGTCCTCCACCCAGGACAACTGATGTTGCATGGCATACATTTCCAACTCCGCGCGGGTGCAGGCCAGCAAAGGCCGCAGCAAGAGGCCCTGGCCCAGAGGCCGCGATTCCGGCATCGCCGTCAGCCCATTCAAGCCGGCGCCCCGCACTAAATTCAGAAAAAACGTCTCTACCTGATCATCCTGATGATGGCCCAGGCACAAGGCATCCGTGTTGGAGGTCAATAAACTGGCAAAAAAATCATAGCGCGCCTGACGGGCAAAGGCCTCGATACTCTCCGCGGCTTTGGGAACGGTTTCCACATGATGCACGATATACTCTACATGATGCGCGCGCGCAAACTCAGCAACAAAATCGGGCCAGACGTCAGCTGCCGACTGCAGATGATGATGCACATGCACCAGAATACACTGCGGATGCGTTTGCACCAACGCATGGGCTAAGACTATCGAGTCCACCCCCCCACTGACGCCGACAAAAATGCGCTGCAGGGGCGTTGCTTTTTTAGCACCAACAGCCTTTAAAAAGCATATTAATCGTTGCTCAAGCATGCTCGATTTCACCTGCGCAACTCGCATCGATTAACATACTTTTTAAAGGCTGTTGCTTAAGCCACAAGAGGTTTAATTTCAAAGCGGCCATAATCCATTAATTTATCATAACGCTGACTCAGCAATTGTTCCACGGGCAGGCTCTGCAATTTTTTCAGTTCCGCCAAGATGCTGGTCTTTAACAATTGTGCAGCGGCGGCATGATCGCGATGCGCACCACCCAGAGGCTCTGGAATCATCTGATCAATCATCTTTAAGGCACTTAATTTTTTCGCCGTAATCCCCATGATTTCAGCCGCTTTGGGTGCAAACTCAGCACTTTTCCACAAGATCGACGCACAGCCTTCGGGAGAAATCGTCGCAAAATAGCTATATTCCTGCATCATAAACACATCACCCACGCCGATGCCTAGCGCGCCGCCTGAACAGCCTTCGCCAATGACAACACACACAATCGGCACTTTCAGCACCGACATTTCCCGCAGATTACGCGCAATGGCCTCACTCTGGCCCCGCGCTTCCGCATTGATTCCAGGGTAAGCGCCGGGGGTATCAATCAAGGTAATGACGGGAATCGAAAACTGCTCCGCCAATTTCATCAAACGCAAGGCCTTACGATAGCCTTCGGGATGAGGCATGCCAAAATTTCGAAATAAATTTTCTTTGGTGGTGCGCCCTTTCTGCTGACCAATCACCATCACCGGCTGATCTCCGAGACGCGCTAGCCCGCCTACAATCGCCGCATCATCGCCAAAATTACGATCCCCATGCAATTCATCAAAATCCGTAAACGCATGCTGAATATAATCTAAAGTATACGGACGACCCGGATGGCGCGCCAAACGAATCATCTGCCAATCGGATAAATTTTTAAAAATATCCCGCGTCAAGGTCTGGACCTTGCCTTCTAATTTAAGAATTTCTTTATCAAAATTTAAGCTCTCAGCCGCGGCGGATAAACGCAAGGCTTCGATTTGTTTTTCTAATTCGACGATAGGCTGTTCAAAATCTAAAAACTGCATCATGCTTCTTCCCTCCGATACACCCAATGATTGAGGTAAATTTTCCGCACCGTTTCCCACAAGGCATCGCCCTCCTGCATCAAACCGCTGCGCAACATATTCTGATAATGCCGCTGATAGCCGCTCTCATTATTTGTTTTGGTATAAAACTCCAGCAAGGCCATGTGCCAGTCCAGATTATCATGATCATTGCTGATGGCATTGATGATATTCTGCTGCTCCCCCACCAGCTCTTCTTTTTCCGCGGTGGTCAGCTGCGGCTCCAGGCGAATATTGGTTTGGATCGGCGTCTCACTTTCCGGAATATCCAGCTCTACCTGCTGCCACTCACCGCCGCTTTCTTTAACGATTTCAGGCTCAAACGTCGTATTTGTTGCTGCAGCTGTAAAATTAGGCTCACACGGAGCAACAACAGGTGGAGGGGATTCAAGCGGCAACGGCACATTTTCTTTATAACGACGTCGCATCCTCAAATATAAAATCAGCGTCACCAGCCAGATCGGCAAAAACAAATCGCCCAGCGACCATCCTTGCCCCGTTTTAGTCGCCACACTAACCGCCATGCCATTTTGATTGGCCTGCGCCAATTTGGCCGTTAAATCGGTGATTTGAGCCTGATACGTTTGGATGGTTTGAATCTGATTATTCACACTCTGCTGCAAATTCGCAATCGTTGCCTTATCCGCATTAATTTGCGCAAGCAAGGCAGGATCATGCATCGGTGCAGGCGCAGATTTAATGACGGGCTTGACTGCGGACTTGACTGCCGGTTTAGCCTCAGCCTTAGTGGGTGACTTCGCTACAAGATGCGGGATCCCCTGCCGTGTAATCGCCTGCCGCACTTCCGCCGCCGTGGTCGGCATACGCAAATGCATATTCGCCTGCAAACCATGTGCCGCCAGCGCTGGATTCGCATTACGCATGGCAATCACCATATCCATGGTAGAAATCCCCGCCGGATGATACTTCAAAGCCAACGCATTCAGCGTATCTGTTTTTTTAACCACCACTTCCTGCCAAGCCATCGCCGGCACACAAAGCACTACACCCAACGCTAAAACTGTAATTTGTAAAATTCGCTGCATCTAAGAAACCTATTTTGAATATGACTCAAGTATTCTAACAAAAAACATCGCAAATATTAAGCACAAGATCGCAGGCGTGTGACATTATTTGTCTTGTACTGTCTTTAAAAAAAGATCTCACAAGATAACTCAAACTCAGCCATTGAACCCAATCAACCATAATAACATATTCAAATCTTTATCTACTTTAGCCACACGAAGCAAATCCGCCAGTTTAAATTTTGATGAAAGCGTATAAAAATCCGCAGGTTTATAGTATTCAGGCCACTCTTTTTTCAGTGCTTTATGAGCACGCGCTGCATCCATTTGTTTATTTTCATTCCCAGGTAACATCCGAAATAACAAGCCCTCTTGATTAGGATGCTGGGCACACACGTGAAACTTTTTACGCTCGGCTTCTTGTTTTAATTTTTCCAGACTCCAGCCATCATCTTTTTTTGAGAGCGATCACTGTCCATCAACAAAATGGAAGCTTTTGCATTCGTTTTTTGTCTTTTAATACGTTGCTGACAAAGCACCGCTCTTGTTAGCATGGATTTATAACCTCCCCCGCTCAGCACTTCACAGTCTAAATGGACATGTAAACCATGCTGATCAGCAAACCCTTGTAATAATTTTACAAATGATTGTTCACCTTCTCCTTCTACAGCCAAATATATTCTCGCTCTTTTAGTGATCTCCATGAGTTATCCTATATGGGGGACCGCACCCAGCTCGCCGGAAAGGTATTTTTTCATTAAACTGGGGGCACGACGCAGTCCTTTAATGTCTTTTGCGCAATATATTTGCGTGGCTTGACCACTTGGCTTGGTTACTAAAAACAGCTGCTCTTTCTCCAAGTAATCAAACACCGCTGGATTATGGGCGGTAAATAATAATTGTGCGCCCCGTGGATTCCTCTCTGAATCACAAAACCAGCGAAATAGCTCTGGCAACAGCAAGGGGTGAAAATGAACATCTAGCTCATCAATAATCGCAATACTCCCAAATTCCAGAGCATAATGTAAGCGAGGAAAAATTTCAATAAAGCGCTGTGTACCCGTGGATTCCTCTTGAAAAAAGACAAAATCATCCAAACCCACATGTTTCAATTTAGCAAAAAAACCATTCGGTCCAGATTCAATCGTCATAGACTCTAAACCAATATCCAATCTCCTGAGCGCAAGATTCAAGCGCTCCAAACAAGAAGGATCCGCCGCATAAATAGACAAAAAATTATTTTGCTGAATTCTACCCAAGCTAAGGATATTATCCTGCATCAACCCTATAAAGCTGTAAAAAAGATAGATAGATTGTGCATGATTTAACTTTACAAGCGTGCTCAAAACGCTTGCATCCGGACGGATATATTGCTTCATTTCATCACGCACATCGAACGCCTCCCCAAAAGAAAAAGATTGTGCATGACGCTCGAAAAGGCGTTTAAATTTTCCTTTAGGTGCATAAGTTAAAGCTTCATATAAAATACTATTACTTGCCAATTTATTCGTCTGATGAGCAATATGTAATTCATAACGAAATTTCGCAAAAGATTGCTGAGATGCAAGCCGGCCGTCAAATTCAATTAGAATTTTTGTAGGTTTCGTCCACCACACTTCTTGCCGATAAGGCTGAAAAAACTGGATCAGCGTAGAGCCTGCGTCAAAACTATTTAAAGCAAAGGCAACAGCAGTCGTGATCGCACGCAAAATAGTAGATTTTCCAGAAGCATTGTTACCAAAAAAACCAACCACTTTGGCAAGACGCAATTCTTGATCTGCTTTAGCACTGCTAAAGCAAGGGAGATCAGGTGCATTAGCCGGCACAACAAAAGAAATTAACTGCTCTTCTGCTATCGAGAAAAAATTTTCAACGGTTACTTTATGCAACATGGCGGAAACTCAATCTTCTTATTTGACTTTAATTATAACAGATTTCAGACCGCCACATCAAGACTTTGACAAAAAAAATTCAAACTGTGATTTTAATAGCACAAAACTGGGGTGAATGATGGGACTCGAACCCACGACGACTGGAATCACAATCCAGGACTCTACCAACTGAGCTACATTCACCATAAGATAAGGCATTGGTGCGCCCGGCAGGATTCGAACCTGCTACCCTCGGCTTAGAAGGCCGATGCTCTATCCAAATGAGCTACGAGCGCAAGTCGAACTCATGGTCGGGGTAGAGGGATTCGAACTCTCGACATCCTGCTCCCAAAGCAGGCGCGCTACCAGGCTGCGCTATACCCCGAATAAGTCGCCTATCATAACGGGCTTTCTCCTTTACGTCAAGCTTTTTTTGAGATATTCTACAGCCATTCCAATCAACCCAAAAGGAAACAAAAATGGCCGCAGCAAGCAATAACAGTTTAACCAGACAAGTAATTGGTGGAGCGCTATTACTCAGTGCAGGTCTAGCACTAGAGACGTATCACTCTATTCACGGCAGCGAAACACCCTCACCTCTTACGGCTTGGGCAGCAGTTGCTTATGCCTGTAGCATTCAGACTTGGGCTGATAAAAAAATTGCCCTTTTAAGCCTAGCAGCTCGCCTTACATCAGCCCCCTGGGATTCAGTTGCACAGTTTGGACAAATTGCCTTAGCAAGTGCACCCTTTGTAGCAGTTGGCACTTTTTATGCACAACAAAAACTTACTAGCTTTTTTCGACCTGATTTGACAAGTAGCTCAGGCGCTCCTGTTCGGACATAAGATACAGTTGATGCCACCACTGACACAGGGCGGGTTTAACCTGCCCAACCTGACTGCGCAACACTAAAAAATCATAGGCGGCACGATATTTGGGATGATTTACAATTCCAAGAATATTTTTTTCACGGCGCAGTTCAAGCTGGCGTTGTAAAGCCCACATCTCTTCGACCATTTCCGTCATAAAGCGCGGCATACCGGTGATTTTGTTTTGAGCGCTAAGCGTCGCTTTTACAGCATCTTGATAGGCTTTTTTGTAACTCATTTTCTCAGCCAGCTTTTTTTTCGTGGACTGTAACTCATGCCACAAAAAGACGCCGATTAGATACGCAGGATTAATGGTTTTTTTAGCATAATAACGCTCATCTGTATTCCGCAACGCTTGACGCACCATCTCAGCAAACCATTTCACCTCGAGAGACCTCGCCAAACTCGGAAACAGAATTGGCAGAATATTCATTTTGATCAGGGAGTCAAAGTTTTTTTCAGCCTGCCCGTATAAGAGAATTTTTTGATACTCATCAAACAAACGCCCACCTGCAATATCACCCAACAGTGCAATATGATCTGGTATAGCCTTAATGGTTGCAGCATCAATTTCAAAATCCAATTTATTACTAATACGCAAAGCACGCAGAATCCTCACGGGGTCCTCTTTCAAGCGCGCATTTGGCTCACCAATTAAGCGCAACACCCGTCCCTGAAAATCGGCAATACCATTACTAAAGTCTAATAATTCATGTGTACCCGGATTATAATAAAAGGCATTCACGGTAAAATCACGACGCAAGGCATCATCTTCAATCGCGCCATAAACATTATCTCGCGAGACAATACCACCCTGACGCAAAGCGCCCTGGGACTTATGCTTTGCCAGGCTATGATCCTGCCGAAAGGTTGCTACTTCGATATATTCACGACGATCAAAATAGACATGCACCAGCTTAAAGCGCTTACCAATAATCAGGGCACGATCAAAGCATTTTTTAATTTGTTCCGGTAGCGCATTGGTCACCACATCAAAATCTTTGGGATGCAGATTCATCAGCTGATCGCGAATTCCACCACCAACAATATAGGCTTCGTAGCCTTTTCGCTGCAAAGTCTCAATAATTTTCAAAACATGAGCAGGAAAATTAGTCGGCCACAATTCCGAAGCGCGTGCATCATAAATGACAGGCTCGAGCTTTGGCTTTTTCTTAAAAAGCTTAGTTATAAAGTTGTTTTTCTTTAAGTTCATCTAGGGTTTTACAATCAATACATTGGGTTGCGGTAGGACGGGCTTCTAAACGACGTAAACCAATCTCTGCACCACAGGATTGACAAAAACCATAGTCACCTTCTTTTAACGTATCCAGCGATTCCTGGACTTTACGAATCAACTTGCGCTCGCGATCCTGCGCACGCAATTCTAAACTCAACTCTTCCTCTTGAGAAGCACGATCAACGGGGTCTGAAAAATTTTCAGGCTCTTCTTTCATGTGATTCTTTGCTTCGGTCATTTTATGATTGATCGACTCATACAAATTAGTCAAAATCATTCGAAAATGTTCGATTTGCTCAGCAGACATATACTCTTCGCCGGCTTTAGGCTCGTAAGGCTCAAAGCTTAAGGGGTTATCGATATGATCCATATTTACATCCTTCAATCATTGAAAACGCAAGCGCCTATTTTTAACAGAAAAAACCGGCCTTGGCAATCTAAATTTTTACTCATCCCCAAGAGGAGGCACTGCAACCTGACTAAAACCACAATCAACGTGAATAATCTCCGCCGTAATCGCCGAGGCTAAATCCGAACACAAAAACGCCGCCACATTGCCGACTTCTTCCGTCGTCACATTGCGCTTCAGCGGACTGACTTTTGCATTATAATCCAACATTTTACGAAAGCCTTTAATGCCAGACGCCGCCAGCGTCCGAATCGGCCCCGCTGAAATCGCATTCACACGAATCCCTTCCCCGCCCAGCGCCACCGCACTATAACGCACCACCGCATCCAGACTCGCTTTCGCCAGCCCCATGGTATTGTAATTGACGACTGCCTTTTCCCCACCCAAATACGTCAGGGTCAAAATCGCCGCATTACGATCCTTCATCAAAGGCCGCGCCGCCTTCGCCATCGCACACAAACTATAGCTACTGATATCATGCGCAATGCGGAACCCTTCCCGACTAATATGATCCACAAAATCCCCATCCAACTGATCCGCCGGCGCAAACGCAATCGAATGCACCAACACATCCAAATGACTCCAGGTCTTACCCAAAGTAGCAAAACAAGCCGCAATATCGGCATCCGTACTGACATCACAAGGAATCAAAGCCGCAGGATTAAAAGGCGCCGCCAACTTCGCCACCCGCTCCTTCATCTGCTCATTCACATACGTAAAAGCCAACTCCGCACCCTCACGATGCATCGCCTCCGCAATCCCATAAGCAATCGAACGATCACTCATCACACCCGTCAGCAATGCCTTTTTTCCTTTCAACATAATATCGATCCTTTATTAAAAACACTGCTGATAATGTAAATCCTTTCAGGCCAGTTGTCAAAAGGGCACAATGGGCAAGTGCAGGCCATGTCTATAATTAAACAGCTCGAGGCGCTGGATCAGCGTTTTCTAGATGCCTGCCAAGCTCACTCCAAGCTGCATGTTTCTTTGCATGAATTGATCTAGAATACCATGGATGTGTATGTCCTGGCACACTAACATGCTTAGCACACTTATTGCGAACCTTGGCTGTCAATGCTTCTCGTGTACAGTCCCAGCTTTGCAGCAGATTATTGATCGTTATCTTGCTAGCGGCTAATGCCCGATTCGCAAAAAGCACCTTCAAAAAGCCAATACCAAGGTGTGCTGTTACTGGAGCTGGAGCTGGAGCTGGAGCTGGCGCTGGCGCTGGCGCTGGCGCTGGCGCTGGAGCTGGAGCTGGCGCTGGAGCTGGGGCTGGAGCTTGGGCAGCCACTATACCAACACCGTTCATCAGCTGGACAAGATTTGTAACATTCAAGTCCCCTGGACTCAACAATGACCAACGCATTAAAAAATCGGGTAACGGTGAGCGCTGCACTAAAAAACTTAACAAAGGCTCTTCCTGCATACGCCTTAGATTCACAAGCCTATTTAATAAGCCTAAATTAATATTTTGTTCTGTAAAAGGAACGGATGCCCCCACCACCTCACGAGACAATACATTCCGACCTTCAGCAAAAATAGCCAGAACATTGTTTAAGGTTATCAATTCAATCCGCTGCCCTGGAGCAACTATAATATGCGGCTGCTTAACCACATCCTGCCTATTAGCTGGGTCATACGCTGCATCTGAGTCATGCTCTGTATACGAGCCGAACTCTATATATTTGCGTAAATCCATTACATCGCGACTGAAGATGTCATCCCCACCCCCCAAAATATAAGCTCGATAATCTGGATCAGTAACGCTTATAACAGCTGGCGGGCGAAGCGAAGAAATCAGAGTCTGAATCTGAGCTTTAAAGATATTTTGACGCTCAACTTCAGTCAACAATACTTGTTGTCTTGGCGCCTCTTCATGAGCCTCTCCCTGTACTTGATCAAGATTTGCAGGATTTAACTGACGGGGATGCGACACTGATAAACGCATCAAAGCACGGGGCGTCGGCCAATGCTGCGTTAAAAAACTTAGCAAAGGCTCTTCCTGCATACGCCTTAAATTAATAATTTGATTTAGAAGGCTTAAATCAACATTTGCATCAGTAAAATCCGTTTGTATACACATAGACTCTAAATTCAAAGGATCCCGTTCCTGTCCCACAAGAGAGGTCCGAAGAAACATGGCTTGGCTAGCCTCGGTAATAGCAAAGGCACCGTTTAAATCTGCCAATTGCACCTGCTGCCCAGCAGGAATCATCATGCACGCGTCTGCGGCAACAAAACCCATATAGGGCAACAACGCAATAGACTCTTCGTCAGCGGCATCAGCACCTGACAAGATATAACTCCGCAAACGTCTTTGATGCCCCTGTCTTTCTGCTTCTACTGGTGTTAGCGGTGGAGTAAAAGCGCGTAAAGATGGCGAAGAACTGCGGCTTATCGGGTCAAAAGTCGATCTTAAACTCATGTCAAGATTGTCCTAAATAGAAGCAGTGCTATCAAGGAGCTTCTCTCGCAAGCTCGAGACTCCTCCTTGA
>CAMARA010000046.1 GCA_945860585.1 Francisella tularensis subsp. holarctica | reverse complement strand
CATAAAAAAGTTTCCCACCGCAAAAGGCCCCTCGAGTTTGCAATAATCCAAATCATCATGCCAATCTGTCCAGTGATTGATGTCTGTCCAGATGCGCCAGACGTCTTCCTTTTTTATCCCTGGATATACTTTACTGTAAGTTCTAATCCACATTTTTGCCCTCCTGTTTAATAGTAATTTTTGATATTATATATTTATTTACCATTACAGTCAAGCCGATGCATGATCCCAGCCCTCCAAATAAGCGCCAATCTGCCCTTCATTAATGCCAGCCACCGCATATTGCCAGATCTCCCGACTCAAGCGCATGACGGGAGCGGCCTCCAAAATACCTGAAGCGCCATACATTAATCTGGCGAACAAAGCACATTCTTCTGCAAGCAATAATGCCTTTGCTCTCAAGGCATAGGGATTCTCCGCAGGGCCGCTCAACACCTCCTGATAAAAAGTCAACCAATCTGACTCCAATTGCCGATGACGCGCCAGGGCTTGCTCCGAACTGAAGTGCTTTCCTTGTTTGGATAATTTCAGCAATGCCTTGGCGGCACCGGTAAAATTGTACAAAGTAGGATGCTCACGCCTCACATCAGGGCCTTTCGGGCGAATGGCAATCAGCTCTTGATCCGCAATAAAATACTGATGCAGCCTCACGCCCACAGTTTGAGTAGAATTGTAAATTGCGATGGTTTTGATAGGCGTCACAGCGACTGACTCCGATTGATTCAAAGCAAAAAAGCCAAAATAATCCTGGCCCTCTACGCAAAAGGCAATCAGGATTTTGTTCAAAAACCCATACCCTGTCACCCAAGGCAAATCACCCGACAATGCCCATCCCCCAGGCTGACGCTGTACTGATAAGTTTTTGCGCGAAGAAGAAACCGCAATCCCCACGCCATGATTACTCTCAACAAGCGTACGCAAAACCTGACTCACCCGCTCATCCGGCAACAGCCGATTCAAGATCTCCACCGTAAACTGATGCTGTGCCTGCAAAAATAACAGCGCCCCCGAACAGCCCGCCATCTCAATATTATAACGAATCCACTCCTGACGCCCCCCACCGAGCCCACCACAAGCTTCTGGAATCAACAAACGCAAGCCCTCTATCTTGACCAAATCCTCATAGGCCTGACGCAATAACGCAGGATCTTGATCCAATTGATAAGCCAAAGGCTCATGGCGCAATAAAAGTGGCGCCAGCCGTTCAAAAAAAGCTTCTATCTTACGCATTACCGGCCAACCGATAAACCGTCTCAAAGGTCTGCGAATTTGAGTAGCCTTTTTGACATAAATGCTGGGGCAAGTCCAATTTCACAACGCGTTGCAAAAGATGAATGTGATACTGCGGCGCAAATAATTTCTCCACCTCAAGCTGTGAGACGACATACGGCGGCCCTTGCACGGCATTATTCGCATCAAATGTAATCAGCAAAATTTGGCTATTGGGCATCAGCAGCGTTTTTAAATGCTGTGCGTATCGCCACCGCAAATCCTCTGGCAGTGCCACCAAGGCTGCACGATCATAAACCGCATCAATACTGGATAGCAAGGTAGGTGTCATGGCAAAAAAGTCGCCGCAAAAAATTTGAATCTGCTCATTATAATAGCGCTTAAATGGCCCCACCGCTTCAACAGCAACTTCCAGCTTATTTTCATGGAAGAACGCCTGACAGGCAAGCTCGCTCAGCTCAATGCCGATGACTTGAAAACCCTGGTCAGCCAACCACAATAGATCCAGACTTTTGCCACATAAAGGCACCAAAACGCGTGCCTTGGGTTTCAAGTTCAGCGTAGGCCAAAACGCTTTTAAGAAGGGATTGCTCGCGCTCTGATGAAAGCCAATATCATTTTTATCCCAATGCTCAAGCCAGTTGTATGGCATACTTTTTTGTTTCTGAACCACCCATACGGTTGCCTCACCGCAATCAGGATCCTCCACTTTATGAACAAGCACTTCAAACCCATGTTGTTTTAACAGGGACTGATATTCCGCTATCGACAACGAAGCATGATACAAGTTCTGCCCGCCATTATCACTCCAGACTTCACCCACATCCGGCCCTGAAGTAAAAGCCAATACCCCACCTGGCTTCAGATGCACCGCAAATTTAGCAAACATCTTACGTTGATCTGACTGCGGCAAATGAAAAAAACTATGCCAGGCCAAAATCACATCAAACTGTTGCTGCAAATCAATCTCACGCATATCTTCGCAAAGCCAGGTTTGATCAGAGAAACGAGCCTTACACAAAGCAATCATCTTGGTGCTACCATCTACTCCTGTCACACTGTAACCTTGATCAATAAAAAAGGCGGCCAGGGGCTCAGCCGTTCCACATCCCAGATCCAAAACCGTTCCTTGCTTGGGAGCCTTGGCTAGAATTAAATTGAGATACTCTTTTTTCATCAGGCTTTTATTCCGATGCGCGTCAAACCATTCGTGAATTTTTTCGTAATTTTCGTAAACTTTATTCTTACTCATCAGATCTCACCCCAGATTTACAGATTCATTTACCGCTGCTGCGTCAACCACAGTACAATACTCTCCATTCAAATTAGCAAGCGACATATCATGAACCTCCTGTGCTGTGTGATGCCGCCCACTCCAATCAGTCCGATCAAAGGTAAAACAGGCATCTTGGACAAGATAAGTCTCAAAACCAAGATTCCCCGCCATTCTAACCGTTGCTTCGACTGAATTATTGGTGATCACTCCCGCAACAACCAAAGTATGGCAATTTGCCGCACGCAGCCTGGCCTCTAAGGTAGTGCCGATAAAGGCGCTATTCGTTTTTTTTACAATGACCACTTCACCTAGAAGCGGCATTAACTCTGGCTTGAAATCATTGCCTGCCTGCCCAGGTCGATAATGCGACGCTGGATCACGCGAATCATGACGAATATGCAAAATAGGTCGGCCTGAAGTACGCCAGGCGTTTAATAAACTGACTGCATTGGCTTCAGCTTGGGGGTTATTTCTTTTTCCCCAACTTGGGTGATCAATCGCCTTCTGGAAATCGATCAGAATCAGCGTGGAATTAGCTGGGATAATCATTTTAAGAATTTGTTGCTCCTAGCCCACAAATCAATTGTGAGTTCATTGAAATAGGCACGCAATCTTTAAAAGTAGCAACGTTGCGATTATCCTGCTCCCCTTTCAAAAAGTAATCAAAAAACTGCACGATATACTGGTTGATCAGCCTATCTGTTTGAAATCCAGGTGCAGTACCCACTTCCAATTGATTGGTTAAAGGAGGCGTAACGGGAGTCTTTTCATTAAAAATCTGCAATGCAGGTTGATATTGCAGGGTAGAGGTATCGCCAAAATTATTATGCTCTGTATAGGTTGGAGGCGCTCCAGCTGGCGCCATCACCACATAATATTCGTTCTTGGTGAGTTGAAATGGGCCAGCCTTCGCTGCATCAGGATACATCGCCCTCCAATACGAGCCATGCATGTGCATAAAGGGAATAGAAAACCCACTCAAAGGTGAATAATTTGGCGGATCATAGGTCGCCTCCATCGCCACAGCTGCTTTGATCCACTCTGGATGAGTGTGTGCTGTAATAACCGTCATCACCGCCCCAAGAGAATGCCCTAACATGCCAATCTCCTGCGTATTCATTGCAGCAAAAATAGGGCTATGCATTGGGTTATTCAGTATCTGCTGATAGGCATACGTAATATCCGTCGCAGGCGCTTCTTCAAACTCTTGCTCCGTCGTTGTAGTTGAAGTATTCACAATGCGCCCATCAGGAAACTGAATGGGATCACCAATGAAAGTGTTATTCACCGCAACCACAATATAGCCATGGCTCGCTAAATCTGAAATCACGTTCACATAGGCTTCTACAGGAGACATCAGACCTGGATTGAAAATAACAACCGGGAAAGTCTGATTGGGAATGATCGGTGCATTTTCATAAGTGAAGGTCGTAATATTGCTGAGAGCCTGAATCATAGCAGGTGTAATCTCAGGAATACCTGCTTGCGGCAATTCCGCCTGCAACTGAGCAATTAAGGCAGGATAATAGGGGCTACTGATGCCTGATGTGCTTGCGGGGTAATAAACACGCGCCATAATTTCCCGACAAAAATGCGTATTGGTTTTGCTATAGTCCACTTGATTGCTGCCATTATAAAAGAAGTCAGGGCAGACAGCTTGATTGACCCACCAAAAATCCTGATAACCCACACCGAACGGCCCTGAGGGTTGTAATACATATTGCGTATCAGCATAGGCCCAAGACTGCAAAAATACGATAACAGACAAGGTGATTAGTTTAAGAAAGCGCATACGGGCCCCTGCGTTGATTTATGTGTATTTTAAACTATTTTCCAGCAATGCGCTATCCTCATTGTTCACCCCATCTCTTGGCCAATCGCCGAACCACAGACCAACAAATCCTGCCGACACCTCGCCAGCTTCTCCAAAAGATCAAAAATATGCACCAACCGCAGCGCATCAGCAAAAGGAATCCGCTCACCTGCAACAAAACGTGCCCGCAACTGGCGTTTATACTCCATCAACTCATCGAGAACCCTTTGCAGACTGGCTGATGAGGGATGCGTGGCCAAAATCTCTTGTATAAAGTGAGCGAGCGGGCTTTCTATCGCACTTAAATCCAGGGTTTGCAGAGCCAGCGCAATCCCTGCTAGCAAATGATAGGAGCGATACCATAGCACAACGACTTGTCGCATTGTTTGCTGACAAGCGTTACCCTCCCAATTGTAGACCTCAAAACTTCTGATTTGCTGGCGTAAACTATTAAATTCCTGCCGCATGGGCGCATGAATGGCAGATGGATTGTGTGGTAGTGAATCCCGAATGGAGGCCCGGATCTGCTCTTGATACCAAACCACCTGCCCATAATAGTGCTGAAAGATTTTACGCGGAGAAAAAGGCCAGATCCACACTAAAAAAATCTGCAAAATAAATGCCGCCGCTGAGATTTCTAAAAACAGCAAGACAATATTCCGCCAATCCAGCAAGGGCCCTATGCCTGACCCTACGCCTCCCAAAAAAGCAAAGAGCGCAAATAAACCAATCAGACTACGACTGGGATCACCATGCAGAATCAGTCCAATCAAAAATACTACTACCCCTATGGCAGCGAGATACAACCAGATATTCTCCAGATTCAAACCCAACAATACCAAAGCAGCTAAGGCACCCAAGCCAGATCCCACAACCAGGAGAAAAAGCTTCTGTCGCGTAATGCTCATGTCCACTTGCAAACTGATAATCACGACGACACTCAACATCACGCCACTGGGCAGAGAAAAATACAGCGCAAAAAAGGGAAACAGCACGCCCGCCAGTGCGGTTTTAAATGCATATTCCCAGTGATATGCATCCCAGAGAAACAGATGGCGCCACCCTTTAGAATGCGGCTCTGCGTCAGGCAAAATCAACTCCTGCTCATAAAAACTGCGCATCAAGGTAAACAGCTCCTCCTGATGCATCAGGAATCGATCCCACTTGATCCATTGCAGGGAGGAAAACTGTGCCCCCTGATCATCACGAAATCGACTGGTTTTTTGCATCAAACCCGCCATTGCTTTACCCCAGAGATCTAGCTGATGCAGCACCTCCTCACGATTCTGACACTGCGTCTCAAGAGAACGCACCATGGCCTCAAAACTATGCGTCATCGCTTTTTCCAAAGGGCCCAGCTGCGCTGAAAAACAAGCCACCAATTCATGCGCCGAGCCATCATCTTCATATAAGTTGATCAGCATTTCCTGAGCCATAAATACGACCTGCTCCAGCTGCAGATCAGGGTGTCGCAATGCGGACTGAAAGCGCTGCTCATGTTTAGCAAAACGCAGTAAAACCGCCTGCGTCTCCGTCAGCTTCAGCAGTTGATCCAACTCCGGCTTAAATTGATCTGAACGAATATGATCACGATAGAGTTTAAAACAGTGTCCCACCAGACGATTTAGGCTTTGCAATAACGCAATATTATTCTTTTGCAACTCCTCCGTAGCCAGGGGGGTCGCAAATAATAAACTCACGCCTAGACCACATAACGTACCCACACTAATATCCAAAGCCCGGTAATAGGCAAAATTCGCCACCAGGCCTGGCTCAACATTCGGTGCGCTAAACAAAACCAACAAAAACGTAACAGGGCCAAACACCCACACAAACGGCGTTTTACTTTTTGCTGAAAAATAAAAGCAAATGGTTAAGCCCGCAATGGCAAATAACAGCATCACCAAGACATTATCGCCAAACAAATTCAAGAGCAAAAGCGCCGCTAGAACACCGATCAGTGTTGTAAAAATCCGCTCGATCGTTTGAACAATCGCTGCACCTCGGGAAGCCTGTACCACTACAAATGCCGTTAATGCCGCCCAGGTCGGATCGCTGATATTGAACTCCAACACAATCAGCAAAGCCAAAACACAAGCAATACTGGCTTTAATGGAAATCAATGCACGACTGGATGACCAAGAAAAAGTCTTAAAATCATCGATCAGCTCAAAAAACAAAGTGCGTACCGGCGCAAAAATCGCCATCATCCGCCTTATCAAATCAAGATCTCATACTGGAAGCCTAACAAAATATTCCAAAAAAAGGTAGGATGAGATAAAGTAAGCTTATTCTCCATTAATAAGCATCTCATGAAATTCTCACCCCGCTGCAAAAAATGGTCTTATGTCAGCCTTGCCCTCGCAGTCATTTTACTGATCTGGCTGATCTTGACCAATCTGCTGCTCTACTCTAATGATGCCTATGTCAAAACCAATTTTATCTCGATTGCACCTCAAATAACGGGGCGCCTATCTGCCGTGTATGTCAAAAACAATCAGGAAGTAAAAATCGGCGATCCTTTATTTGAAATCGACCCTACACCTTTTAAGCTGACCTTGAATCAGGACCAAGCCAATCTGGCACAATCTCAGGCCTCACGCGTGGCCACCACGGTACAAATCGCCAATTTAAAGCAACAACTGATTGTAGCAGATCGCACACTTCAATTGGCGCAGAATACCCTGAATCGTTATGGCAAACTCCTCCAGCAAAAAATCATATCCAAACAAAACTATGATGATCAAGACACCCTGTATCAAAATGCCAAAGGCCAGCAGCTCAGCCTGCGCACGCAAGTTTTTGCCGCCAGTGAATTGCTCAAAGTTGAAAGCGCTAAAATTCAAAGCGATCAAAGCGCCGTCGATCTCGCAGCGTATAACCTCAGCCTCACCAAAGTCAGTGCGCCGCAGGATGGCTACATCAACAATCTGTACGTGTATCCTGGCTTAGAAGTCTCCGCCAATGAATCCTTGTTTGGCTTAGTCGCCCATCGTGATTTGCAAGTGATCGCCAATTACAAAGAGGCTGCGCTCTCCAAAGTCAGGCCAGGGCAATCCGTCTGGGTGATTTTGTCCAGCCACCCCTGGCATATTTATTACGGTACGATTGTCAGCTTTGGGCGTGCTGTAGCGCGCGATGCTACACCAGGCAATGCGGCCCTTCCCTACATTTCACCCACGACCGATTGGATTCGTTACCCCTATCGTTTCCCCATTACGATTGATGTCAAAGGCGTTGATAGCGATACCCCAATTGCCATGGGCGCTGATGCACGCACTTTGATTTGGGTAGAATAGGCAAAAAAAGCAATCTTGCCAAATATTCAAATTTAATATATAATTCCAACTCACGATCACACGAGATCCTGCCATGTACAAAGCCGCTAAAAGCCTGACAGACCCACTGATATTCGTTTTGAAAGGAACTGGAAAGGCGATACGATCTGATTTCTTTCAAGGCATCTCTGCGGCATCGCAACAGGATTGGATGACTTTTTTGAAGCAGGACTATAGCGATGTGCGTGATATGGACTTCAGTCAATTCATCCAGCACCAATTTGATCCAAAATACAAAGAGGCCGTCCTTGTCATTCCAGGGGGCAATTCCGTATTAATGGCGGACGCTTGTGGCAGCGCACCTCTTTCTCTCGTCGCAAAAGCAATCCGCACTGCCTTGCACTCGCCCTCTCATCATTATCGTATCATTGGAAGCTGCGCAGGTGCAGCACTGTCTTCTCGAACAATCGAGAGCCCTCGCTCTACAGCCTGGATACCGGGCCTTGGACTTTTACCGACTATCACCGCCATCGGCCCACTGCTAAAAACCCCAGCCTTACATACACTTCGTCTTGCGAATGGTGTCCAGACTTCTTCTCAATTTGGCTGGGAGAATATCGGTTTTGCAGATAGTGGTGAAGGCGACATTGGATTCATTGCCCAATATGCGGACTATGGACATGCTGCAGCCCTTCAAACCAAACAAGTCTTGGCTTTTGGCTTTCATCCTGAGGCTACGATTCCCGACTCCAAGTTACTTGCTGTCGCGCAATCACAATTCCCCAGCACCGTTTTTTGGCAAGGGGGCGAACGAGCCGCCTCTGAAAAAGCAGCACGAGAGATGGTTAAAGCGTTTATCAACAATTAAATCTGCTTGGGTCAGGCATTTCGTTGCATATACAATTCAATCGTCACTTTAGCCAACACATCACCCGAATCAACAAAACAAATTCTTGACTGAACCCATTCAATACAAGGCGTAATATCCGTACACGCAATCACTGCATGCGTACAGCCACTCCTCTCAAGATCATGCACCAGCTCACTCCACAAAGCCAGCGCACGCGCCGATTGTTGAGACTGTTTTAACTCCGTCAGCAAGGCAATGACCTTCACTTGCAGATCATCCGTGTGAAAGACCTGAAAGCCTTTCGCAGCAAGCTTATCCTGATATAATTTGGATTGAATAGTCGGCGTTGTGGCAATCAGCCCCACTTTCGCAGCTGCTGGAGCATCCAGCGCTGTAACAGCCAAATCAATCATATTCAAAATCGGCACCGACGTCAGGCTTTGCATTTGCGCATAATATTGATGAACCACATTGCACGGAATCACAATAAAATCGACTTCTGCCTGATTCAAAATAGCAATGCCCTCCGCCAAGCGGGCCATCATAGCTGCATCATCAATGGCTCGATCTGGATAAAACGGCGTAGGCAAGGAGACCAGCACTATTTCTGGAAAATCAATATCAAAACGCGCACCATACAAACTGCGCGCGTAATTCATGATACTGTCATAAAAAGGGCCTGTTGAATTGGGCCCCATCCCAACTAATGCACCAATTCTGATTCGTTTTATTGACATTTTTTCAAACGATCCCGCTCAGCACTGGCTTTACGAATTTCAGTGGCCACCGTTTCAAGCAAAGTCGCCAGCTCGTTATAATCCGTGGGCTGACCATCCACCTGGGGTTCAATATATTTTAATGGGCCTTCAGGAGAAAAATCATCAACTGCAGTGACAATTCCAAAATTGCGAATGATCGTCGATTCAATGATGTCATCCAGAGGATTTGCCAGGCGATCTTTGACTTCGATTTCCAGCGCCTTCACCAGCTGCTTTTCATTCAGATCAACAATCCCGATTGAAATAATCTCGCGTGGGTTAAAGGCGTTGACCACCGTGTACATGGTGGTGGGCACACCGAAACCATTGCTATGAAACCAGGCCTTGCGATAATCATCATAAGTTTTTCCTGGCTTTAAGGTGCGAGTCACGATGGCTACGGTTTTCATCAATGCTCCATGTCAAACTGATTTTTTCTGATAATAGCACAAAAAAACCCGCACCGCCTCGCGAATCAAAAGATCAGTTTTGCTTAAATCCACCTCAGGAATAAAACCTAGCATCTTCGGCCAGAACTGATCTTCTTTAAGCATTCCCAGCAGATGACTCGCCGCCAGATCCACCTGCTCTATTTTGAAGACACCCTTGATTTGTTGGGCATTGAGGTAGTAAATTAATTCCTGCGTAAATGGCGCTTTGCCCTGGGCCAAAACCAAATCTGATAAATGCGGTAAGGCATGGCCCTCAGCGATCATCAGCCGAAACAAACTCATCGTATCGGTATGGTAGGCAAAGCCCATAAAATCCTGACAGAAAAGAGTTAATGCTTGTTCTGGAGGCATTTCTGCATTTAGTTTTGCCTGACGCTGTTGCATGATCTCATCCCAATGCAGCTTAATCACCGCCTTAAACAAGGTCACTTTATCAGGAAAATGATGATACACCGTGCGTTTAGAGACCCCCGCCAAAGCAGTAATCTCATCCATCGAGGTGGTTTGAAAGCCTCTTTGGAGGAATAATGTTTTGGCTGCTTTTAAAATAGCGCTTTGTTTTTCAAGGGTTCTGCTCATACTTTTCGACAAAGTAAACCTGTTAGTTTACTTTTATCCTCAAATGGGTTATCATGCTTCTATCATAACCGCAAACCACCCAAGAGGTCATCATGAAAACATTTCAACGCCGCGATATCCAATTTACCATTGAAAACATCACGCTCAGAGGCTGGTTTTATACGCCTGAGTCCAAAGGGCCGCATCCAACCATCATCATCACTCCAGGCTGGAATTCAGTGAAAGAATTTTATCTGGATTGCTATGCTGAAGCCTTTGCCCAAGCAGGCTTTGCAGTTCTGGTCTATGATCAGCGGCGTTTTGGCGAAAGCGAAGGTTTACCACGTCAGGAGATTGATCCCTTGGCGCAGATCGCTGACCTTCGCCACGCGATTAGTTTTATGGAGACACTGCCTGAAGTAGATCCCAAGCGAATTGGCCTCTGGGGCATTAGTTATAGCGGCGCGCATTCAATGGTTGTTGCGGCGACCGATAATCGCGTCAAAGCAGTGGTGGCCGCCGTGCCCATGATCAGCGGGTATCAAACCATCCGCCGCCGTTATCGCCCTTTAGATTGGCAGGCTTTGCAAAATCGTTTCGCTGAAGATACACGCCAGCGTTTTGCAGGTCAGGCACCAACGAAGGTTCCCACCGTCATTGCGACCAATGAATTGGCGTCCCATCCTGATAAAACGGCTCATGATTTTTTCACAGGTGCCAACGCTCCAGCCGATCAGAAATGGCGCTTTAAAAACTGGCACAATGAAATCACCTTAAAATCGATCGAGATGTATAGCCAATATGAGCCCACCACCTATATTAAACGCATCAGTCCGACCCCGCTTTTGATGATTGTGGCAGATAATGACACGATCTCACAGACAGATTTACAACTTCAAGCCTATGAGGATGCACTCCACCCCAAGCAATTGATGCTGATGAAAGGCGATCATTTTTGCCCGTATGTGGAGCAATTTGAGGCGGCAGCTCAGACGTCGACGGAATGGTTTAAGCTGCATCTGAAGTGATGACTCATACCACTAGTTTCTATGGCGCTGCTGCTAAGACGGCCTCAGATGCTGGAACAGATCCGGCACTTGCTTGTGGCGGCGCTGATACGGCAAGAGATCTTCTTATATGATTCGAAAAAAAGACCTGACGAGCCTCCATTTCGGCTTGTGGCTTGCAATCAACCAAAAAGATTGTTTCACCGGACAGACCGAGAGAACTTGCCACACTTGCCAGAATAAAATGAGGTGGTGGTGTTTTTTGGTGTCGTTTGAACGCACTCAATGTTTGTAAATGGGCAAATACTTCCTCAATCACAGGGTCTGTTCTATCAAAAATGGCTCCACGTGACATAGCGGCAATGATGACATTTGAAGCATTGCTGAACAGAAAATCCAAATCTTCTTGTGTGATTTGCTTCTGCTGCCTCAGGGCATGAATTGCAGAACAAAGAGCTTCACCATGCCGAGTGATGGTTTGAATACGGCGCATATTATCTTCAAGTAATGCAGGATTGGCGTAACCAATTGCAAATGCCAATTGCATCGGCACACTGCGCACTCTGGCAAGATAATCAGCCAAACAGGCCGCAGTGCGTGCCTCAGGGCGTAAGTGCCACAAGTTTTGCAGGTGCTGACACACTCCATATAAACGTCCATGTATCTTCGCGGCGGCCAGCACGGCATACACCTGTTCAGCAGTCAATAAAACAGGGTTAAACTTCAAGAGTGCGACCATGACTTGTGCAACAGCGGGCAAATAGGGATAGGGCGAACGATTTAGATATTGGAAACAAAAGCGGATGTGTTCGGCTGTGTCAAGACGATGTATTTTAAGGTGAGATATTGCATCGTAGACCTGCTTTTTGTTTACAACGAATGTTACTCCAAACTCTTGCAACAATCCTTTTGCCTCGAAATCTCCGACCATTTTAACAAAGTCTCCGACGCTTACAAACTCATCGGCTAGTTCACGACAGGGCCAATTCAACAATCCACGAAGCCTCCACTGCGGCTCAAAGGGGGATGCTTCATTAAAAATATTAAAACTACCACCGCGACAAAAAGAGTCATCTCGTTCGGCACGAATTAAAATCCGCGCCAAGGCGATTTCCTCTGCTGGGACTAAATCTCGATCCACAAAGGAAAGGTCAGCTTTGCAATTAAAAATAGCCGTGATGCTTTTAATGAAAGGGGGATATGACTCAAAAAATGAAAAAGGTTGTCTATCAAATTCTTCTTTATATTCACGGACCGCCTCTCTCACTTGACTTAATCTCATTATTTACCCTTGCCATTTATAAATTCCAATGCGAACTGTACCATAAAAATATAAATAATTCAATGTAATTTCATTGATTAATTGCGCATGCTTCAAAACACACCTTCGTCTTGCAAAATTTGTGCAACCAAGTTTTGAGCACGTGTACCTGCATATTCTTTGGAGTCCGGCGCCGTTAAATCTTGGGTCTTCAATACGACTAGATCAATCTGATTTTGTTTTTGCACCCAGCCCACAAACCAACCGCGCTCAGGTTGGTTTTGCGTATTCGGATTGCCTGTGCCTGTTTTACCATACAGCTGCCAACCATTTGGTGACGTTTCGCGATACAGATTAGCTTTGGTATCTGTCATTGCTGCTTCTGAAACGGGTAGTTTATTTTGAACAAGTTTGGCGATAAATTTCATTTGTTCGGCAGGAGAGATTTTTAAGCTGCTATCCAGCCAGGCATTGCTGAGGCCATTGTTTTTGCCGGGATCTCCTGAAAAATCTTCATTGCCATAATCAAAAGCCTTGAGATAATTGTCGATTTTGGCCATGCCCAATTGTGGCGTAATTTGCTGTGAGACCCACACTACCGAATAACGCAGCCAGGTGTGTGGCGTTTGGTCTTGGTTCCATTCAGGAATCACATATTGCTGACCATCCCACTTAAAGACCGTCTTCTGCGTAATGACATTGCTATCAAAAGCCATCAAAGACAAGGCAATTTTGAAGGTGGAATTAGGCGACACTTCAATCTTACAGTCTGATTTATTGTAGACATCCACCACTTTATGCTCATTCAAATTGTACAGCAAAAAACAGGCATCCTGATTTTTAAATAATGTAGGGAAATCGGGTGCTGCTTCAGCATAGCCGACAAAACCCAAACATAACGCCAAGCCCAATATACACTTCATCATTTACCCCTTGTTAGCAGGGCTAAAAAAGCGCGGATATATGGCGAAGCGAGCAGCATAAGTTTTTTTTAGAAAATCAAAAAAAGGCAAAAAAGGGGTTGTGGCTATTTTTGCCATCCAAGGGCAAAAAATAGGCATAATCCCGCTTCATTGAATAAG
>CAMARA010000045.1 GCA_945860585.1 Francisella tularensis subsp. holarctica | reverse complement strand
TGATGGCGCTTTAATCTTTTGTCGGATCAGAGGCTATCTCTCCTCCTGTCGCAAACATGGCGTTAATATGACCGAGGCGCTAACCCTCTTGTTTCAAGGGAAAATGCCTGATTTTGTTTATGACTCAATCTAATTTGGTGAATCGTTACAAAGGCACTTGCAAAATGCCCAGATGCATGCCATACATCTGCAGGACAAAAATCGCAATACACACATAGCGGATCACCGAGGCCTGCTGATTAAAGTTCGTGCCCATGGGGACGACCAACGAAACCACATCTTCACTCAGCTTAAAATTCTTACGCAAGGCATTCAGTGTCGTCGGCATGGTGGCCAAACTGCTGGAGGTAAAAAAGGCCATCGCCAAAGGCTGACGCAACTTAAACAGCACTTGCGCAAAAGAATACCCCGTACGCTGCCGAATCACCGCCGTAAAAATCCCCATCATCAGCAGGCCGCAACCTAGGATCACGGCGATCAAATGCGACAAAGTGATCAGAATCTCAAAGCCGGCTGTGGCAATATAACTGGCAAATAAACAGAGCAAGCCGAGCGGCAATAAAAGCATAATCCACTGAATAATCCGGATGAACGCCAGATATAAACAATGCACCACGTTCAAAGTATGCTTGGCCTCTTCCGTGCGCTGCAAGCCCACGGCAATTCCGATCAAAATACTGATAAATAAAATAGCCAAACTGCGGCCGCCACTCAATGCTGCAAAAATATTATTGGGAATCAGTGTGGAAAAAAACTCTGCAATCCCCATCGATTGCGTGGTCAAGCCCGTTGTCGCTCCGCCCTGAATGCTCATAATTGTATGCCCAATTCCCGCCAGGGCATCATCAGATAAATGGGCGCCGGGTCGACATATCACAGTCATTAAAATTGCGATTGTCGCCGCCAGAAGCAAACTTAATAGAAAAACATAAAACGTACGTCTTAAATAAAATAAGGTTTTATTGCCATGAATCAAATGCCCCAGACTGGAAATCACCGCTGCCGACATGACTGGCAAGGCGCACATTTCCAGCAGTGACAAATAAAGGCGGCTGACTTGGCTATAAAATGCAGCGCCTTGCGGCAAAAAAATACCTAGAAAAATACCCAGGACCATGCCCCCAATAATCACTGAAGGCTTCTCGGAATATTTTTTGACTATTTCAAAATACTTCATCCCTCCGGATCCCCCATGCCTTATTTTTCACTTCATGGAAAATAGTATACTATTTTTTTGCAATACTCTGCATCTCACGCCATGCTTGAATTTTCTGGTGATGACCCGACAGCAAGACTTCAGGAACGGCCTGCCCCTGCCACGTTCTTGGCTCAGTATACACAGGATAATCAAAATGGGTTTCATTTTGAAAGGACTCCTGTAGCAGGGATTCAGGATCCCCTAAAACACCCGGAACTAATCGCGTCACGGCATCGATGAGCATCATAGCCGGCAATTCTCCCCCGGATACCACAAAATCACCTAGCGAGATTTCTTCATCAACCCATTGATCCAAGAGGCGCTGATCCACGCCTTCATAACGACCGCAAAGTAAAATCAGCGCGTGATCCTGCAAAATCTGCTCCGCTTTTTTCTGATGAAAACGTGGACCTTGCGGAGACAAATATACAACCCGCGCCTCCGCACCTAAATGTATTTTTGCGGCTTGAATGGCCTGATATAAAGGCTCGGCCATCATCACCATGCCTGGGCCACCGCCATAGGGACGTTCATCTACCCGTCGCCGTGGCGGGGGGGCATACTCACGCGGATTGATTAGGATTAATTCCAGCAAACCTTCCTCAGCAGCACGTCCCACTACGCCAAATTCTGTCAGCGCCTTAAACATCTCGGGGAAAATAGTGATGACTGCACAGTGAAATTTAGACATTGCTATCAATCTCATCATACTGCATCAGATTATGACTGATGATAATATTGCTGATCAAAATAATATAGCCCTCTCCTAGTATAGAATAATTACCCAATTGGGATACTAAAGCAAAGCCCGCCAAAGGTTTATTGTCAGTACGCATTTTAGCTCGTAATGCGCGGAAGCTTTGATAGGAAGTGTTGGTATTCAGATTGTAAATATAATCAGTCACAGAGGCCTGCACGTTTTTAAACTTCTGCACTTCAACATGATTTTTACCCAAACTATCACGTGCTGATATCCCGCAACCACTTACAAAGCAATGCTGACCAAAAAAGTTATCAGCTACTTTTGCAAACCGGGAGGTGCCCCAACCGGATTCATTCGCAGCTTGCGCGAGCACCAGGGAGGCCGGAACTTCATCAACCCGGGATAACAATTCCTGGACTTGTACCGGATTTTGAATTTTAAAATGGGGGATCTGATACACATAGGCCGTCGTATATAGCCAATAGCGATCTGCACCGGATAAGAGCCCGTCATTCTGCCATTCTGTCAGGATGGCGAGAATCCGCTGCCGGGTCGCCAAAACAGAATCATTGGCATTTTCCACCTTTGGCACCATAAAGTTGATAAAGACCTGCTGGCGCAATGCGAGCGATTGAATACTGGCAAAGCTCGGTTTAAAGGGCACGGAAGGCGAATAGAAAAACCCCGCCCCCATAACGATACCCAGACAGATCAAGAAGGCGATTAAAATAGCGTTCTTTTTCAACATGACTTACTGCTTCAAAATTGCAGGATTAATTTTAATGGTCCCCTTGGCCTGCAATGCACTCAAAAACTGCCCCATCTCAATCTGCGTCCAGGCACCGGCCATTTGAACGGTTGAGACTTGATTTTTACCCTGCGGATCAGGGCTGACGCTGAGGACTTGCACCAATACAATCTGATTATCTCCCGGTACCGCTTGGATCTGCCCCACAGCCATGGTATTCAATGCGGCTAAAACCGGCGCCGCCAGCGCTTTACTGGAGGCATTGACGCTCATGTTTTGCAACTGTAAGCCATTGGTCTTTGCCAGCTGCGCCAGGCTTTGGCCTTGACTCGCTGCCGTCCGCAACGCTTGAATGGTGTTTACCATCTCCTGCGTCGCCTGCTGCGTCATCAAAGTCGAGGCAATTTGCGGGCTCACTTGAGCCAAAGGCAAGGCCTGGGGTGCTTGACTGGCCACCACCCGCAAGACCATCGCTTCTGTCGGTGAGACCTGAATCAGATTGCTGTTATTCCCCTGCTTCATCACGCTGTCACTCAGCACCGCCTGCAGGACTGCGGGATTCTGCAGAATTCCAGACCCCTGATTTGCGCTCAGCCAATTCGTGGTCTGCAGCGGAATATGAAACGTCGTGGCCGCCGCATTTAAAGAATGTGCATTTTGAAAAGTCACATTCGCCAATTGATTCAAAGCAGCCTGATACGCAGCCTGCGCATTAGCCCCGGTACCAAAAGCACTTAAAGGCAGGATCAGATATTGCAGTTTCACTTGATAGGGTGTCATATACGCACTTTGATGACTCGCATAATAGGCTGCAATGGCCTCAGGTGCGGGCTGCGTCTTAGGCATAAACTGATTCACACTTAAGGTCAAAAAATTAATCTGACGGCTGAGATTGGCATACGCAGTTTCATTCGCCGCTTCGCTATTAAGAGGCAGCTGACTTGAAATTAAGGCATTTTGAAACTGATTAATCAAAGCAGTCTGACGCAGGCTCGCCCGCAATTCGGCGGTGGTTTCACCCAGATTATGTAAAGCCGCCTGATACTGTGCGTCTGAAAACTGGCCGTTTTGTTGAAAGGCTGGTGCCTGATAAATCAATTGATCAACCGTATCCGTGGAGACAGCGAAGCCTAAGGCTGCCAATCCATCCGTCAATAAAGCCTGATCAATCAAAGTTTGCAGACTCTGCATAATGGTTTTTTGATCGACGGCTTGATGATTCACTAATAAAAATTGGGACAGGGGAATATCCTCACCATTCACACTGGCAACACTATTTTGCGAAAAACTACCGCCCAGATAATTGCCAATCCCCCAAAACGCAAAGAGCAAAATCAAAATCGGCACTAAAACCCAAGTCCACCAACCATGCGCATTGTCCCGTATATTTTGTAACATCTTCACATCCTCTTAACATAGCAAAAAAAAAGCGTACCGTTATGATACGCTTTTTTAGATCATTTCAAAAGAAAAACGTTTATTGAACGCTATCTTTCAAAGTTTTACCAGCGCGGAATCCTGGCACTTTAGCTGCTGCAATTTTAATTTCAGCGCCCGTACGGGGATTACGACCTTTCCGTGCTTCACGTTTTTTAACATGAAATGTACCAAAGCCCACTAACGCTACTTCTTCGCCTTTTTTCAGCGCTTTCGTAATGCTGGTGATAACCGCGTCCAATGCGCGAGCTGCTGCAGCTTTTGACATTTCCGCTTCTTTTGCAATTCCATCGATCAATTCTGATTTATTCACGAGAATACCTCTCTAAGTTTGTTAAGGTTACAAGCCCGATCTAAAGTCGGCAATCACTTTATACCAATTGTAAAAGCGTCGTGTCAAGCGTTATTGTCAATTTTTTTCATGTTTTTTTTCACAACATACCTCAGCAAATCAGCCAATTTATATCAAAAAACCCTCTTTGAATATGTTTTAAGTATAATCCTGGAAGATTTTACGCAGAAACTTGTATTTTAATCTCTTTCAAGCCCGCCCAGGTTTTTTTCTGACGCAGGGCTTCCAACAGACTATTTTTTTCATATTGCATGCGCATTCGCAGCGACGCATTCGCTACTGAGAGTGTTAAAACGCCAGAACGATATAAAACAAAATTCAGCTGGGAGGCCCACTCTCCGCTCACATCTTGCGCAAATTGCGCGCTTAAATGCTGGTGCACAGAATAGGCTTCGAAAATTTTAGAGAGCCCACTGTGCGCATGGGTCATAATTCCAGTGAGATGATCTTTGGCGGAGATCTTCATAGCCTAGCCTCCCTGCATAATCGGCATGCTCCAATCCCGCCCAAACGCACGCGAACTGACTTTCGGCCCGAGCGGACTTTGACTGCGCTTGTACTCATTGCGACGCATCAGCCCAAGCACCTGGCGCACTTCTGTCGCATGCCCTACCTGCTGAATAATAGCCCCCACTGACTGATTCTGCTCTTGATAAAGCTGGATAATATGATCCAGTAATGCATAATCCGGCAGACTATCTTGATCCGTCTGATCCGCACGCAATTCCGCTGAAGGAGGACGGGTTAAGACACGCTCTGGTATCACCGGACTCACGCTATTGCGATACGCGGCCAGTCGATAGACTTCCGTTTTATAGACGTCTTTTAATAAAGCAAATCCTCCAGCCATATCGCCGTATAAAGTGCCATAACCCACGGCTAATTCACTCTTGTTCGTCGTGGTCACCACCATTTTTCCTGACTTGTTGGAGAGCGCCATCAAGATCATGCCGCGTAAACGTGCTTGCAGATTTTCCTCGGTCACATCCCTGTCAGCCTGCCCAAAATGCGGCGTCAAGACCGCCAAGCTATTTTTAAATAAAGCATCAATTGGGATGGTCTGTGTACCCACGCGTAACATGCGGGCCTCTTCTAATGCATCGTCTATACTCATCGCGGCGGTATATTCAGACGGCATCAAAATCGCTTCGACTCGCTCTGGCCCTAATGCATCCACGGCGATGGCTAAGGTTAAGGCAGAATCAATCCCTCCCGATAAACCCAATAACACACCTGGAAAATCGTGATGTTCCACATAGCCTTTTAAGGCAAAACACAAGGCCTGATAGAGCAAATCCATCTCAAGCCCTTGAAAGCGCGTGCCGAGCCAAACCGGCGCTGCCCCGGGACGCAGCACAAACGAGCCACCGTCATAAATCAACTCATCCTGCACACCGCAGTGATTCACATAAAAAAAAGGGATCTGCAAGGTCTCCACGGCATACGCTCCCCGGGCTACACGCTGCGCTTCTTTTCCCATCTCAAAAGGCGAGGCATTCATACAGAGAAGGACCTCACACTGCTGATTCTGTAAGGCTAAAATAGGTGCATCATGCCAGCAGTCTTCGCAAATCAATACGCCTAAACGCCGGCCTTGCCATTCCAATATCCCAGGTGTTTGCCCCGCTGTAAAATAACGCAAATCATCAAAAACACCAAAATTAGGCAGGATCTGCTTATGATATTGATAGATCATCCGCCCTTCATAAAAGGCCAGCAGCGCATTATAAATTTTCCCATCACGATAGACCGGCGCACCGATCAAAATTAAGCGCTCGGCAGGCAAATCAGCAGCCACTTGCAAGAGTGCTACCTCCACCCGCTCCCGAAAATCAGCTTGAAATAGCAGATCTTGCGGTGGATAGCCCACCAGGGCCAGCTCTGGAAAAAGCAGGACGTCCGCATCGGTTCGGTGCGACTCATCTAAGATTGTTTGCGCATTCCGCTCGATGGCTCCCACAGGGAAATGGCCCTGACACACTGCGATTTTCATAAGGCTTAGGGCTTCACTGCAGGCAAAAGCGCTAAATCCCACACTTGGTTGATCCATTTGACCGGATGAATCTCGAGACTTTCCTGAATATTCGCAGGAATCTCTTTCAAATCCGGCGCATTTTGTTCCGGGATCAAGACCACTTTAATGCCTCCTCGATGCGCCGCCAGGAGCTTTTCTTTGAGTCCTCCAATCGGCAAAACTTCGCCGCGCAAAGTAATTTCACCCGTCATGGCGACATCTTTACGCACGGGCCGTTTGGTTAAGGCTGACATCAAGGCCGTACACATCGCAATCCCCGCACTGGGGCCATCTTTCGGTGTAGCGCCTTCGGGCACATGGATATGAATATCGCGCTTTTCATAAAAATTCGCTGGCACTTCAAATTCAGCAGCATGATTGCGCACGACGGTCATGGCAGCCTGAATGGATTCCTGCATGACTTCGCCTAATTTACCGGTACTTAAAGTTTTACCTTTGCCAGGCATGACCGCGACTTCGATTTTAAGCAACTCTCCGCCCACCTGCGTCCAGGCGAGGCCTGTAACTTGCCCGACTTGATCTTCCACATCTGCTAAACCAAAGTGATAACGCCGCACGCCTAAAAAATCTTCTAGATTCTTGGGCGTAAAGACGACTTTTTTTGCGCCTTCTTTGGCCAGCAAAATCTGTTTTACCGCTTTGCGACACAATTTAGCGAGTTCACGTTCTAAATTACGCACACCGGCTTCACGCGTGTAATACCGAATAATTTCAAGAACGATCGCTCGTGATATTTTGATTTCAGAGGCCTCTAAACCAGCGGCTTTAATATGCTTGGGCAACAAGTATTTTAAGGCGATATTTAGCTTTTCATCTTCGGTATAGCCAGAGATATGAATCACTTCCATCCGATCCAACAAGGCATCCGGAATATCCATCGAATTGGCCGTCGCAATAAATAAGACATTGGAGAGATCATAATCCACTTCGAGATAATGATCGCTGAAGGCTTTATTTTGTTCCGGATCCAAGACCTCCAGCAATGCAGAGGCTGGATCTCCGCGTGAATCCATCGCCATTTTATCAATTTCATCCAGAAGCAAGAGCGGATTATTGACCTTGGCCTTGGTAATTTTTTGAATAATGCGCCCCGGCATGGAGCCAATATAGGTACGTCGATGTCCGCGAATTTCCGCTTCATCCCGCACGCCGCCCAGTGCAATCCGTGAAAACTCACGGCCCGTCGCGCGGGCAATAGATGCACCCAGAGACGTTTTCCCCACACCTGGAGGGCCGACTAAACACAAAATTGGGCCTTTTAATTTGCGACTGCGTTGCTGTACCGCGAGATACTCTAAGACACGCTCTTTCACTTTTTCCAAGCCGAAATGGTCTTCATTCAAAATTTTCTCAGCACGGGCTAAATTGTAACGTATTTTGGTGGCCGCATTCCAGGGAATATTAATCAAGCAATCAATATAGTTGCGGATCACCGTCGCCTCAGCAGACATGGGCCCCATGGCTTTGAGCTTACGCAATTCTCCCATGGCTTTATCATGTGCTTCTTTCGGCATCTTCGCGTCTTTGATTTTCTGTTCCAGGGCATCATTGGTATTGACGTTTTGATCGCCTAGATCGCCCAGCTCTTTTTGAATCGCCTTCATTTGTTCATGCAAAAAATATTCGCGCTGATTCTTTTCCATCTGTTTTTTCACGCGTGTGCGAATCCGTTTTTCGATTTGCATAATATCTATTTCCTGCTCCATGAATTCAAGTAGCAGTTCAATACGTCGTTCGATGCGATTTTCTTCCAGAATATGCTGACGCTCATCCAGCTTCATCACCATATGCGCAGCGACCGTATCTACCAGACGTGAGGGATTATCGATATTGGCCAGCGAGCTCAACATCTCAGGCGGAATTTTTTTATTAAACTTCACATATTGATCAAACTCTGTCACCAGCGAGCGTAAGAGCGCTTCGAGATCATGGCCGGACAAAGCCGAGGCATCTTTGATAAAACGAATCTCTGCCTCATAGTAAGGATCTGCCTGCGTGTATTCCGTTGCTTTTGCGCGATCAATCCCTTCTACCAGAACTTTGACCGTCCCATCCGGCAGTTTTAATAATTGTAAAATCGAGACCAGGGTGCCGACGCGATACAATTCTTCTTGCTTCGGATAGTCCTCACCGGCCTCTTTTTGCGCCACGACAAAGATTTTTTGATCCCGCGACATCGCCTCTTCCAGGGCAATGACGGACTTTTCACGGCCGACAAATAAAGGAATCACCATATGCGGATACACCACTACATCACGGAGCGGCAGAATGGGATAATGCATTCCACTCAACGCTTTTGACTTTGACACTGCTCTGGGCATAAATCATTCCTTTTTTTATTAAAAACTATGCGGTTTTGACTTTTTTCATCACAGGCTGCTTCAAGCCTTTCACGACATCCTCATTAACAATAACTTTACTAACACCTTTTTCCGTGGGCAAGTGGAACATCGTATCCAGCAAAATCTGCTCCAGAATAGAACGCAGACCACGCGCACCGGTTTTACGCTCATAGGCTTTATCCGCAATCAGTGCAATCGCATCAGGCGTAAATTCGAGCTCGACGTTCTCCATGGCAAAAAGATGCACATACTGCTTAATCAGCGCATTTTTAGGTTCAGATAAAATCCGCACCAGTGCCGGACGATCCAACTCATCTAAAGTCGCAATAATCGGCAGGCGCCCCACAAATTCAGGAATCAATCCAAAGCGGATTAAATCATGCGGCTCGACTTGTTTCAATAAAGACTGGGCTGTTTGCCGATCTTTATCACTCAAGATATCGGCATTAAAACCAAAGCCGGATTTTTCAGAACGATGACGAATAATTTTATCCAGCCCCTCAAAGGCACCGCCGCAGATAAACAAAATCTTGGTGGTATCAACCTGCTCCAAATCCTGGTGCGGATGCTTACGCCCGCCTTTGGGAGGCACCGCCGCGACGGTTCCTTCAATCAGTTTCAGCAAAGCCTGTTGCACGCCTTCACCCGAGACATCCCGGGTGATAGATGGGTTTTCAGATTTGCGGGAAATTTTATCGATTTCATCGACATAAATAATCCCCATCTCGGCTTTGGCTTTATCATAATTTGCATTTTGCAATAATTTTTGAATGACGTTTTCGACATCTTCACCGACATAACCGGCCTCAGTCAAGGTGGTAGCATCAGCAATCGCAAACGGCACATTCAAGCTGCGTGCCAAGGTTTGCGCCATTAAAGTCTTGCCTGAACCCGTCGGTCCAATCAAGAGAATATTGCTTTTAGACAGCTCCACATCGCCTTCCTGCGGCTTTTGATAAATGCGCTTGTAATGATTATAGACCGCCACCGCCAGGGTTTTACGCGCCTGCTCCTGACCGATCACATAATCACTTAAAATTTTATCAATTTCTTTCGGTGTCGGCAGCTTTTTAGGCGCCTCTGCCGTTTCTGCAGCAGGATCCAGGGCTGTCTCATCGCCCTCGAGAATGATATCTTTGCACATCGTGACGCATTCATCACAAATATACGCGCTGGGCCCTGAAATCAAACGATTAACTTCTGCTTCACTCCGTCCGCAAAAAGAGCAAAATAATAGACGGCCTTTTTTGCCGCCTCCTTCCGATTTTTTCATGCTGATCCTATTTTTCTATTTTCGCTGAAATACGTTTGTCAAAAATTGCATCGACTAAGCCGTATGCTTTGGCCGCTTCTGCATCCATGAAATTATCCCGATCGGTATCACGCGTAATGGTTTTCATATCTTGTCCCGTATGTTTGGCCAAAACCGTATTCAACATTTTTTTGACTTTAAGCGTATGCAGCGCATGAATCTCGATATCAGATGCCTGACCTTGAAATCCACCCAAGGGTTGATGAATCATCACCGAACTATGCGGCAGGCAAAAACGTTTGCCGGCTGCACCTGCGGCCAGAATCACCGCGCCCATGCTCGCTGCCTGACCAATACAAATGGTGCTGACATCGGGTTTAATAAACTGCATGGTGTCATAAATCGACATCCCTGCTGTCACCACGCCGCCTGGAGAGTTAATATACAAACTGATGTCTTTATCTGGATTCTCAGCTTCCAGGAAAAAGAGCTGCGCAACAATTAAGTTTGCCATAAAATCATCAACCGGCCCGATCATAAAAATAATCCGTTCTTTTAACAGGCGGGAATAGATATCATAAGCACGCTCGCCCCGGCCAGTTTGCTCTACGACCATCGGCACTAAATTTGCAGTCAAACTCACTTTTTATACTCCTTCGTTTTTACTAAGCCTGCGGCAGAATATTAGCTTCGGCATTGGCATTTTGCATGACTTCTTCAAAGGTCTTTTCTTCTTCGATCACTTTCGCCAACTCAAGCACTTTATTGACAACCTGCTCTTCCAATACCACTTGCTCAATCTCCGCCAGGCGATTTTTATTTTGACGCAACATCTGCATCACTTCGGCGGGGTTTTCATACACAGACGCCATTTGTTGCAATGTATCTGTCACCATCGCAGGATCTACGGCCAGATTATATTGTGTGATAATTTGCCCCATAATTAATCCCAGTCCGACCCGTTTTTTGGCCTCATCGGTAAACAAACTTAAAGGCGGTACGCCCACATTTTGCTGGCCCCAAGACTTCATCTTGGTCACTGCAGCCTGCGCTAAACGCTGGGCTTCTTCTTCGACCAACGCGCTCGGCAATTCAATTTCATTATGTTTGAGCAGGCCTTCAATCACCTGATTTTTTAATTTGTTTTTTACGGCAAAATCGAGCTCACGTTCCATATTCATGAGAACTTCAGATTCTAACAAAGCCATGCTCTCGATCTGGAACAGTTTGGCAAAATCATCATTCAATTCTGGTAAGGTCGGTGCTTCAATGGTTTTCACTGTCACTTTAAACAGGACCGCCTGGCCTGCCAAATCCGCAACATGATAATCTGCGGGGAAGGTAAGATCCATCTCAAACTGATCACCGGCCTTTTTGCCGATCAGCGCATCTTCAAAACCGGGAATCATCATTTTGGTGCCCAGAATCAATTTGAAATCGCTGGCTTCTCCGCCTTGAAACGCTTCGTTATTCTTAAAGCCTTGGAAATCAATAATCAAGCGATCTTCATTCTGTGCCGCCCGCTCAACAGCGGCCCATTCGATGTGTTGTTTTTGTAGATTTTCAAACATTTTTTTCTTGCTGGCATCATCAATTTTAGCGACCACACGCACAATCTCAATATCAGAGAGACCTTTGACTTCAAACTCAGGAAACACTTCCAATTCAATTTTGAAAGACAGGTCTTGATTGATCGTCGCTTCATCCACCACAATTTTAGGCATGCCCGCAGGTCTGAGTTTATGCTCAATCAGCGCCTGTGTATAAGCGGTTTCAATGGCTTTGGAAATCACATCATTGCGAATCGCGGGCCCATACTGTTTCTCAATCACTTGACGGGGCGCCTTACCGGGACGGAATCCTGGCAAAGTAGCACGCTGCATCACTGTGACCATTTCTTTCTTCACGCCTTGATCAATTTCAAGTTTGGGAACTGTCACTTGTATGACCCGTTTAATCCCAGCGCTTTGCTCCAATATTGCTGTCATTGCCTTTTCCTTTTTTTACATGAAACCAAAATAGGCGAGAATTCTATCATGACTAGGATGAAATGAAAAGGTGGAATTCGCTATTTTCCATTTGGATTTTTATCAGGAATGGTGACTGACATGGACTGAATGCCCACCCGACCCGGCCCAGTAAAGCGATTGATGATCATGCTAGAGCCGCCAAACAGTCCCGCGGTCAGCCCCATCACCCGCGTTGTCATTTTAAGATCCGGATCCTTATACAGCCAGGCTCCCGGCTCGATATCAATCATCTCGCCTGGTGCCAGGACTTTTTCAAAAACATTGCCATAGCCATGCAGCCACACAATCCCTTCGCCATGTTCCGCCCGAAAACGATCAATGAAATACCCGCTCTGCCCGCCCAAAATATTGGCCACACCGCGCACCCGGAAAAAATCATAGGTCACCGACCCCGTCGCTGCAAGAAACTGGTGCTCACGCACATCAATCGCCTGTCCATGTTCCAAATGAATCGGGCAAATATGCCCCGGACCATCGCGACTAAACGCCACCTGTCCCGTCCCGCGCGCCTCCGTCACAAAGATCTGCATCCCCATGACCATCCGCTTCAGCAAGCCTTTCATCTTGCGCACACCAATCTTAATCGCCGCACTTTTCCACAGCAGCACATGATGCTCAAAGTAAACAATCTCACCATCCGCAAGATCCACCGTCAGGGTCGGCACCAAAGCCCCACCCAGATGATAAGTCACCCCACCAAACGTCTCATCCGCAACATTCACCGGCAACAAAACAGGCCTCCGCATGATCGACTCCTTTGTTTGTAAAATGATTCTTAAAACAAAGTCATTATCGCACTAAAAATTTCCTGTGTATAGCTTCCACTTATGCTGAAGGGGTTGGTGTTGGCGTAGGTGCAGCATTGTACTGAGTGACACTTCTAAAAATTAATGCCGTATTCTCAGCCACACGTTCATGCGTATCAGTCCGCCAATTTCCAAGAGTAAGAGCAGTTTTCATCAAATTCCACAACTTTGCAATTCCACCCAAAACACTGCCATTACGAGTAATTTTCTTACGGCTTGACTCATCTTTAATAATAAGGGAAATATCTTTTACTGCAGGCATTTCAGCATTTAAAACAAAATCCCTAAATACATACTTTTTCAAAAGAACGACATTGTCACGACTCTTTTCTAAAAGTTCTTTTGAATCAGAATAACGAGGCTGATTTGCCCTGGACTGCAGGCCATGTGCAGTCGAAGACAGTGCATTTAAAGGCTCTTCGATGAAATCTAAACGCCTTTGCACGCCGCTCCATTTTGTCCTAAAATTATCATTACCCCCTATTTCCTTAACCAGCTCGCTTTTAAAGGATTCCTGCAGCCCTTCAATCTGTAACTGTGGAAATCGCTCCGCATGAGAAAACAAAATATCAATGGCGTTGCCTGGGTTATCCAAATTTTTATAAATGTAAGCGGGGTTTGAAAAGCGCGTAATTTCGGCGAATATGCATAAAATGCTCACATAGCGCTCAAACGGTGGGTTGAATTTAATTTTGATTTGTGCTAGAAAACTATAGTTGCTCTTAAGCTCATGTCGACCGCAGCCCAAATAGAAT
>CAMARA010000044.1 GCA_945860585.1 Francisella tularensis subsp. holarctica | reverse complement strand
CCCACCACAAAAATCCCCAGCCCCAACAAAATAATCGGCTTGCGGCCATAACGATCCGCCAAGCTGCCTACAAAAAATAGGCTGATGCAATAACCCATAAAATTGGCAGACAATAAAGCCTCCACCCAAAATGGCGTCAGGCTGAATTGGGCTTGTAACTCAGGAAAGCTCGGCACAAAGAGGTCAAACTCCATGCCGGTCAATAAATCCATTAAAATCACTGCAAGTAAAATCATCATTTGTTCTCTCCTACTAAAAAAGTCTCATTGATCCCAATCGACTCCAAAAAATCCGCATCATGCGAAATTACAATCATCGCGCCAGGATAGGCTTTCAGTACTTCAATCATGTGACTGCGCGTCTCGAGATCAATATTATTGGTGACCTCATCCAGAATCAGCAATTTTGGTGTTTTGGCTGCAAGCTGCGCTAGTGCAAGACGCGCTTTTTCACCACCCGATAAATGGGTAACCAACGCATTGACTTCTTCATTTTTGCGAAACAAGAAGGCATTAAGATGTTTACGAATCTCTGCATGCGGCCAATCCATTTGATCTTGAATGATTTCCAATACTGTTTGCTGCGGATCTAAACTGGAGTAATGCTGATCGAGATAACCGATTTCAGAGCGTTTTGGCACTATCCATTCGCCCGTTTTGGTCACACTGAAATCACCCAAAATTGCTTTGACCAAAGTAGACTTTCCCGAGCCACTCTTCCCTGCAATGGCTAGGCGCATGCGGCCTGTAACTGATAACGCAATATTCTTGAGAATCGGCTGATCATATCCAAGCGAGGCCTGACTCACTGAAACCAAAACCCGATCACTGATCTCATTGGCCTGCAAGGAAAAAGTCGGGACGATGATCTCAGACAAAGCCAATCCGGCCAATCGACTGAGTAAATCTTCTTTTTTATGCTGCAAGGCTTGTTTCTTCTGACCTGAAGTCTGCTCAGCCCGTCGCGCTTTAGCCCCTGAAGTAATTGTTGGCCATTTGCGCTGTGCGATATGCTTTTCACCCTGAGCACGACTGGCTTTAGCACGCGTCTGCTCTTTCATTAAGGCCTCATGCATGTCTTTTTTCTGACGCTTTAAAGCCGCCAATTCTGCCTCAGCAGACTGGCGCTGCATCATCATTTCGCACACATAATCGTCGTAAGAGCCTCTGAAAATATGGATCTTCCCCTCGTGAATATGCCAGAAAGTATCGACACCACTACGCAATAATTCCACATCATGTGAGGCAAGCATTAGCGTACCCTGATAGACTTTCAACATGCGCATCAGAGATCTTCTATTGCTGGAATCCAGGTGATTGGTGGGCTCATCGAGCAGTAACAGATTAGGCTGTTTTGACAAGGCCTCGCTCAGCGCATGATTAAACCGCTGACCGCCGCTCAGGTGGCTGAAAGCATCAATGACCTGCGGCACATCTGCCATACAGACATCATCAGGGATAATCAGCTCCCCTTCGCTGGGTTGAATTTTGCCGCTCAGCATATTCAACAGCGAGGATTTACCACTGCCATTTCGCCCCATCAAGGCAATACGGTCGCCACAGTGAAGCTGCGCCGTGAAATCTTCAAAGCAAATTTTGTGGGTAAAAAATAAACTCAAATGTTTAAATTGGATTGGGGTATGCATCATGATTGTTCTCTTAAAAAAGGTTCAGACTTGGAAACCAGAAGTTTCCTGCTTTGCCCTGCCAGTGAGGGCGATTTAAGAGATGTTTCTCATGACTATGTACGCCTTTATTTGAATGAATTAACTGAACGCATTCTACTACACTTCTGAGAATAAAGCAATCAAAATTTTATTAATTAATCCCGTCCCACATAAAACCACTCACCGGCTATTTTTTCAAAACGACTTACTTCATGCATCATGGAGACTTTACCTTGAAAACGAAAATGCGCATTAAACTCAACCAGGCCTTGATCACCGGCTTCTTCTGCACGAAGCACTTCAAGCTTCAACCACTTGATCAAGGGGGCATCACGTCGAGCGGCACTGATATCAAATTCTTTCGCAGCAGGCCCTTTGATGGTTTTAGACAGATACGCAAATTTACGTTTGGCAAAGGCAGTATAACGTGAACGCATCAAAGCCTCAGGCGTTGGGGCGAGTGCTTTGCCCGAAAGAAATGGCTCACAGCAATTTTTATATTCTTTATCACTACCGCAATGGCAGGCAGCGCTTGTTATTTTAGTCTCATCTAGCAAGCTTTTTTCTCCAAAATACTGCGATCAGCTGCGTATTCAGCAAGAATGGCACTCAGAACCTGCCTAGACTTTTCTACCTCTAAAGGATTGGTTCCTGATAGCCCAGCTAATACAATCAGTGCCTTCCACAAAACCCACCCGCGTGCCCGCGCCCACGTTGCAGCATCTAGTCCCAATGCAGATCGAAATACCGCACGGCTTTCATCATTAAAGAAAGTCCAGGCCATCACCAAATCACAAGCAGGATCACCTATGGCTAACTGACCAAAATCAATCACTGCACACAGTTGCCCTTGATCAACCAGCAAGTTTCCAACTGCGATATCCCCATGCACCCAAACAGGTGGCTTTTCCCAAGTGGAAGAAAGCGCCTGCTCCCAGATGGCCTTGATTACTTTGACATCTAGCTCATCAGCTAGAATTGTAATGGCTTCTCTGGCTTGAGCATCATAGGTTGAAAGCGGGCCACCACGATAAAAGTTCTGAGCTCCTGCCGCAGGTCCGCCTGTCGTATCGATACTCTGAAAGGCAACCAAAAATTCTGCCAACTGCCTTGCAAATTGTTTGAGATCGGCGATGCGCTCTAGTGAGGCAGTTTGCCCCTCAATCCACTGATACACCGACCACGGCCAGAGATAATCCTCAGTAGGATGACCCATTGCCAAAGGAGCAGGAATGGGCACGGGCAAAAAAGGAGCCAACTTTGGCAACCAGAATTGTTCATTTTTCACTTGCGCTGCATAGGCTTCTTGACTAGGAAGTCGTACGGTCATGTGATCACCCAGGTGGAAAGTACGATTATCCCACCCGCTGAATTCAACTGGTGTGATTGGAAGATTGGCCCATTGCGGGAATTGCGCTGCAATCAGTCGACCCACGAGTGCAACATCAATCTCACTTTTTTGACTTGAATCCCAGAGCATCCAACGAATACTTTGTGAAGGCGTTTCAATTATCTTAAATCCAGCCTTTTCATAAGCACGGATTGCTGAGGTATTTTGAATATCAGGATCAACCAGACAGTGTGCAAACAGAGGCTTTACCTGCTCTAACAAAAATTTCTGCAAAATAATCGGTGTGAATCCTTTTTTCAAAAAACCAGACTCACCGATATAAATATCCAGCGCTGCCAATGATTTTGGTAAAATATTCGAATCCAATGAGACGTCACGCTCAAAATCCCAGGCATTATAAAACTGCAAATAGGCAATCGGCATTTCATCAATCAAGGCCAGATAAGCGTGAATTGGTTTTTTGACTCCTTGATCCAGCTTATATCCGTTGATGTAAGAGGCATATTTTTGCTTGATCAGATCCAGTGTCCAATTCGCACCCTGATCCCACCAGGCTTTGACATGCAGTTCTTCCAACCATTTCAACAGCAAGGGAACGTCTGTTTCTGCCAACGGCTTAAAATGCAGGTGTGGCTTGACTGCTTTGCGATTGATGTCTCGAATGAAGGTAGTTTTGGAATTCGTGTAGGCCTCACGATCGCTTTGATATTGCGATGCGAGGTTCTGTTTTAAATCAGCATACGCTTGCTTGGCCTCTGGATGCGCAATTAAATAGTCACGAAAGAGTGGACGCAGCAGCCAGTCATGATGCGTTACCGACATCACATGAATATGATGGGTGCGTTTTTCACCAAATGGCGGCATGCCTTTGACGAAAAACAGTTTGCTTTTGTCTGGATTATCATCCCAGAATGTATAGTCTTCCTCACGCAAAATGGGAATCAGGGCATTGGCTGATTCAAGATCTGCCACACCAATCGCCAAGTCCACAATGGGTTTGGCAGGCAAATCAGGGATTGCCGTACTGCCAATATGCTGAATCCCAACCACCCAGGGAAAGTCCAACCGAGTTTTGAGTTTGGAAATCTCTATCGTTGCCTGCTTCGGCCATTCTGGATTGTAAGGCTCAATTAAAATAGCATCACGATCTTGTAATTCTTTTGCGGTCAAACGATATAAAACATGCCTCGATAAGGGGTGAGCTTTATCCAGTCTGGGATGATCAAAATCATCCTGCGGATTATGCTGCAATCCAATTTTTTTCATCACTGCAATAGAGGGTAGATTTATTGCTGCTGTAAAAGAAACTACCTCTTTTAAACCATATTTCTCCAGGGCCATATGCAAAACCATTTTTGCGGCTTCCGTCGCATAGCCCTGCTTCCAATGGGCAGATGCAATACGCCAGCCAATCTCCACACAAGGTGTAAAATGCGCCTCAAATGTAGGCGTCATCAAACCCACAAAGCCAATGAATTCGCCTGTTTCTTTTATTTCCACTGCAAATAAGCCAAAGCCATGCGTTTTAAAATGTTGCCGAATCCGCTCAACCAGAGCTTTTGTTTCATCGAGGCTTAAAGTTGCCGGAAAAAATTCCATTACTTTAGGATCTTGATTCATGGCTGCGAAGGGCGCGATATCCTCATCCTTCCATTCTCTTAAAATGAGACGTTTTGTTTCAAACATGCTTCACCATCCACAACACCAAGTCATCATCGATTTGACAGGTTTTGCCATATTCAAGCGCTGCATGATATGAAGTAACTCCTTCGCCATTGGGGATATAACCCTGTTTTACATACAGCATTTGCGCCACAGCATAATCCCGCGTCAGCCCCACGCCTAAACCCACAACTTCACTTTGCTCAAATACACATTTTTCGGCAGCCTGCAAAAGTGCTTTACCAAAACCGTTACCTCTTTCAGCTGGAAAGACATTCAGATCTTTGATCTCTGGAATATTACGCTCCTGAAAGTAGGGATGATCAGAAGTCCATAAAATCGTTAAATAACCAACAGGCAGCCCCTTCGACTTGGCGACCAGATTAGTACGGATTCCCTGTTTTGCTTCAGCAATATAGGCCTCAAACTGAGAGAGAGGTTTGTGCCAGCCTAATTTTTTGAAATAGTCAGCAAAGTAGTGAGCATCTTCTTGATGCATGAACTGGGAAATGTTGAAAGCCATTTTCTGAGCGATTGGTTTTTTATTTATTATAACACTTAAAGCAACGCGTAAAACAGAAATTTTTTACCGTGTGGGTTTGTCTTACCGCCTCCCCCCTCCATGCATACCCGCCTGCTCAGCAGGCGAATTTTGCTCTTCCGAGCTTGTTTCTGAAGTGTCCCCCGCTGATGTGGTCGTTGGAGCGCTTGACGCTGGTGCCGATTGCTCTGAAGTGCCTCCTTCTTGGGTCGTTGGAGGATTTGACGTTGAAGTTGGCTGCTCTGAATTCTCCTCTTTTGACTGGGTCGTTAGATCGTTTGATACTGATGTCACGTGCTCTGAAGTCTCTCTTTCTGACTGGGCTGTTAGAGTGCTTGATGCTGGTGTCGGGTGCATGGATCGAAGCACCGACTCATAAGTGATTGGCGCTTTCGCAGAGGTCTGTTGTTGACTGACTTGGGCAGGCTGTGACGTTGTTGGCGGTACCGGTGGAGGTGAGCTATTTATCGTCATCATAGAGTAGGTCTCCTTGTTTTAAATTCGCATCCTGACAATCCCATTACGCTGGTCATCAGAGTAATGCCTCTGCGCACTGAATCCATTGCTGTCCATCTGAACCCTCATCCTCAATCTGCCAATAGGCCGCTAAAACAGCTTGCACCATTGACCATTGTTGAATGCGGTTGCGATCGAATCCCGCTTCAGCAGCCATTTGATCCAGTCGTCTTTTTAAAAATCGTGACAGCCCTGACATTCCTCTGATTTTGGCAATGGGGTTACGGATCAACGCACCACATTCATATTCACGTTCGCCAATCAGACCTTTTGGATCAATGGCCAGATAAGGTGCTCGACTACTGGATAGAATATTATCATGATGCAAATCCCCATGCAGTAAAACTAGCTCGCCCATTGAGGCACATAAATCCTTTGAAAGACCGATACTGTAATCCATCAAGCGCTTACTGATTAGGTCTTTGGCGCGCGGATCTTGCTGCATACGGCTCAAACCCTCCAGCCAGTTTTGAATTGTTGGAAAGGGCTCTTCTTTTGCAATAGGCTTCCAGAGTTTTTGAATTACCTCAACTGCATAGCGTGTTGCTGCTTCATCGTCTTCCAAGATAGATAACATCACGCCAGGCTGGCAGGCTTCAAGTAATAGCCAACCCTGCTCGGCATCACTTGCAATTAAACGCACACAGCCCTGGCCGTTATAATACTGCAAGGCTGCGATTTCGGTGCGCATTTCTTTGTATGGAATGCTGTATTTAAAAATCCATGCCTCGCCAGTCGCTGATGTTGCTGGAGCCACGTAGTGATAAGTCAGATTGAAAAAGGGCGCAGCGATTCGAATCGATAATTTTGCCTCAATACTTTTTAAGAAGGCAGGCAAAGCGACCAGCCAAGCCTCTGCTTGATCAGGATAAAGGACACGTAAATTATTTTCAAACGGATTTCCCATTAATATTTTAAGCCTTTTTTACTGGTTTATGTTTTGCATAATAATCCAGACGCTCCTGCAAAGTGCCAGTATGCAACTCAAACAGATGATTATCATCATCGTAAAAATATAGCGATTGCGCCTCACCTGACACACGCGGCCGTCCTGGCAAAATCGTCAAACCTAATTTTTTGACTTCGATTTCCATCATGGGCAGATTTTGCTCTGATACTTTGAAAGCGATATGATTATAAGTTTGATGAACGCTTTCGCCTTCCATTGCCACCACCCACAGACCGCCGACAAGGAAAAACTTTTCCTTGGAAAGAGAAAACATCTCATCGCCACTGGAATAGACCTCTTCAGCCTGAAAAACTTGCTTGAACAAAGCGGTGGTTCTGTCTAAATTTTTGCAGACAAAAGTCATATGACTTAAGCCTTCGATTTTCATGATGTCTCTCCCAATTCAATTGCCCTATTTTAAGCGATAAAATGCTAAAATGAAATGCAACCTCTCTCCGAAGGAAAACTATGCCATCTTCTGCCCCTCCAGTTTTTTATGATGTCACCAAACTCATTCACCCTGAAATGCCAGTCTATCCAGGAGATCCCGCGTTTTCAAAAGAGTCTATCTGCAGCTTTGAGAACGGAGATGTTTGCAATTTGCTTCATATCCATATGAGCAATCACGCTGGAACTCACATCGATTTTCCTGCTCATTTTATTCGAGACGGAAAAACCAGCGCTGACTTTAAACTATCACATTTAATGGGGCACTGCCTGGTGATTGAAATTGGCCCTGACGCACCCCTCATTTTCCCTGAGCATCTGCGTGATCAAGCAATTCAGGAGGGGGATATTATTTTCTTTAAAACTTCCAATTCTACGATCACGGAATATGTAGAGAAATACACTGCAATCAGCCATGCAGCAGCCCAATATCTTCGAGAAAAAAAGGTCAAAACTGTGGGCACTGATTATTTAAGTGTGGATGCGCATGGGGATCATGACTTTCCTGTCCATCGCGAATTGCTCTCTCATGATATTCTGATTGTCGAAAATCTTGAATTAAAAGACGTTTCTGCTGGGCGCTATTATGCCAGAATTTACCCTTTAAATCTGAAAAATGTCGATGGGTCACCTGTTCGAGTGAGTTTGGAGAGATCATGAAAGATTCTATCCTGAAATGGGCGACGACTGTCTTGATTTCTAAAGGCTACATCCTTCAGCATGCGCCTGAAATCGTCGTGAATACACCTTGGTCTCAGGTGATCCGACTTTCAACATCAAGAGGTGATTTCTATTTAAAACAAACGCCCCCTGCCATTTCCTTGGAACCAAAGATCATCCAATTATTGAGGGATCAATTTCATGCCAGCGTCCCGATCATGATTGCGATCAACGATGATCTCCATTGTTTTCTGATGGAAGATGCTGGGCAAACCCTGCGCGCCCATCTCAAAACTGACTTTCAGCCTGACTTATTGCTCCAGGCCATCGATCAACATACAACGATCCAGCGATCGGTAGAAAATCATATCGAGTCTTTTCTGGCACTAGGTGTCCCAGATTGGCGCTTGGAGAAACTGCCTCACCTTTATGATCAATTGATTCAGCAAACTGAACTTTTAAAAGCCGAGGGACTGACCGACAAAGAACTGCAGATACTGCGCGATTTAACTCCAACAGTTTCAAAACAATGTGAACTGCTCTCCCAATATCAAATTCCTGACACATTTGTACAACCTGATTTTCACACGAACAATGTTCTATTTGATTCAGTCACCCAAAAAATGACCTTCATCGATTGGGGAGAGATCGTGATTAGTCATCCATTTTTTGCTTTGCATAATTTTTTGCTTCAGGCCATCACGCATCATGGCGTCAAGGAGCCAGATCTGATCTATCAGCAACTTCAAGATGCTTGTCTTGAAAATTGGCTAGCATGTGCAACTAAAAACCAGCTATCAGAAGCTTGTATGTTGGTCAAAAAGTTGTTTCCCATTTATTCTGCGTTGGCATATCATCGCTTGATGATGAGCGTAGATTTGCAAGCCTTAAAGTTATTTTATGCCCATCGGCCCAATCGACTCGCTGAATATTTTAGGGAATATAGTGCTTCCGCAAGCAGAGCTGGTTGCCAAAAAATCATTTGCGCTCCCCACATTATACGACCTCAATGCAGGAACTGCTGAAAGTGTTTTAATTTTGTGAGTCAGGTGGCGATGTAGCATCCTGATTCAACGCCCCCAAAACCTGCACCAATGATTCACCCTCATGCTGCGTCAATTGACCAAAAAAATCAGCATCGATTTTCTCAACCACTTTCACCAATTGAGCGGCCAATGCCTGACCTTTCTGGGTAAGGTGAACTGACTTCGCTCGCGTATCCTGTTCATGCTCCGCACGCACCACTAGATTTTGCTGACATAATTTTTTCAAAGACTGTGAGACCGTCATTTTATCAAGCTTGGAGAGGCGAATAATCGCAATCTGCGTTGGATCCTCGCCTTTCTCGGTAAACCAGAGCAAAATGGCCATAATCACAAACTGAGGATGTGAGATCTCATATTTAGCTAAGGCATTTTTAATCAGACGCTGCCAAGTCACGGTTGTCTGCCACAGCAATAATCCTGGACTATCTTCAGGACGTTTAAAGCCAAACGCAGACTCGCTCATGACGCTACTCTCAATAAATTCGCCAAAGCCTCATTTTCATCTGGAACCGTATCCGCCACATGTTTCGCCACCAATTTGATCCACAGCCATTTTAGTGGCCCTGTTACCCACAAGGTATTAGACAACTTCAAGCCCTCGGGGGTTTCCTCCAGCTCATGCGTGTCATACATCTTAGCACCAAAAAATAGAGTGCAATCTGTGAATTTCTGCCCCTCCACTATTTCTGTTAAAACGATCTTTACCGCAGGAGCGCCTTTAGGCTTAAGCATAAAAAAGTTTCCCACCGCAAAAGGCCCCTCGAGTTTGCAATAATCCAAATCATCATGCCAATCTGCCCACTGATTGATGTCTGTCCAGACGCGCCAGACGTCTTCCTTTTTTATCCCCGGATATACTTTACTGTAAGTTCTGATCCACATTTTTGCCCTCCTGTTTAATAGTAATTTTTCATATTGTATATTTATTTACTATTACAGTCAAGCCAATGCATGATCCCAGCCCTCCAAATAGGCACCAATCTGCCCTTCATTAATGCCAGCCACCGCATATTGCCAGATCTCCCGACTTAAGCGCATGACGGGAGCGGCCTCCAAAATACCTGAAGCGCCATACATTAATCTGGCGAACAAAGCACATTCTTCTGCAAGCAATAATGCCTTTGCTCTCAAGGCATAGGGATTCTCTGCAGGGCCATTCAGCACCTTCTGATAAAACGCCTGCCAATCTGACTCCAATTGCCGATGGCGAGCCAGGGCCTGATCAGAATTAAAATGTTTCCCCTGTTTGGATAATTTCAGCAATGCTTTGGCGGCACCAGTAAAATTGTACAGAGTAGGATGCTCACGCCTCATATCAGGTCCTTTCGGGCGAATGGCAATCAGCTCTTGATCCGCAATAAAATACTGATGCAGCCTCACACCCACAGTTTGAGTAGAATTGTAAATTGCGGTGTTTTTGATGGGCGTCACCGCGACTGACTCCGCTTGATTCAAAGCAAAAAAGCCAAAATAATCCTGGCCCTCTACGCAAAAGGCAATCAAGATTTTGTTCAAAAACCCATACCCTGTCACCCAGGGCAAGTCCCCCGACAATTCCCAACCCTCTTGCTGACGCTGCGCCGATAAGTTTTTACGCGAAGAGGAGACCGCAATTCCCACTCCCTGATTACTGTCTACCAGCATACGCAAGACGTGACTCACCCGCTCATCCGGCAACAACCGAGTCAAGATCTCCACCGTAAACTGATGCTGTGCCTGCAAGAATAACAGGGCCCCCGAACAGCCCGCCATCTCAATATTATAACGAATCCACTCCTGACGCCCCCCACCGAGCCCACCACAAGCCTCTGGAATCAACAAACGCAAGCCATTTATCTTGACCAAATCCTCATAGGCCTGACGCAATAACGCAGGATCTTGATCCAATTGATAAGCCAAAGGCTCATAGCGCAATAAAAGTGGCGCCAGCCGCTCAAAAAAAGCCTCTATCTTATGCATTACCGTCCAACCGATAAACCGTCTCAAAGGTCTGCGAATTTGAGTAGCCTTTTTGACATAAATGCTTGGGCAAATCCAATTTCACAACGCGTTGCAAAAGATGAATGTGATACTGCGGCGCAAATAATTTCTCCACCTCAAGCTGTGAGACGATATACGGCGGCCCTTGCACGGCATTCTTCGCATCAAATGTAATCAACAAAATCTGGCTATTGGGCATCAGCAGCGTTTTTAAATGCTGCGCGTATCGCCACCGCAAATCCTCTGGCAGTGCCACCAAGGCTGCACGATCATAAACCGCATCAATACTGGATAGCAAGGTAGGTGTCATGGCAAAAAAGTCGCCGCAAAAAATTTGAATCTGCTCATTATAATAGCGCTTAAACGGCCCCACCGCTTCAACAGCAACTTCCAGCTTATTTTCATGGAAGAACGCCTGACAGGCAAGCTCACTTAGCTCAATGCCGATGACTTGAAAACCCTGTTCAGCCAACCACAATAGATCCAGACTTTTGCCACATAAAGGCACCAAAACGCGTGCCTTGGGTTTCAAGTTCAGCGTAGGCCAAAACGCCTTTAAGAAGGGATTGCTCGCGCTCTGATGAAAGCCAATATCATTTTTATCCCAATGTTCAAGCCAATTGTATGGCATACTCTTTTGTTTCTGAACCACCCATACGGTCGCCTCACCGCAATCAGGATCCTCCACTTTATGCATAAGCACTTCAAACCCATACTGCTTTAACAGGGACTGATATTCCGCTATCGACAACGAAGCATGATACAAATTCTGCCCACCATTATCACTCCAGACTTCACCCGCATCAGGCCCTGAAGTAAAAGCCAATACTCCACCTGGTTTAAGATGCACCGCAAATTTAGCAAACATCTTACGCTGATCAGGCTGCGGCAAATGAAAAAAACTATGCCAGGCCAAAATCACATCAAACTGCTGCTGCAAATCAATCTCACGCATATCTTCGCAAAGCCAGGTTTGATCAGGGAAACGCGCTTTGCATAAAGCAATCATCTTGGCACTACCATCGACGCCTGTCACAGCGTATCCCTGCTCAATAAAAAAAGCGGCCAGCGGCTCAGCCGTTCCACATCCCAGATCCAAAACCGTTCCCTGCTTGGGAGCCTTGGCTAGAATTAAATTGAGATACTCTTTTTCCATCAGGCTTTTATTCCGATGCGCGTCAAACCATTCGTGGATGTGCTCGTATTCTTCGTAAACTTTATTTTTGCTCATGCCCCAGTTCCCTGTAGTTTTTTAAGGCACGCATATGCGTCAAAACACATCTTCACTTTGCAGAATTTGTGTAACTAAGTTTTGGGCGCGTGTACCTGCATATTCTTTGGAGTCCCGCGCCGTTAAATCTTGGGTCTTCAATACGACTAGATCAATCTGATTTTGCTTTTGCACCCAGCCCACAAACCAGCCGCGCTCAGGTTGGTTTTGCGTATTTGGATTGCCTGTACCTGTTTTACCATACAGTTGCCAACCATTTGGTGACGTTTCGCGATACAGATTAGCTTTGGTATCTGTCATTGCTGCTTCTGAAACGGGTAGTTTATTTTGGACAAGTTTGGCGATAAATTTCATTTGTTCGGCAGGAGAGATTTTTAAGCTGCTATCCAGCCAGGCATTGCTGAGGCCATTGTTCTTGCCGGGATCTCCTGAAAAATCTTCATTGCCATAATCAAAGGCCTTGAGATAATTGTCGATTTTGGCCATGCCCAATTGTGGCGTAATTTGCTGTGAGACCCACACTACCGAATAACGCAGCCAGGTGTGTGGCGTTTGGTCTTGGTTCCATTCAGGAATCACATACTGCTGACCATCCCACTTAAAGACCGTCTTTTGCGTAATGACATTGCTATCAAAAGCCATCAAAGACAAGGCAATTTTAAAGGTGGAATTAGGCGACACTTCGATCTTACAGTCTGATTTATTGTAGACATCCACTACTTTATGCTCATTCAAATTGTACAGCAAAAAACAGGCATCCTGACTTTTAAATAATGTAGGGAAATCGGGTGCTGCTTCAGCATAGCCCACAAAACCCAAACATAACGCCAAGCCCAATATGCACTTCATCATTTATCCCTATTTAGTTGTCTTGGACAAAGATTATCATAGCTTTGAAATCACTTCAAAGCCGCACGCAACTTTTTGTTCATGGGCACAGAATAAAACTTGGAGACCCCCTCTGCAACCAAAACAGACAAGCCGAAAAACAGAGCCATCCATAATAATTTGGTGACATTATTCAAGGCCACAGGCGAAATGAGGGTCTTCATCAAGGCCAAGATAATGATGTGGAACAGATACAACTCATAACTATTGCGGCCAAACCAGCAGATCGTGCGGCCAGGCAGGCGCATTGCTTTGGGCGATACAACATCATGACTCTTATCATACACCAGCAAAACAGCCGTTGCGATGGCGAATAGAGAAACCCCTATCACCACATTGCTCATAATATTGCTGTAAAGATAAACGCCAATCAAAAGCAGCACTGCACCTATTTGCATGGCTTTGCCCACACGACCTTTTAATTTAACTTTCTGAGTAATCATCGCTGCGCAACAGCCAATCGCAATGGCATCAAAGCAAGACAGATATCCGTATAAAGCCACGATTTCGTTCTGCGTGTAAAAACTGCGATAAATCGGGCCGACAATAATCAGCACGATACACACCATCACCAGATAGCGCATCCGTTTCAACAACAAACACAGCAAGGGAAAAAAGAGATAGAAAACTTCTTCCACCGAAAGCGACCAATAGATATTCAAGCAATAATTGAAATAGCCAAGTTTAGCCATCAAGATATTATGCCAAAAGGTCAGCACGGACAGGATGCCCATGAAAAAGGAGGTTGA
>CAMARA010000043.1 GCA_945860585.1 Francisella tularensis subsp. holarctica | reverse complement strand
CCTCGCGCACGCGGGGATCCAGTCCAATTTCTTCAAAGCCTGGGGTTTGTTGGATTAGACTGGATCCCCGCGTGCGCGAGGATGACACCGACTCCTGCCCCAGCTGATCTGCAAACGCCAGCCATCTTTTTTTAAAGGGCGTAAACTTTTGCAAAGGCTGATGCAGCGCCGATAAAATCATGCCTGGTTGCACCCACAATTGATCATGAAACTGCTGCACGCCAATTCCATGCGCTGCACACAAAGCCACGACCTGTTTATCACGCTGACGCTCATCGATTTCATACTGCTCATTAAAATAAATCTGGCCGACCTGATGCTGCTGACAAAAAGCCAGAAGTCGCTCCGGCACGGCGATGTAGGAATCCATGTCGACCACATACAAGGGAATGCCTAAATCGGCTAAGCGACGCTCCAGCACCTGCAGATTCCGCTGAATAAAATCAATCTTGCACTCTGCTGCCTCATGGTATTTCCAGGTGGTCGGCGTTAAAGTATACAAGGCAATCAGCTCTGCCCCCGACTGGCGTGCCGCCTGCAAAGCCGGATGATCCTCTACCCGCAGATCCACACGAAACCAAATTAGTCCTTTCATTTACTGGCCCACCTTCGGATTGCTTAAAGGCCCGGTCACGCTCATGACCACACCCATATTTTTAAATAAAGTATTGGTTAAAATTTTATCCGCAAACCAGGCCGCGACCCCTGCAATCGGCGTCGCCACGATTCCTGCAGCCACTGCAATTCCAGCACCCAACTGCGGCATCACGGTTATTTTTTGATTAATGGTTTCATGCACGAGATCAATCTCGCCTTTCATACTCATATTTAACGCAGAGCCGTTCATTCTAAAATTATCCGTCGTCGCCACCCCATTAACGACCGCATAGGATCCACTCAAAGTGTCGAAGCTCAGACCACTGCCAAATACTTTCTGAAAATTAAACGACAAGGTATCGATGATACTTTCCAAACTAAATAAGCCGAAAATTTTGGCAAAGCCGGTATTGATCTGCAAGAAAGTCCCATTGCTGATGTCAAATTTCATCGTGCCGTTTAGGGTCGCATAATCGATATGCAAGCCACCCAGCCAGGATAAATTCAAGTCAATCGGCCCACTGCCCCCCCTCAAAACGCCTGGATAACCGAGCTCCTGCAAGACCTGGCCATAATTTTTTGTATTAAAATGGCCGCTCACTTGAATATGATCCTGCCCATCCATGGTTTGCACTTCACCACCTGCATTGATCTGAATGGGCGTACTCGTCAAAATAAATTGCTGAATCATGATTCCATTCGGCACCGGGCTACTTCCCCAGTGAACACTGCCGATATCTTTATCATTATAAAACAAATGATCGATACTGAACGTGATCACCGGCAAGCCCGCAATCGCACTGCCGAGCAAAGGCACTTTCGGCAAAGTAGCCACAGACTCTGCACTGGGAACTGCAGGATTAAGGACAGGCATTGCATGGGTAGAAATCGCGCTCAAACGTAACTGCGTAAAGTGCGCACTCACCGGTTCATTCTGCCCTGCAAAATCGACAGTCCCCGCAATTTCAGGACCATTTAGATTAAACAAAATGTGATTATTATTAGGCTCAATGCCCAATTGGACCTGATGGAAAACCTGTCCAAACACGCGAAAAGAGGAAATTAAAAACTTTAAACTATCCACCGGACTGGTTAAAATCGCAAAATTCAAAGTTTGACTCATCGCATCTGTACTCAAGCTTAAGCCTGAAATCATCTGATTGACAAATTGCACCTGGCCCTGCAAATTCGCCAGCAACGGGGTTTTATTATTTTTGTTAATAAACCAATTATTGTGATTTAAGGTCACCGTTCCCGCCGCAGTGATCGGCTCCTCGCCCTCCAAAGGAATCGTGAGCTTTAAGGCTAAATCCAAGGCGCCGCTTAATTTAGACGATAATAAAAACTGGTCCACCCCCGCAGGCGTAAGCGGCATTGCGGCAATATAGCCCAAAGCCTGTGTACCGGTTAAATGCGAACTCCCGGTAATTTCGATGGGATCATGTGATTTCGGACGCAAATCTGCAATTTCAAAATGCACTTTTTCCACTGGAATATTGAAGGTCTGCACATTTTGCGCATCGATCGTCATGGCTTGATTATGGAACAGCAAATTAGCATTAATCTGCGAAATCCGCGGCCAGCCCGGATAGGGTGCGATGACTCCGTTTTTAACCTGAATCGCTAAATTAAACAGGCCCTTCCCTGTCGCATAAGGAAACTGAGATAAAGCGCCTTGCCAGGTCAGCGTGCCGTTCACAGCGGGCAATTGCAGCAATCCCGTTTGCAGCCAGTGACTCAATGCCGCCGAGACTTCTTTGCCTTGCGGGATATATTGGGCTTTGACCTGCTCCAGATTTTTACCTGTAAACTGTGCTTTTAAATTCAGAATTGGATTGCCTGGGTTATTGACTGGCACATTCAGGGTACCATTGATGGCAAGTTGTAACCATTGATTCTGCATCGCCGCATTTTGAATCGTGACCTTCCACATCGCTTGCGGCGCGGTGTTTTTTTTCCAGTTCGCCGCAACAGCAACCTGACTCGCGGGCCAGGCATTGGGGAACAATGGATTGCCACTGAATTGTAATTTCTGACTGCTAAAACTTGCCTGCCCGCCGAGCGGCCCGGTAGCAAAATTAAATTGATCAATCTGCCCGGAAGGATGGATCATATTCCACATAGTCGCCGTTTTAGAATAGGGTTGAAACCAAAAATTAATCCATTCCCCCAATACATCGAGATCCACTTTTTGTGCATTCAGTGCCCAGATATAATCTTTTGCTTGCGGCGCATAGGTAATTTTCAAGGCACTATCATAGGCGGGACCCAGCAGATCAATCTGATGCAGGGGGAAAATCCCCAGCTGCCAACCGCCACTTTGATCGGGCGTCCGACTCCAGACAATATGCTCATCAAACTGTGGCGCAATCAACTGCTGCGTCGTATGATTGCTTAAATTAAGATGCGAGAGGGCCACATCGACATTCAGGTTTTGCAAGCTCTGATCAAAAGCAGTGCCATCAAACTGAATCTGCCCGCCGCCTGAAGACCAGCTCAAGCCTTGAAAAATTTGGGCCCCTAAGATCGGCTCAAAGCTATCGGCCTCCAAAGCCCCATTAAATTTTAGATGCCATTGACTGAGGTTTTGAGGATCGGACCCCGGTTTAAAATGTGCTTCTAATTCAAAATAACTACCGGGAGCTTCGGCAATATCACCGGAAATATCAAACTGATAATCAAAGCGATTTTTCCAGCTCACCTGATCTATCTGCACATTGACCACGCGTTGATTCCGCAGGGTTGTTTGTAAAACAATATGATCCAATCCCAGTGCCTGCTGCGCCAAAAACCATTTCACCATCAAAGGCGAGGCGGTCATGGGCGGCGCATCAGGCTGATCATTATAATCCTGAAGCTTAAAATAGCCATCAGGTTGCTGAATGAGGCGCAGATTCACGCCCGAAAGCTGAATCCTATTCGCTACCGGCGCCCAGGCCAGCAACGAACGCCACACAGAAAGATCAATCGAAAAGTGGCCGATATCCAAAGGGTTCTGCATTTTTGCCTGATCACTGACTTCAACCTGATCCAAATCCAGACGCGGCGAGCCGCGATACCAGGAAACTTTTGCGGTCTGATAAGAAATATGCACTGGATCCAGGGCCAAGTTCACCCATTTTTGCAAACTGCCATTATCCTTGGCAATGACCAGTGCCACCGTCAAACCGCCGCTTAAAATCAAAGTGAATAAAATCGCCCCACCCAGCAGGATTAGGAGATATTCAAGTATTCTGTATTTGATCTTCACCGCTTGCTCCTAAATTTTACGCAGCCCCACTTCCAAGAGCTGCTTCATTTCGACCTCAGCAGGCGCATTGGTCATCATACACGCGGCGCTCTGTGTTTTTGGAAAAGCAATGACATCCCGAATATTGGTCGTCCCGGTAAATAACATGACGAGGCGATCCAATCCAAAAGCCAGGCCCCCATGCGGAGGTGCGCCATATTGCAGTGCATTCAGCAAAAATCCGAATTTACGCTGAGCTTCTTCCTGATGAATCCCCAGCAAATCGAAGACAGCCTGCTGCATTTTCGCATCATGAATCCGAATCGACCCGCCGCCCACCTCATAGCCATTTAAGACAAGATCATAGGCATAGGCATTCACGGATTCCGGGTCCTGCAACTCAGCGATATCTTGAATATTCGGTGCGGTAAACGGATGATGCCGCGCCATCCAGACGCCCTGCTCCCCTTTTTCAAATAAAGGAAAATCCGTCACCCATAACGGCGCCCACTCGTACGTAAAGAGCTTAAGATCATGGCCCAGCTTTATCCGCAGTGCGCCCATCGATGCATTGACCGTATCTTGATGCCCCGCACCAAAGAAAATGATATCGCCACTTTGCGCCTGCACTCGCTCCAAAATCTGCGTCACTTTTTCAGGCGGCAAAAACTTTAAGATCGGAGATTGCAAGCCTGCAGCGCCCGCATCAAGGTCATTCACTTTGATATACGCAAGGCCTTTCGCCCCATGTTCGCCGACAAATGTACCATAATCATCCAGCATTTTACGACTCAATTGCGTCGCCCCTTGTGGCAACTTCAAGGCCACCACACGGCCATCACGCGCGCGCGCCGGCTCGCCAAAGGCTTGGAATTCCACCTCCTGCATCAGATCTTTCAAGTCAACAAACTGCAGCGGGATCCGTAAATCCGGTTTATCTGAACCATACAAACGCATGGCCTTGGCGTAGGTCATCCGCGGGAAATCAGCAAATTCAAGATCGAGTTGGGTTTTAAACAAATGCTTCAGCAAGCCTTCATTCAAATTGATCATCCACTCCTGATCGATAAACGAGGCCTCGATATCAATCTGGGTAAATTCAGGTTGACGATCCGCACGCAAATCTTCATCTCGAAAACAACGCACAATCTGATAATAACGATCAAAGCCAGACACCATCAGCAATTGCTTAAACAACTGTGGTGACTGCGGCAAAGCAAAACACTGGCCCTTATGCACACGGCTCGGCACTAGATAATCCCGCGCACCGCCTGGTGTCGGCAGGGTCAGCATTGGCGTTTCAATATCTAAAAAGCCATGATCATCTAAATACGCCCGCACCGCCCGCGCCATTTTGCTGCGCCGGATCATGCGCTCCTGCATTTCCGGCCGGCGCAGATCTAAAAAGCGATACTTCAGACGCACTTCTTCAGACACATTGTAATGTTCATCCAGCATAAACGGAGGCGTCGCCGCGTGATTAAGAATCTCCAAACGCTGGCCGACCACTTCAATCTGCCCGGTTTTTAAATTGGGATTAGCCTGATTATCCGGACGCAAACGCACCTTCCCTGCAACCCGAATCACAAATTCATTACGAATACTTTCCGCGATCTGAAAAACATCCGCCAATTCAGGCTGAAATACCACCTGGAGCAAACCTTCCCGATCCCGCACATCAAGGAAAATCACCCCGCCATGATCGCGCCGGCGATGCACCCAGCCACAAATCAAAACCTCCTGACCAATCTCTGCCGCGGTGATGTCACCGCAATAATGTGTTCGTTGCATAAATTAAAACCCTTACTATTTTCTTAAAAAATGACGTCTCTATCCAGCCGGTTATTCTAGCATCAACACGCTTTTGCTTCAAGCACAGCATGTGTTTTTTCCCTCCTTCCTCGCGGAGGAGGGCCAGGGTGGAGGGGAAGCTCCCTAGCCAGGACAAACACCCATCTAGACATCCGCTGAGGGGTATGCGAAAATAAATCTGCAATACACCAAACATAATGATGAAGATGAAAAAACGATTGGGCTTTTTGGCAATTTTGATCCTGTTTGCACATTTTGTATGGGCGGACCTCACCATCAATATTATTCAAGGGGTCAACAAACCCTACCCGATTGCGGTGGTGCCGTTTGGCAATGATGTTCAAAATATGTGGGCGGTTCCCAATGGCGTCTCGGGTATCGTCGCTCAGGATTTAACGAACTCCGGACGCTTTGCTAATCTGGCCTTGAGCCAGATGCCTGCTCGCCCCACCAATGTCGCAGATTTTAATTGGCAGCAATGGAATAATGCGAATACTGGAATTGAATATGCAGTCGTGGGCAATGTGACTCCTGGCACCGTTCCCAACACCTATACCGTTACTTTTTCTCTCCTCAGCTTATTGAACAATCAACCCTTGATCGGCCAGCAATTTACCAATGTCCCCCGTGCCGAACTGCGCCTCCTCGGCCATCAAATCAGTGATGTCATTTATCAAACGATTACCGGCAAGCCCGGCTATTTCAGAACCCGCCTCGCCTATGTAGAAGTTTTTAACGCCACGACGACAGAAGGTACCTGGGAGTTGGTGGTATCAGATTATGATGGCTTTAATCCGCATGTGCTTTTGAAACAAAAAGCGGATCCGATTGCATCGCCCAATTGGTCACCCGATGGCAATCAATTGGCGTATGTGAGCTATATCAACAATCGCCAGGCTATTTTCACGATTTCACTCACGACCGGCCAGCGTAAAATTGTCGCCAATTTCCCCGGCACCAACAGCGCGCCTGCTTTTTCACCGGACGGCAATTCGATGGCGATGTCTTTATCAGGGTCTGACACGACCGATGCCTCTGATCTGTACATCATGAATTTAAAAACCCATCAATTATTGCGCTATACCGACTTTGGCAGCAACACCTCGCCGAATTGGTCGCCTGATGGCAAAACCTTAGTATTTAATTCAGATCGCGGTGGCAGCCCTCAAATCTATTCTTTGGACCTTGCCAGCAAAACGACCACCCGCCTATCCTATACGGGCGTTAATAATTATGATCCAGTGTATACGCCCGATGGGAAAAACCTTATTATAATGACCCAGCAGAGCGCTGGAGGCCCGATTCAACTTGCAAGCTTGAATCTTGCCTCGAATTCGATTAATATAATCACGTCGGGTCAGCTTGACAAATCTCCTTCCGTTGCACCGAATGGAGATATGATTGTCTATGCGAATTATGATTCAGCGCATGGCATCTTGGCAGAAACGACTTTAGATGGTACAGTACAGATAAAGTTACCGGCTACAGACGGGACAGTCCAGTCGCCAGCTTGGTCACCGCTTTTAAATTAACTAAACAAAGAAAGGGAGATCCTAATGAAAAATGCAATAAAAATCAGTCTCGTTGCGCTAGCCGCAGCTTCACTGATCGGTTGTGCGAGCAAGCCCAAGCCTACTCCAACCACCACCACGACCACCGCAGCGAGCGCAACTCCTGTTGCAGCGCCTCAGTTGACTGCAGCGCAAATGCTTCAGCAAACCTTGGCATCCTTGCCTAACAAAGTGTATTTCGGCTTTGATCAATACAATCTGACCCCTGCTTCCATTGCAGTTTTACAACAAAATGCAGCAGTGCTTCTGAAAAACCCACAAGTCAATATCATGTTGGCAGGGAATGCAGATCCACGTGGCAGCGAAGAATACAACTTCCACTTAGGCATGAAACGTGCTAAAGCAGTGTATGGCTACTTCATGCAACAAGGTGTTCCTGCTTCACAAATGTGTATGGTCAGCTATGGCGAATTGCGCCCAGCAGCAACCCCAGCACAAATGGGCGGAAACTGGCAAAAAGCGTACGCGCTCGATCGCCGTACCGAAATCAATTATAACCAAACCTGTCAAGGCGCTGGAGCATCTAACTAATGCTACGCACTCCAACTTGTTTGGGTTGGTTCATCAGCTTAAGCCTCTTCGGAGGCTTAGCTTTTGCTGATGCACCGATTGCAACCCTCAATAATACCGGCACACCTGTTGCCCAGGTTGTCAATTCTCAAGCACTTTTATCCAGCTTGACCCCAGATCAGCGCATCGCGCGCCTGGAAAACCAAGTCCAATATTTGTCGACTTACAATAACCAATTACAGAGCTTAGCCGCCCAGGTGGACTCCCTGCGTGGCCAGATGGAAGATCTAACCCATCAAGTTCAACTTTTACAAAAACAACAAGCACCCGCAGCAAGCATCCCTGCGTCCACAAGTGCCACTCCAGCTGCCAGCGCAGCAGGCACCACCGCAGCAGCTTCTGCCAGCACCACCAATTCAACGACCACAGCCGCTGCACCCAGCGCAGAACAAACCGCATTCAATCAAGCTTATACTTTATTAACCCAAAAAAAATATACACAAGCGAGCACCGCCTTTAACAATTTTTTAAAACAATACCCCCAAAGCACCCAAGCCTCCACAGCCCACTACTGGCTGGGAGACTTATACCTAGCCCAGGGCATGCCTAAAGATGCAGCCAAGCAATATAAAGTCACCGCTGCAACCGTCAATGCGCCAAAGCGCCCGGATGCAATGTTGCAACTCGGTACAATTTTATCCGCCTACGGCGATAATGCTCATGCCAAACAGTTATTTCAAGCAGTGATAAAAAATTATCCCAACACAAGCAATGCGAACAAGGCGAAAAAAGCGTTACTCTCCATGAGCTAGACAGAAGCACCAGCGATCCTCTCTCTGCTGTTGTTTTTAGTAAAAAATGCGGCCCCCGCAATTAATGCAACAACAGCGCAGAGCAATGCGCCCAATACAGCAATAAACCACTGCGTCGTGAGCGTAGAATATAAATCACAGATGCGAGGACATTCTACTTTGTTACAATCCCGCTCTAAAAACCCTCGCCAATTTCTAACCTTCTCAAAACACTCAGGCTTTCCCCCTCCAATTGAATTGATCTGGGCATTTGTGCGCACAGAAAAAACGATTGCCCCAGTCATCACCAGAAGGCTAACCATCGCAACCCCCACACGAAACCCAGGGGAAGAAATAAAATCATAAAAAGGGCGCACTTGCCCGGTTAAGTTTTGCTCTGGCATAAAATCAACAAATAAAAATGTTTGCAGCCACTATGCCACACTAAAATAAAAATATCAAGTCATTTTCGGTGATAATTCGCAGGCCGAGCATTTGCGCCTTCTCATATTTAGAGCCAGGATTTTCGCCGACAATCACCGCCGTGGTTTGTTTAGACACACTATCACTGACCTTGGCTCCTAAGGCGACGAGTTTGGCTTTGACCTCATGACGCCCCAAAGTATGCAGCGTTCCCGTCACCACAAACGTCTGTCCTTTCAAGGGTAAGTCCCCCTGTTTTTCGGGCCAATGAATGCCGATAGCGATCAGCTCGCGCAGCAACTGTTGATCAGTAGGCTCTGCAAAATAACTCACTAAATTTTTTGCGATAACCGGGCCGATCTCCGAGACAGCCAAAAAGTCCTCTTCCGTTGCAGCAAACAAGGCCTCTATGGACATAAACGAATCGGCAAGCGAATGGGCCGTTACTTCGCCCACCTCCGGAATGCCCAAGGCAAATAAAAGGCGTCCCAAGGTCGTATCTTTACTTTTTTTAATCGAAGCCAATAAATTATCAACAGACTTTTCACCCATGCGCTCTAATTGCAAGAGGCTCTCTCGATTTAAGCGGTAAAAATCAACGGCCGTGACCACCAGCCCCTGCTCCACCATTTGCTCAATTTGACGCGGACCGAGCCCATCAATATTCATCGCGCCTTTAGCCACAAAATGCTGCAAGCGCGCTAGGTGCTGCGCGCCACAGAGGGCACCGCGCGGACAACGAATCGCCACTTGACCCGGCACCTCCTCCAACACCGCCTGACATTCAGGACAATGGGTGGGAAAAAGAATCGGCCGCGCATTTACGGGCCGCTTTTCCGGCAGAGCGTGGACCACTTCCGGGATGACGTCTCCTGCCCGCTGAATGATAACCTGATCCCCAATATATAAATTTTTACGGCTAATCTCATCTTGATTATGCAGCGTTGCATGCGAAACCGTAACGCCTCCCACCAAAGCCGGCAACAAAATCGCCACCGGCGTAATCACACCCGTGCGCCCTACTTGAAACTCCACATCCAAGAGCGTTGTTTCCACCTGCATCGCTGCAAATTTATGCGCCAGCGCAAAACGGGGTGCACGCGCGACATAGCCTAATTCCTGCTGCAAGCCAAAATCATTGACTTTATACACCACGCCATCAATTTCAAAAGGCAGGCGCTCACGCATTTCGCCAATTTTATGATAAAAAGCCAGGCACTCCGTCAGAGAGTGCGCCACCGTTTGCAAACCCGTTAAACAAAAGCCCCATTCCTCCAAACAAGCTAACAATGCACGCTGCGAGTTGGGCCGCTGCCATCCTGAGACAAAGCCCATGCCATAAGCAAAAAAATGCAGCTCCCGCACCGCGGTCACCTTTGCATCCAATTGTCGCAAACTCCCGGCTGCTGCATTGCGTGGATTAGCAAATTGCTTATCGCTGGATTGATTCAAAGCTGCAAAAGCGCTTTTGGTCATATACACTTCGCCGCGAATCTCGATTTTTTCTGGCGGCAAAAGCGTCTGGAGTTGCGTGGGAATATCTTTAATCGTCAGCACATTGGCTGTGATGTTTTCACCAAATTCACCATCACCACGGGTAGCAGCCAATGTCAATTGCCCCTGCTCATAAGTGAGCGATACGGCCAAGCCATCAATTTTAGGCTCGCAGCAAAGAGCCAAGGCCTGTTCAGGGCGCTCATCTTGAATGCGCTTGATAAACCTTGCCACATCCTCTTCACTAAAACCGTTATTCAGAGACATCAGCGGCTCTGCATGCCGGATCTCCGAAAAAGTCTCCAGGCTCTTGGCGCCCACCTTCCGTGTTACGGAGTCAGATAGCTTAAGCTCAGGATGTTGCGCCTCCAGGCTTAATAACTCCTGATACAAAGCATCATACACCGCATCGGCCACCAGCGGCTGATCCAAACGATGGTAGGCATCATTGTATATTTGTAATTGTTGCCGAAGCTGTTCGATTTTATTTTTCATAATAAATGAGTATACTTAAAATCAGGCCTACACAAAAGAGGAACGCATCCATGTTTAAAAAAATAATCCGCCGCTTTAAATTACTCACTGCATTAGAAGCCAGCTTTGGCGCTTTGACCAGCTTTCTCTTAGGCGCATGGATCGCGCAATATCTTCACGCCGGCAGCCCCCTCATTGGGGGTCTCTGGGCGATGATTTCTGCGGTGAATATTGAACACGTCTGCTATACCGAAATGCTCAAAAATGCAAAAATCCGTTTACTGGGCACCTTTATCGGCGTCTTGATCAGTTTCATCGGCTTTACGATTTTAGGCTACCATTACAGTTCTTTTTTCCTGTGCATGCTCATATCCGTCATGCTGTGTGCGACCTTAAAACAGCCCATCTATCGCCTGTGCTGCATTACGGTTGCTATCATGTTTGCAGTTAGTCAGGTGGGTGGATATGTCAGCCCCTGGGCCAATTGCCTGTCCCGTTTTTTAGAGTCCCTCACCGGTATTATCATCGGCATGATTTTAGCCAGCCTGCTGTATTTTCTGCGTGAAAAATTTGATCTCAAAGAGCCGGCTTAACTTTTTTTGCAAAAAACCGATGCCCGAGATACAGAAAAACAAACACAATCGCTGAAGAGTAAATTGCAATATAATCCAGAAAATGCGCGCTTTGCCCGATCATCGTCACGCCCTGCGCACCCACAATGACTGCGATCACCAGCATCGAGATGATCTGCGCATAGGGATAAAACTTCGCCCGATATTTAAGAATCTGCACCCCCCCCAAAGCCGGCAGAAATTTACGCCGAAATTGATAGTGGCTCAACGCAATACCAAACCAGGCCAAAAATCCAGACAATGAGGAAATCTGCACCAGATAAGAAAACAGCACGCCATTCCCAATATAGGACGAAATGAACACCAAGGAGCCCACCAACGCCGTCACAATCAGGGCAAACAAAGGCAAACCATAAGACGTCACTCGCATAAAACAGGAAGGCGCCTGTTTTGTTTTACCGAGATACCATAAAATACGGGTCGAGGAATACATACTCGCATTGCCCGCGGACAAGACCGCAATCAGAATAATCAGATTAATAAACCCACCCGCATAATGCGATAGATATTGACCAAAAATCAAAGTATACGGACTGGTACTCACTGTTTGACTCATCAAACGCGGATCGGTATAGGGAATCAGCAGACTGATAATTCCAATCGACACAATATAAAACAAAGCCAGACGCCAGAAAACCCGTTTAATCGATTTCGGCAAATTCACCTCTGGATTTTTCGTCTCACCCGAGGCCACCCCTACCAGCTCCGTCCCTTGGAAAGAAAAGCCAGCAAACAGGAAAACCATAATAAATCCCATCCAACCCTTATGAAAAGGCGCATCTCCAATCTGCCAATGTGACACCCCAAAATGAGGTTGATGCAAGACCGTATACACCCCCAAAATAATAAACAGCAGAATCACCGTCACTTTCATTAAGGAGAGCCAATACTCCATCTCGCCATACACTTTCACCGAAAAAATATTGAAGAGAAAAATCAAAGCAAAAAAGAGCACTGAAAAAATCGTCGCATGCACCGCCGGAAACCAATACCCCATAATAATCGCCGCAGCCGACACTTCCGTCGCAATCGTAATCGCCCAGTTCAACCAATAGTTATATCCCATAGCAAAGCCAAAAGAGCACCCCACATATTGATTCGAGTATTCACAAAAAGTCCCCGCCGTAGGCTGATAGGTACTCATCTCCCCCAAACTCGTCATCAGGAAATAAACAATAATCGCCATAATGACGTACGCCAACAGCGCACTGCCAGGCCCCCCGATCGCAATCGCATAACCACTGGTCAGAAAAATCCCCGTCCCAATCGCCCCACCCAAAGCAATCATATTGACATGCCGGGACTCCAACCTTTGCGCTAATTGACTCATGCACATTCCAATAAAAATTTAAAAAGCAATCATAGCAGAAATATCCCTGCGCGTCATCTCCTAAAAAATAGAACTTGCAAAAAACCAGGAGCACTTGTTATAATGACCACCTCATACGATATGATCAAACGTGTGTTATGTGCTGGCATAGCTCAGTTGGTAGAGCAACTGATTTGTAATCAGTAGGTCCCGGGTTCGACTCCTGGTGCCAGCACCAGATTCTAAGCCATTCTTTGAAATTAAAATTTATAAAAACTCATCCGGGGTAACAATCGGGGTAACATTTCAGAGACTCTAATACAGCTATCAATAAGGCGACAGCTCAACCGCAGGCGCATCAAGATTAGGGAGATTTTCAGCCGCATCAATTAAATCTTGTAATTGCGCGCTTGCCAATCCAGCTGCAAGACCTTCTGGCCTACGCAAAGACTGAAAATGAAAATTGACTTCGTTGCCCAAAACAACCACATGTGTTGCACCTGCAGGTTTAAAAACCTGGGGCATTCCACCATCGTGAGGAATAATCACAACAATAAGATTCTGTGTTCTTGCAAAAGCGTTAATTGCAATTTGCCCCGCCCAAACATGGGGGGCTGCAATCTCTTCAGCTCCTTCATGATCTATCAAAAAATCATGATAGTAATCTTGATAAGTATCGATTGTGACGGCCACCAAGATTCTTAATAAATCGGGCTCAGCATCCTCAGCAGAACAACCCAGTGCCTGTATTTGATCCGAGGCCGCGTAAAAAAAGCAATTTCCATCCGCTTTAACATCATGACACTCATAGCCATATGCCATAGCACATGCACCCAAAGCTTCTTTACGCAAACGGTAACGATTCACCGTTTCTGAAAGCCGCGTAAAATAAATCTCACTACAGGACACCACGGCTGAGTTTGAGATAGATTAAGGGATCCAGAGGATTTTTAGGCGGACTAAATATTTTGCGCAAGGCTGATTTAAGATCAATCCAGTGCTCATGGAGATTAATCACCATGCGTGCAATAGACTCCAACCCTTTGAGGAATAAGCTTTTAGCAAAGTAGCCATGCTTTTTGAGGACAAGCGGGGATTCCTGACAAATAAAATCACCCTGTTTGAGAGCAATGCAAAAAGCCAAAGTCAGAACAAACATCAGGCGTGAGAGCTTTGCCTGA
>CAMARA010000042.1 GCA_945860585.1 Francisella tularensis subsp. holarctica | reverse complement strand
TGTTTTCCTGGGCGGTGAGATTCATAAAACACCTTTCATCAAAAAGGTGACTGCATTTTATTAATCCAATTGTGAGCGCTAAAGCGCGTTTTGACTGGATCCCCGCGTTCGCGAGGATGACACGAGACGGAGCAACTGCCGTTTCTAGGGTAATAACTTGCAAAAAGAATAGATTTGTACGATAATAGGTACAATGATGGTTTGAGAGGGTGAATAATGGAAAGCATGAATTATTCTAATTTTAGAAGTAATTTGTCCACAGCGTTGGATAGGGTGAATGAAAACCATCATCCCATTCTCATCACCAGACAATCTGGCAAGCCAGCAGTGGTGATGTCTTTGGACGACTTCAAGTCATATGAAGAAACGGCGTATCTCATGTCGAGTGTGCGAAACATTGCGCGAGTGAATCAGGCCATTGAACAGCTTGAGAACGGACAGGGTGTGGCGCACGCGCTGATTGAACAATGAAGTTAATTTGGTCAGAAAATGCATGGGAAGATTATCTTTTCTGGCAAGAAAATGACAAAAAGATACTCAGGCGTATTAATGAACTCATTAAAGCAACGCAGCGAGCGCCCTTTGATGGCATAGGTGACCCGGAGCCGCTCAAGCATAATTGGAAAGGGTATTGGTCTCGCCGCATTAATCGCGAGCATCGACTTCTTTACAAAGTGCAGAGTGATGAGCTTTGGATTGTGCAGTGTCGGTATCATTACTAGAGATTCCCATTATTCCCGTGTATCATAGCAGAATATATAAATAGGATAAAAAGAGGCAACCCCATGACCATTAAAGCAGATCGCTGGATTATTGAAAAAGCCCGTACAGGCATGATTGAACCTTTTGACGCAGGGCAGGTGCGTACGCGGGACGGCAACAAGATCATTTCGTATGGCACTTCAAGCTATGGTTACGATGTGCGTTGTGCCAATGAATTTAAGATTTTTACGAATATTAATTCGACGATTGTCGATCCCAAAGCCTTTGATGCGAAAAATTTTGTAGATTTTACCGGGGATGTCTGTATTATTCCGCCCAATTCTTTTGCCCTGGCGCGGACCGTGGAGTATTTTCGGATTCCGCGCAATGTGTTGACGATTTGTTTAGGTAAGTCTACTTATGCCCGCTGCGGAATTATTGTGAATGTCACGCCGTTGGAGCCTGAGTGGGAAGGGCATGTGACGCTTGAGTTCTCGAATACCACGCCGCTGCCCGCTAAAATTTATGCCTTTGAGGGCGTCGCGCAGATGCTGTTTTTAGAGTCCGATGAGCCCTGCATCACCTCCTATAAAGATCGGGGAGGCAAGTATCAAGGACAAAAAGGCGTGACTTTGCCACGGACTTAAAGCATGTTAAAAAAAATAGGCTTCCATCTGGCGGTGCTCTGTGGTCGAGCATTGGTTTTATTGCCGTATAAAGTGCAGCTGAAACTGGGTTCATTTCTAGGCCTGATCACGATGTGCTTGTTGCGAGAGCGTCGCCATATTGCAGATGTGAATTTAAAATTGTGTTTTCCTGAAAAAACCGCAGCAGAGCGCAAAACCCTGCGCATCAATTCGTTTAAAAGTCTGGGAATGGCAGGCATGGAAGGATTGATGGCCTGGCTGATGAGTGATAAGCGCTTTAATAAAATTCCTTTTTACTGGGATGGCGAGGAAAATTATCGTGCCGCAGAAGCCATGGATAAAGGAGTGATTGGTCTCAGCGCGCATTTTGATTGTTTAGAGGTTTTTTGCCGTCAATTTGCCCAGCGTATTCCTAATGGCGGTTTGGTGTATAAAAAAAGCCGCAGCTCCCTGTTTAATGATTTAGTGTATAATTCCCGCAAGCGTCTGGTGAAATATATGGTTGCGCATGAGAATGTGCTGGGTATGGTCAAGGTCTTGCGTAAAAAAGCGATTCTCTGGTATGCACCGGATCAAGATTTTGGCCGGGTTCGTAGTGTGTTTGTGCCCTTTTTTCACGCGCAGGCGGCCACCATAGTTGGGACTTCTGTTTTAGCAAAGTTAGGTCGTGCGAATGTGATGCCGATTTTTATGCATCGTTTGCCTCATGGGGGCGGCTATCGGGTGATCACCTTCCCGATTTTAGATAACTTCCCCAGTGGCGATGATACTGCCGATACAGCCCGTGTCAATGCGCTGATTGAGGCCCATGTGCGTCAATACCCTGAGCAGTATCTGTGGGTGCATCGGCGTTTTAAAACCCGGCCTCTGGGTGAGGTGCCTGTTTATTAAATTTGGTATGAGTGATATTATGGTCGCGGTTCTGCACTTGCAAGGATTTGAATAAATTTAGATGCTTTAGTGTAGAGATAGGTATTACATGTTACAGATTTTTCGATTTTATCCATAGTGTCAATAGCTTCAACGTCCTTTATGTGTTTATTCAGATGAGTCGTTATCGTTTTTTTATTTCCAAAAAGCAAAGCATCTTTGTTTTTTAATGCTTCGGTGTTCAAATCTTGAGATCCTTTCAGTGTGTCAATTGGGTTTTCTTTAACAGCATATATTTCATTACCATCTTCACCATCTTCCATGGTATAAAAAAATTCTGTAACAAACTTGGTTTTTACGTCTAGGCGTAAAACATTTTTTAAGTAACACATCGCATCAATATTGCAGGACTGTGTATCGCGTAGTCGTGCTTGACGATCAAGTGCGATCTCCAAAGTAATTTTGCCTTCGAGCGTTTTTTTAAAATTTACAAAGGTCTGCCAAAATGACGGTATTGCGTGATACATTCCTACTGAGTCAGATAAGATAAACTTATAATTATTGTCATCTTGTTTAAATAAAATGCATGGTATTGGATGCGCCTCTTTATCGTTCATTGCTGGAATAGTGAGCCCTATTTTTTCTGCTTTTGATTCGAGTGCTTGTTTTATGCATTCTATAACCACCTCATATGATGTACACGGAGTAATGCAGATTTCATATTTCTTATTGTAAAAATCAGCCAATATTTTCATATCCATAAAGCTTAAAGAGAGAGACATATAATTTTTTAAAACGAATACTCCGCTAATCGGGAAGTCATCAGTGTCTTTAAGTGTAAAACATGCACATATTAACTTATGAGCCTTTAAAATATCTATTTTTTCTTCTTGGGTAAGTGTCGTTACTTTTTTCTCCTTGCTTTTAATGCTGTAAGCTTCACTTAATCTTGAGATAATGTCGTTTAAACATATAGATGATTTAAGCTCACATATACTTAGGGGTGGAGGAATAATATTCAAAGTGTTTATGCATAGAGTTATATAGTCGGCAATAAACGCTGCTGCTTGAAGCGATTCGCCGCCTAAATCCTTAAATGGCACGGCATCACGGCAAGCAGTGTCCGCATCATCAAAAACCCCATGGCCTAGAGTACGGTACCACAAGTCTTTCACTTTTTGCAAAGGGTGCTCTGATCGGGAAGCGGAGGGCGGTGTCTGTTCTAATTCCCTTGCCGGCGTTGTAGCTGTTTCAGAAATTCGTTTTAATTCATGGCGATTGATTTTGCCATTTGCCAATCGTGGTAATGTCGTTTCATCAAGGATTTGGATATTGGCAGGTTTCATGTGCTCAGGAAGTTCAAGATCACGAATGATTTTGAATGCTGCAGCCCGCTCCATCTCAGAGATTTCATGGCTAAAGGTTAAGCAACAAAGCAGTTTTTTGTTAATCCCTTCCCCCGCAGCTACGACAATACAATTGGTCACGTCGAGATCGCTGAGGGCTCGAGAGATTCCATCTTCAATTTCTTTTAAATTAATCCGCTTGCCACTGATTTTTTCATGCCATTTTTCTCGGCCTAAAAAGTGAAGCACTCCGTCTGCGTGTGTTGAAACTATATCGCCCGTTTTATACCAGGTTTTGCTTTCAGCTGTAACAAAGCTTTCTGCAGTGGCAGCTGGATTTCTCCAATAACCCGGAGATACGCCTTCACCGCTGATCCATAATTCTCCAGAGCCAGGAATTTCATAAGGTGCTCCTTCACTATCCACCGTTTGGATGTGAAAATCCAGGCCTGCGGCTATTTTTCCTAGTGGGAATGATGCGTGATGCTCTAAATCAGTTGTTTGATCGATCGCATAAAAAGAAACCCAGGAGCATTCTGTTGCTCCATAGCCATTAATAAGCTGGCTATCTCGTGCTAAACTCAGCGATCGAAAGCATCGTGCATGATCAAGGGTGGTTTCTTCACCCCCTATCGTGATAATTCGCAGCTGAGAAAGGTCATGCTCAGGCTTGGCTTGTCTGAAAATAATGTCAAACATTGAAGGAATAGAGCTAAAAATGCTGACGCGTTGTGTCGTTATTTCAGATAAAATTTTGGTGATATCCAGTGGGCCTTGATGCACTACTAAAGTGGCGCCATTTAAGAAGGCCCCATAAATATCTACAATCGACTGATCATGGGCTAGAGTAGCGAGTTGAAATAATCGGTCATCTGCGGTAATTTTAAAATCTCGAGTATAGTGTTCGATTTGATACACAATATTTTCTTGAGTTTGGATGACGCCTTTTGGCATATTTGCAGTAGAGCCAGATGTGTACAGTAGGTAGGCAGGGCTAGCTTCTGCAGGCTCAAGATGCAGATTATCTGAAGATTGCGTAGATATTTCAGAGTTTCTTTCTTCCAGGTCAAAAATGGGAGAATCGCCAACGCTAGGAATGGGGGGTAATATGTTTCCAGATTTTAAAACTGCTTTGAGTGCTGCATTTTCCATAATAAATGCTATTCTCTGAGGTGGGTCTTTAGCATCCAAGACTACGAACGTTCCGTTTACTTTCAAAATGGCTAGCTGAGAAATAATGGCATCCAGTTTCGAGTCCCCAATGATGCCAATTGTTTGTTTGGTTAAGCCTTGCGATCTTAAAAAATGAGCACGCTGATTAGCTAAGCGATTAAGCTCTTCATAGCTTATGCGCACGGTATCTGTGACCATTGCCACTTTTTCTGGGGTTTCTGCAGCAAATCTCTCAATTCTCTGCACTAGAGATGTCCGTGACCCATCGGCACGTAGATCTAACGCTGCTGGGCTAGCCTGCATTGTTAAGCCTCCTTGGAAAGCAATAAGTAATTTTATGCTAATTATACATTGTTTTTTATAAAAAGTATATTTTTTTAATTAAATAATTTATTTTAATGTCTTAATGGCGCAGTCAGACTGTCGTGTTCAAAACTGTATTTTGTGGTGTCTATGTGGGAAGTCCAGGATGGCTCACATCAATTAAGATCCGTTTGTCATGTAAAGCGAATGCACCTTTCGCTTTTTGACTCCATTTAAGCTAAAATGCTTTGTTTTCAATTTTAGGGTTAGTTGTTTCGATGATTTTGCGTAAAAAAACACTTGTGCTGGCATTGGCGCTGACTCCGCTTTTTTCTCATGCTTTTATTGTGCAGAGTATTCAGTTTGAAGGGCTGTCGCGTATTCCTGAGGCAACGGTTGCGGCTGATCAGCCTGTGAAAGTCGGGGATGATTTGACGGCGGCGCTGTCCAATCAGGCGATTACGGATTTATATAAAACGGGATATTTTAAAAATATTCAGCTGATCAATCAAAATGGGAATTTGATTATTCAGGTAGAAGAACTGCCGACGATTGCTAAAATTGATATCAAAGGGAATGCGTTGATCAAAACAGCTGATTTGACGACGGTGCTGAATAATGTGGGCCTGCAAGTGGGGAACATGTTTAATCAGACTTTGATTAATCAGATTCAACAGTCACTGGTGCAGGAATATAATAGTCAGGGTAAATTTGCGGTACAGGTGACGGTAGATGTGCAGCCGACGACGAATAATCGTGTGGATGTGACGATCAATGTGTCTGAAGGCCTGGATACGGAGATCCAAAGTATTTTATTTATTGGAAATCATGACTTTACCAGTAAAAAATTAATTAAACAGTTGGAAATCAGTACGCCGGGATTGATTGCATTTTTCACGAAAAGTGATGTGTATAGCCAGCAAAAATTGGGCCAGTCTTTGCAGGATCTCGCTAATTTTTATGAAAATAACGGTTATGTGGATTTCCATGTTACGGCGGCAGAAGCCTCTTTGGATAGTACGCATACCAAGGCATTTGTGACGATCAGTGTCGCCGAAGGGCCGAAATATGATTTCTCTGGTTTTGCTTTGAAAGGTAATTTGATTCTGCCGGAAGCGACGCTTGAAAAACTGGTGAAGATCAATGCGGGGGATACCTATTCCAAAGCGCAGATTACGGCGAGTCAGCAAGCAATTATCACTGCGTTAGGGAATCAGGGTTATGCTTTTGTAAATGTGAATCCAGTGCCGACGATTGATCAGAAAAAGCGTGTAGTGTTTATCACCTTTTATGTGACACCCGGCCAAAAAGTGTATATCAATCAGGTGGAATTTAGCGGCAATACCGTGACCAATGATAAGACCCTGCGCCAAAGAATGAAGTTTGTAGAAGGCAGTACTTACTCCAAGACCAATATCGATAATTCAACCGTGGCCTTGCAGCGTCTGCCGTATATGAAGCAAGTGAATGAAAGCATCAAGCCGGTGCCCAATACCTCTGATCAGGTGAATGTTAATTATGCCCTGCAGGAACAAAGTGCGAATACAGTGAGTGCGGCAATTGGTTATTCCGGTTTGTATGGTGCGATCGTGCAGGGTGGGTTTAATGTCAATAATGTCTTCGGCACGGGGAATATTTTTGGGATTAATGCGCAGGTTTCGAAACCCTATCAAAGTGTGAATATGAGTTATACCGAGCCTTTCTTTACGGACTCCGGGATCTCGCAGACAGAAAGTTTGTACTATACCCATGTGAATGCGGGCGATGAGGGCTTGACGGATTTCTCAACTAATTCTTATGGCGCAACTTTAGGCTATTCGGTGCCAATTAGCACCTGGAATTTCTTTAATTTTGGCGGCGGCTTTGATCATACGACCGTGCAGCAGCCTGGAGATGGATGGCAATCGCTGACGGTTAATAATTTTACCAATGAGTATGGTTCAGCGTATAACACCTATTCGGTGAATGTGGGTTTATCCCGTGATTCCACGAATAGTGCGTATTTCCCGACGCAAGGGGAGACCGGCAGTATTGGTGCAAATCTGGCAGTGCCCGGTAGTACTTTGACTTACTATACCTTGGTTGGCAGTTTGCAGTGGTATCATGCTTTGAATCAATATTTTACCCTGGCTTTGTCTGGCGGTGTTTCGTATGGGAATGGGTATGGCAATCAAGATGAACTGCCTTTCTTCCGTAATTTCTATGGTGGCGGTTGGGGCAGTGTGCGCGGTTATTCTGCTGGTTCGATGGGCCCTCAGGATACTTTGGAATGTGTGAATGGCTCGGATTGTACGTCTGGAGATACCGAAGAAGGCCAGGCTTTAGGCGGAAACTTAATGGTCGATTCGACGATTGAATTGCTGTATCCCGTGCCATTTATGACCGATAATCCAAATTTGAAATTAATTACCTTTATGGATGGCGGTAATGTGTATGATACGTATAATGTTGGTTCGGTCTGGAATGTGGGCTCGAATCCGAATTATCCTAATTTTTCAAATATCAGGTATACTGTCGGGGTGGGCTTAGAATGGGTGTCACCATTGGGCGCCGTCGGCATTGATATCGCTCAGGCCTTGAATAGTCAGCCGGGCGATGATACGAAGTTCTTTGATTTTACGTTAGGAACGTTTTGGTAAAACAGCAAAAGGGAGAAGAGTATGAAATTAGTTAAAACAGCGGTTGCAGCCGGTTTATTAAGTGTAAGTGTGGCGGCAATGGCCAATTTGAGCGTCGGTGTTGTAAACATGCAAAATGTGTTTGTGCAGGCGCCACAGGGTCAGGCGACCGTCCAAACGATTAAGGATCAGTTGGCTCCGCAAATTGATAAATTAAAAACAGAGCAAAGCAATCTGAGTACCGCCATGGCGAGCTTTAATCGCAATGCGCCTACAATGACTGCAAAAGATCGTACCGCTCAAGAGCAGACTTTGTCCGCACAACAGCAACAATTCCAGCAAGATGTGAATAATTTGAAAGGCATGGAAAATAGCAAGCAGCAAGCCGCGGCGGCCGCCTTCCAATCAGCCTTAGTCAGCGCGATTGGTCAGGTTGCAAAACAAGGGAATTACGATATGATCATGACCGATCAGACCGTGCCTTACTATAAATCAGCATATGATGTCACCAGTCAAGTGGTTGCGTTGATGTCAAAAGCAGGTGCGTCTAATTAAGCAGGGACATCATGCCGTATACATTAACAGAGATTGCCGCTAAAATTGGCGCAGAGTGTCGTCTCCAAGGAGAGGACCTCTCTGTCAATGGTTTGGCGACGCTGGAACATGCCAGCCGAGATAAGATCAGCTTTCTTACCAATGCAAAGTACCGTTCTTTTCTGGCGGATACAGAGGCTGCAGCGGTAATTTTAACTGAGGAAGATGCCGTGCATGCCCGTGGGAATGTGCTGGTGATGAAACAGCCGCATGTGGGCTTTGCCAAGGTGGCGCATCTTTTTGATCATACGCCAAAAGCGATTCCCGGTGTGCATCCTACGGCGCAGATTCATGCTTCGGTGCAGATCCCTCAGGCTATTTCGATTGGGCCGTATGTGGTCATTGATGAGGGCGTGGTCTTGGGCGAAGGCGTAGTGATTGGTGCAGGTTCCGTCATCGGTACCCTGGCTTCGATTGGTGCCGGCTCTGAGTTAAAGCCGCGCGTGGTGATCTATCATCGTGTACAGATTGGTGCGCGTTGCTTGATTCACAGTGGGGCGGTGATCGGCAGTGATGGTTTTGGGTTGGCCAATGAAAATGGATTTTGGCTCAAGATCCCCCAATTAGGAACGGTCGAGTTACATGATGATGTGGAGATCGGTGCCAATACGACGATTGATCGCGGTGCCATTGAAAATACTATCATTGGTCGCGGGGTCAAAATTGATAATCAAGTGCAGATTGCGCATAATGTGATTGTCGGTGAAGGCACTGCCATGGCGGCGCAGGTTGGCATTGCTGGGAGCAGTAAGATCGGCCGTCATTGTTTGCTAGCCGGTAAAGTTGGCATTAATGGGCATATTCATCTCGCTGATCGCGTGATTGTGACCGCAATGTCTGGTGTTTCCAACCACATTGAAGAAGCGGGGATGTATTCCGCCTCACTGCCCGCTAAGCCGATTTCAGAGTGGAGTAAAACGCTGGCGCGGATTAATCGCCTAGATAAACTCATTTTGAAAGTGAAAGAGTTAGCCGTCAAGTTGAGGAGTAAAGATGAATAAAGTGGAGATTAACGAGATTCTAAGCTATTTGCCGCATCGTTATCCCTTTGTATTGATTGATCGGGTGTTGGATTATACCGTGAATGAATGCATTACCGCGATCAAAAATGTGACGATTAATGAACTCTTTTTTGCCGGACATTTCCCCGGGAATCCGGTGATGCCAGGCGTATTGATTTTGGAGTCGATGGCGCAAACCATGGGAATTCTCGTGTTTAAAACCATGGAATCCAAAGGCATGACCCGTAATGGGCGCGAGATTTTTTATTTTGCGGGGATTGATAAAGTGCGCTTTAAGCAGCCGGTTACGCCCGGAGATCAATTGGTCATGAATGTCAGAATTACCCGTCAGAAGGGCGGCATTATCAAAGCTTCCGCCGTGGCCACTGTGTGTGATACCGTGGTCTGTAGTGCAGAGCTGATGATTGCGTACAAAGGGGGCGAATGAGTGATTCACCCGACTGCCATTATTGAGGAAGGGGCGAAAATTCACCCTTCGGTCTGTATCGGACCCTACTCGATCGTGGGAGCGCAGGTGGAGATCGATGCCGGCACGGTATTGGGCGCGCATGTGGTGATTTGCGGCCGCACCACCATCGGCAAGGAAAATCGCTTTTATCCCTTTTCATCGACAGGGGATGCGCCGCAGGACTTGAAATATCGCGAAGAGCAGACTCGTTTAGAAATGGGTGATCGCAATGTGATTCGCGAGGGCGTGACCCTGCATCGTGGGACGATTCAAGATCAGGGTCTGACGAAAATCGGCAGTGATAATTTATTCATGGCCAACTCCCATATTGCGCATGATTGTATGATTGGCAGTCATAATATTTTGGCCAATAGCGTGGCCATCGCCGGGCATGTGCATTTGGATGATCATGTGATTTTAAGTGGCATGTGCGGGGTGCATCAGTTTTGTAAAATTGGTTCCCATGCCTTTATTTCCACTGCCAGCACGATTTTAAAAGATGTGCCGCCGTATGTGATGGTGACTGGGGGCGCAAGTCCGACAGTGTGTGGTTTGAATGTAGAGGGATTAAAACGGCGTGGATTTTCAGCAGAGGATATCCAGTGGCTGCGTCGCGCCTATAAAGTGATTTATCGTCAGGGCTTGCGTGCCGAAGAAGCCGTTGTGCATTTGCGGGAAATGGCGCAGGAATGTCCTGCTGTTGCCCTCTTTGCAGACTTTTTGGCGGGGTCTGAACGAGGCATTATTCGATGATTGATCCGACTGCCTTTGTGCATCCCAGTGCTCAGATTGGCCGAGGTACAACGATTGGCCGCCATGCCTATATCGGTGAAAATGTCATCATCGGCGCAGATTGCGAAATCCGTCCCTATGCGACGATTCTAGGCCCGACGGTATTGGGTGATCGAAATCGCGTATTACAATATGCCGTTCTTGGCGATGAGCCGCAGGATCTGGGCTATCGCGGCGAGCCGACGCGCCTGGTGATCGGTCATGACAATGTTTTTCGCGAACATGTGACCGTGCATCGTGGTACCGTCAAAGGCCGCAGTCTGACTGAAATTGGCAATCACAATTATCTGATGGTCTATGCCCACGTCGCACATGATTGCAAACTGGGAGATCACATCACCCTGGTAAACTACGCCGGCCTCTCGGGTCATATTGATGTTGAAAATCATGTCATTGTCGGCGGCTACTCCGGTGGCCATCAGTTCGTACGCATCGGTGCTTATTCTTTTTTATCCCATGCCTGCCTGATTGTGTTAGATGCGCCACCCTTTATGCTTGTAGCAGGAGGCGGCGAGCATCCTCGCGTCTGTGGCCTCAATGCCCGCGGTCTGCAACGCCATGGCTTTTCCGCTGAGGAAATCATGGCCTTAAAAAAACTCTACAAAATATACTATCGCTCAGCCTTATCGCAAGCCGATGCCTTAGCGCAGATTCAAACAGAGATCGTGCCTGTCTGCCCTCGCGCTCAGCATTTCTGCGATTTCGTGCGCGCCAGCCATCGCGGTGTGATGCGTTAGTCTGCGGGGGAAGGGCTTAGAGCGCTGTCTGCTGCTGTATCAGGCACAGCGAAAGCTAAAGCAGTCATCGGTCCAGCGCTTCCGCCAGCTCCAGCACCAGCAGGGGCTGGTGGGAGTGATTTATCAGAATGCTTGCGAAAAGTGGGCGTTCCCCTCAATGTAATTAGGCGGCTAGCACTGGGCTTCATTAATTCAGAGAGAGGAGTATCATAAACAATACCGGTACGACTATACCTCCAAACTACAGAGGTGCTGTCAATTGCCAGGTCAAGGCCAAGTCGTGAGAGACCGTCTTGTTGGCATTGGATCTTCACTTGAGTCCAACCTGCTGGCAGGTCCGATCTTGTGTGGACGTGCGAATTTTCAGAATAAAAGATGATTGCTTGGCATGGATCATCTGATGCTTCACGTTGCTGAATGAAGAGGTCAGCTGTACTTTTTAGCTTCTCAGAATGCGTGAATGAGCCACGTGCGCTGATATGAGCGAAAAAAGAGTATCCCTGTTTTGATTGCACAAACAAAACGTGGCATATGCCTAAGTTTTCAGTGCTGAAAGGTCGTAAATCTCCAGGGGCTCTTGCTGCATAACAATCTTGGTGAATATAAGAGCCACCATTTCGAATTATCAAAAGGAATAAGTCATCCGTTTCTGATTCCATAGCTGCAGTGTAATCTTCGAGTGTTTTTGAAGCTTCAGGAACAGAGGCTTCTAAAAAAGAGAAAGTTTGGTCTTTATCAAGATTTTCCTGCAAGATGGATGTATCGAATATGAAGGATTTAAGTCTTTCTTGTATCCTATAAATAGGCTGTGGCTTCTTTGTAAAATCGGGTATTAAAAAAAGATGTCCTGTCTGCTCTGTAAAATATGTAAACTGAGGTTCATGGTAAGTGCCGGTGAGACAAGAACCTATTTGAGCGCAAGCTGTGTGAACCTTTTTCAAATCATCAGGAATGCTCGACTCTGTAAACCAGGTAGTATTTTGTGGCTCACAAGTGGCGATCTCATCCACAGTTATTTGCATAGTTCTTAAATGCTTTAAAAGCTCTTTGACTAATTTCATTGTGTAAGCACTCCTTTGGGATTGGGTTGACATGTGTAGTTTTGCGAACTTGCAGGTTCCTGTTATGGCATCGGGGCGTTGTTGATTGTGCTCGCGCCTGCGCCCACGCCAATGCCTATATCTGTTCCTTCAGTGGCGCCCGCTTTCAGATCTGGATTGATTAGCTTGCAGTTATAGAGGGTAATGACCGCTTGGCTATCTGGGTTCATATTATAGGATGACGTGGAGTCAGTTGAATCAGAAAAACTCAAGGTATGTGATTCGGGAATGATGATGTTGACATAATTCGCTTTTAAATTGTTTTGTGTGAGGTAGTCCACGGCATTGTCGACCAGAAGGCCGTAGGGGCCTGAAAAAGTAAATTGCGCTTTGGTCTGAATGAGATCCCAGTTATATGATTGCGTTCCTACCGCAGTGCAGCCCCAATCTGCAGTCGGAGTCACATTGGTATTGTAGTGAAGAATGCTGCCATCAGGCAATGTTTTGGTTAAGTTCTCATTTTGTTCTTTGGCAATGGTGCTGCAGCCATTTAAAGTGAGAGTGAGAAAACTGCTTGTTAAAATCAATGTGTATAGTTTCATTCAATTGTCCTATATTGTATTAAATTTTAAAAATATAAGTATGACATTATATCGTATTTTAAATTTAAATGCAACATATAGACTTCAGTTCCATCAGCGTGCGGTCAAAGTCATCATTGGTAATTATATGATCAAAATCACGCGCATGGCTGATTTCGGTTTCGGCGATGGCGAGGCGTTTTTGAATGGTGTCTGGGCTGTCACCGCGGGCTGTGAGGCGGCACTCTAACTCTTGCAGAGAGGGGGGGAGGACAAAAATACTGATTAGATCTTTGCCGTAGAGTTCGCGGGCGCGTTTGGCGCCTTGCCAGTCGATGTTGAGAATCGGGTGTTTACCGGCATTGAGTATTTTTTGAATGGCTGCATTCGAGGTGCCATAATATTCGCCATGTACACGCGCCCATTCGATGAAATAGTTTTGCTGAATCTGTTTTTCAAAAGTCGGGGCGTCGATAAAGTGATAATCCTTGCCGTCGATTTCTCCCGGGCGCATAGCGCGGGTCGTGTGCGTGACGACGTGCTCGAGCTCGGGGTGATCCAGGAGCAGGGCCCGAATCAAAGTGGTTTTCCCGGCTCCGGAGGGTGCGGAGATGACGATCGCTTTATTTGACATCAATTAAACCGCAAGCAAGATCCGTGCTGGATCCTCAAGCAATTCTTTGATCGTTTTCAAGAAGCTCACTGATTCCCGGCCATCAATAATGCGGTGATCATAAGACAGAGCGAGATACATGATGGGGCGGATCACGACTTCACCATTCAGGGCGATCGGGCGTTCGACAATATTGTGCATGCCCAAAATCGCACTTTGCGGTGCATTGATAATGGGGGTCGATAACATCGAGCCAAAGACGCCGCCATTGGTGATGGTAAAGGTGCCGCCTTGCATATCCGCAAGTTCGATTTTATTGTTGCGCGCTTTGGCTGCATATTCAGCAATGCCGGATTCGATATCCGCCAGGCTCATATTCTCCGTATTGCGTAAAATCGGTACGACTAAGCCGCGTTCGGTAGATACGGCAACGCCGATATCATAAAAGCCATGATAGACTAAATCATTGCCATCGATCGACGCATTCACAGAGGGGAAGCGTTTTAAAGCTTCGGTCGCAGCTTTGATAAAGAAAGACATAAAGCCGAGTTTGACGCCGTGGGTTTTTTCAAATTGATCTTTATATTTCGCGCGCAAGTCCATGATCGGTTTCATATTGACTTCGTTGAACGTGGTCAGCATGGCGGTATTTTGTTGCACATCGAGTAAACGTTTGGCAATCGTTTGACGCAGACGGGTCATGGGCACGCGTTTTTCCGTGCGGGCGCCGGCACTACCTAAAACTTTAGATACATCCTGCGTGGTGATGCGGCCATGCTTGCCAGAGCCTTCAACGTTTTTAGGATCGATGTCATTGGCCTGCATCACGCGGCGTGCAGCCGGGCCGGCACTGCTTTCCGCTACAGCAGCAGGCGCCGCTTTTGCTGGCGTGGGCGCCGCTGTTTCAGCAGCTTTGGCGGCTACAGGGGCTGCGCCGGCTTGAAGTTGACCAACGGTTTCTGTACTCTTCACCGTGTCCCCAGCATTTTTGGTGATCGCCGTAATCACGCCATTGGAGATAGCGGGGACTTCCATCAATACTTTATCCGTCTCAATTTCAAGTAAAGTTTCGCCTTCTGTCACCGCATCACCGACTTTTTTGTGCCAGCTGGCAATCGTGCCTTCGCTAATGGATTCTGGGAATTGGGGGGCTTTGATGTCCGTCGTCATGGGGCTGTCCTTATCATAGAGAATCTGCCGCTATCATACCTGAAAAAGGGCGTGCGAGTAAAGTGCGACTTGCTAAAAAAAGCGAAGCTAGATAAAATATAGGCTTGTTTTTAAGGGTAAAGGATTGATGTGCATATTTTAATTACGAATGATGATGGAATTTTTGCACCGGGGATTACGGCTTTGGCAGAGGCTTTGCAGCAGATTGCCAAGGTGTCAGTGATTGCGCCGGATCAAAATCGTAGTGGGGTGAGCCGGGCGATTACTTTGGAATATCC
>CAMARA010000041.1 GCA_945860585.1 Francisella tularensis subsp. holarctica | reverse complement strand
AAACCGTCTCTATGGCGCTTAGAAGCTGCCTTCCAGAGTTTCTCGCAGATTCAAATTGCCCTGCAAACTTCAAGAAATTCCTCTTCGATAAAATCGATTTCGGCAGGGCTGAGGGGATCAGGCTTGCAGCTTAGGCGCACAAATAAGCTGGATGTTTGAACTCGGGACTCTCAAGTTACTTTAGATTGCAAACTATAATTTATTTTAAAGGGTTGGTCAAGCAAGAGCGTCACAGTAAGAGCGTCACAGTAAGAGCGTCACAGTTGCATTGTCTCAGAATTGGTGTTCACGATTTTTTGCGCTATACTACGCCGATGATAGAGAGGAGAAATATATGCTAGATAAAAATGATCCGCTGGCGAATCGTAAAAAAACGAGTGAGCTGAGTCAGAAAACAACTGCCAGTCAGAAGAAAAAGGACTTATCGACATTTCAGGATGAGTTTGCAGATGCGTTGACTTCGGGAGATCAGCATTTGAAAGAAGTCAAATTATTTGTGGAGCGTTTGAAGGATATGGCTTCACAGTTTGAAGAGGCGGGGTCGGCGACGCGTCGGCAATTTAGTTTGCAGGTGAAGTATGATGCGCTGCAGGCGGAGATTAAAGCGGCGCTGCAGGCTAAGGCGGAAGCGCAGGTGAAAGCGGGGATGTCTGAAATTCAGAATCTCACGATCTGCCAGGCTTTTGTGGATGATGTGTTGATTTATCTCGCCAAAGGGGGCATTCGTTTGAATCCACTGAATGTGATGAAAGTGCCCCGTAATAAATATGCTTAGGAGCAGGATACTGTTTTGCGTTTTTTTCTTAAAGCGGGGCGATAATTAACTCGTCGTCTTTGAGATAAATTTCCGTTAGGCGATGCGTGAGTTCGGCGATATGCTCGAAGAGTTGAAAATGCCCGGCGATGGAGACCAATTCTGCTGCGAGTTGCTGGCAAAAAATACGGGCATCTTTGTTGCCGTTGACGCCGGCTAGTGCGCGTCCGCGTAGACTGCCATAGACATGAATATTACCGTCAGCGAGAATTTCTGCGCCGGAGCTGACGGTGCCGATCACGATTAAATCTCCACCTTCTGCATAGATGCGCTGACCAGAGCGAATGGGCTCGGAGATAATGGTGCTACCGCCGGCGGTGGAGGCATTGCCGCCCGGTTTTTTATCTGCTTTGACATGATCATTCATCACGGCAAGATTGGCTTCACGAATTTCATCCAACCAGAGCGTAGGTGCGCCTTTGATGCCGACGGCGATGACATGATTTTGCTGCAGGACTTCTTTCAGCTGCTTGAAATTAAGGCGCTCGACTTTGAGCGCCTGCACATCGATCACCATCGGCGTGCAATTAAAAAATTTGGGCGCGAGTTGAATTTTGGCTTTGAGATCCGTATCAAATGCAGCCAGATCAGCGGTTAGTAATTGCAAGACGCTCAGGGTAAATAAGCTGCCTTTGAGTTTAAAACTTTGTCCCATACTCCGTCAGTCACTTTTTGTCAAAAGCCTATACTAGCTGTATTGGCTTAAAAAGTCTATTTATGCTAGGCTATGCGCATGATTTTTTATGAATGAAGTGAAGAAAATGAAAACCCGTTTTGCGCCGAGTCCTACTGGTCTGATTCATCTGGGCAATGCCCGTACTGCCTTGTTTAGTGCCTTATACGGGGTAGGGCAGCAGGGGACGTTTTTACTGCGGATTGAAGATACCGATAAAGCCCGTTCGACTCTGGAGCATATTGATGCGCTGGTGCGGGATCTCCACTGGCTGGGCATTGAATGGCAGGAAGGAGAAGGCGTGGGCGGAGCGCAGGGGCCTTATCGTCAATCCGAGCGCGATGACATTTATGCAGACTATTATCAAAGGCTGCTGGATTTAGGGCGGGCGTATCCCTGCTATTGTTCTGCAGAAGAATTGGATTTAGAGCGTAAACTACAGAAAGCCTCGGGCCAGGCACCGCGTTATTCCGGAAAATGTAAGCGTCTGGATGCGCCAGCGCGTCAGGCTTTAGACGCAAAAGGTATCCAGCCAACCCTGCGGTTTAAAATGCAGCCTGGAGAGATCATTCAATTTCAAGATGGTGTGAAAGGGTTGCAAACGTTTAAAGCAGAAGATATCGGCGACTTTATCATTCGGCGGAATGATGGCGGCTCTTCGTTTATGTTCTGTAATGCGATTGATGATTCCTTGATGAATGTGACGCATGTGATGCGCGGGGAGGATCATCTGACGAATACGCCGCGGCAGTTGATGATTTTGAAAGCGCTGGGCCTGCGCGAGCCGGGTTATGCCCATATGGCGCTGATCAATGGTACCGATGGCGCGCCGTTGTCCAAGCGAAATGGCAGCCTCAGTATTAAGGAAATGCGGGAGGCTGGGTTTCTGCCTTTAGCAGTCGTGAATTATATGGCCCGTCTGGGGCATTATTATGCGCAGAATGAATTGCTCTCGTATGCGGATCTGGCGCGGCATTTTCGTTTAGAATCATTGGGGAATTCGGCAGCACGTTTTGATCCAGATCAATTGCTGTATTGGCAGCGGGTGGCCGTGCATCAGCTGGACGATGCCGCTTTATGGGCGTGGCTGAATGTGCAGGATCAGGTGCCCGCAGCGCAGCGAGATCTCTTTGTCAAAACCGTGCGCGAGAATGTGCTCTTTCCACAGGAGGCTCAGCGCTATGCTGCTTTATTGCTGGGGCAGGATTTTAGCCTGACGGAACATCATGAGATTATTGTGCAAGCGGGCTTGTCATTTTTTGATTTAGCGTATCAGACTTTGGAATCGGGATCCTGCGATTTTAAGTTGCTGGCAGAGGCGATCTCTCAACGCTTAGGCATCAAAGGCAAGGCCTTGTTTATGCCCCTGCGCGTGGCTTTGACGGGGGAGTTACACGGTCCGCAAATGGCCGGAGTTCTCGATTTGCTAGGCCGGCAAGAAGCATTGCGTCGTCTGCAATTAGCGCGGGAGCTGTTTTAAATGGCCTGCCCGCACGCAGCATTGAAACGTCCTGAAACCTGGGCGACAATCTTTCTGGCGCTGACCCTGTTTTTGATGACGCTGTGGCGCTTTGGGGCCAATCAATGTCTGATCTTGTTTGTGTTGGTCGTGCTGTGTGCCCCGACTCTGCGGCAGCGCCTTTTTAAACGGGCGTATTTACTACAGCCAAAATATATAGCGATTTATCTGTTTCTCGCCTGGGCCTTGATCACCGTGAGTTATAGTCAGGCCTCACCTGTCTGGCATGCGCTGGATGGTTTCAAAGCCTATGCCAAGTTGCTCTTGTTTTTGCTGATTCCTGTAGCGATTAGGTCCTCCAGTGTCAGCATCACCTCTCCTGGTGCTTCCATCGCCTCCCCTGGTGTCATCCTCGCGAACGCGGGGGTCCAGTCCAATTGCCCCCTTCATTATTGGCTTGAACAAGCCCTGATTCTAGGCGTGCTGATCAACGTCATCTTAAGCACTCTCTATTTTTTCCAAATCTTCGCGCCGCATCTACAGCCGCATATCTCCATGAATGCCACCTTCGAAATCAACCCATTGCAGCTCATTTTTGTCGTAGCCATCGCCCTGTGGATTCTCGCCACCCGTTTCTTCGAGCGCCGTTTTGCCTGGCATGATATTGTGATTTTTGTCATCTTGACGATCTATCTCTGGGGCATCAATATCGAGCGCAGCGGCTATCTCTTGTTCCTGGCGCTGGCTTTAGTCCTCGCCTGGCAATATGGTCATCAAAAATGGTTTGCCCTCGTCGCCTGCGCGCTGCCCATATTTTGTATCGCCCTGTATTTTGCCGTGCCGCAGCTCAAAGCCCGCGTAGATCTTGGTGTGCAGAATGTCGAAGCCTTTTCTCAAGTCAGCAATGTCACTGAAATCGGCGTAAATAATTCGCTCGGCCTGCGTCTGGCTTTTGCCGCAGAGTCGTTTCAGGAGATCAAGCTGCATCCGTTGTTGGGGACGGGTTTGGGCAGTTTTAAAACCGTGTATGATCAAAAGTATAATCCGGACCCGCGTCAGGTGCAGATTAATGATCCTCACAATGCGTATACCTATGTGGCTTTTGAATTAGGTTTAATTGGGTTGGCGCTTTATCTTTATTGCCTGTATCGACTTTTTCCGCACACACATCATGCCAATGGAATTTGGTGGGCTTTTATGGTGATGGGTTTGGTGGATAGTGGTCTCGTCCTGAATGCAGTAGCATTGAGTTTTATTGTCTTGGCGGCGCTTTCTTTTACGCCAGGAGACATATAAGATGCGCTTGTCGATTATTATGGTGCATTATAAAAGTTTGGATCCCCTAGTGCATTGTCTGGAAACGCTCTTTCAGCAAACGATGCAGGACTTTGAAGTCATCGTTGTGGATAACGAGCATCATCCAGATTTGCCAGCGCGTTTGCAGCCTTTTTCTCAGCGGGTAAAGTGGCTGCAGAATCAAGAAAATACTGGTTTTGGACGCGCGAATAATCAGGGTGTTGCTCTTTCTGTGGGCGAGATGATTTTGCTGCTGAATCCAGATACTTATTTTACTGATCCCACTGCCTTGTCCCGTTTATTAGATGTGCAAAAACAACATCCTGAATACGGAGTAATTGGCGCTAAAATTGTGGATCATCAAGCCGGGATTGTGGGGCCGCGCGGGGTTTATCCGGGACTAAAAAAATATGCAAGATGGGGTTTGTTTAAAACGCTTCCTGGCGAGATTGCTTGGGTTCTGGGTGCTTTGATGCTGATTCCTCGATTGGTATATGAGGCGGTATCTGGCTTTGATGAGGATTATTTTTTATATGGCGAGGAGGCAGATCTCTGTTTGCGCATCCGTCAAGCAGGGTACGAAATCGCTTATTGTGAGGCGGTCGAAGTGGAGCATCTTGGCGGGGTGAGTGAACGTCAGATTACCGAATATGCATATTGGACAAAAAAGCAGCGTGGCTTGTATTTATTTTATGTTAAAAATTATCCGGAAAAGTGCTGGCGTATTTTGATTCAGCAGGAACGCTGGCGCGCCATCTATCGCTTATGGATGTTAAAAATTGAAATCCATATTTTGCGTAAAAAACACTATGCCATTAAAGTGGAACGTAATCAGGCAATTTATGATTGTGCGGTGAAAACCTTGGCTGATACACAATGGTTATTTTTTAAAAATTAAATCGCGTTGGATAAAAAAGTTGAGCACAAACATGATGATCTCGGCCGTAATTTTGGCGGGAATCACCTGCCAATTTAAAAAACTCATCAAGCCGATAATCAGGCAATAGGCCATCAAGCCTGAAAAACAGGCGAGCAGCAGATATTTGGGTAGGGTGCGCGTGTGTTGTAATCCCAGGGCTTTGAAGGCAAATTTGCGCACATTGAGATAGTTAAAGCTGATGGAGCAAATGCGGCTGCAGACCAGGGCGGCGAAGACACTGTGGAAAAAAAGATAATAGATCAGAATAAAAATGCCGTAATCTAAGAGCGCACTCAGGATGGCGATGATGGCAAAGCGGAAGAGCACAAAGTAAATGCGCAGGGAATCCCGAATCGGCCGGAAGCTGGAGAGTTGATTGTGGTTTAGATAAATCGTGGTGATGGGAATTTCTAATAAATGAAAGCCCAGGCGCTGCGATTGCATCAGCATATCGAGTTCAAATTCATAGCCATTGCTTTCAAGATTGAGGAGCGGGCGGATCAACGCCATGGGAATGCCGCGCAAGCCGGATTGGGTATCATAAATACGGATGCCGGTGATGAGCTTAAAAAAATGGCGGGTGAAAAAATTACCCACAGCGCTGCGGGCAGGCGTGTTTTGATCAAATTGTCGTCCGCCGATGATGAGGTGCTGCGGGTGCTGGAACAGGGCCTCCGCCACCTTGACTGCATCTGCAATACTATGTTGGCCATCGGCATCAATCGTGACGGCGCCGATGGCCTCTGGAAAGCGCAGGGCAATCTCATTGAGACCGGTTTTTAAGGCCGCGCCTTTGCCCTGATTGATAGCGTGTTCCAGCAAAATCACCTGTGCCTGGGTGCGGAGGCGCTCAAAAAGCGGGGCATGTTCCGTATCACTTCCATCATTGACGACGATGACCTGCTGAAAGCGCTTGGAGCGGAGCAGTTCCTCGATATATTCGGTTAAGCTAGAGAGGGGGTTGTAAGCCGGTATCAGGGCAATTAACATGTGCGCTCCCTATCTGATACCGATTCTCTGTTTGAAGCAGATTTGCTGATGCAAGTTCCGCAGCGCAGCGAGGACTTGTTTGAGCAGGCAGTAAAGCTGATTTAAACAGAGAATCGGTATGATCAATCCCTCATGAGATGCATCATGACATGAAATTACTTAAAAAGGAATATCTGGTGTGGTGATATTGAACCCCTCCACCCTAGCCCTCCTCCGCGAGGAAGGAGGGAAAATACAGAGTTGATTGACAGGCCGGCGGCTTATCACATACTATAATCCTAGAACAAAAAAAGGTGATGCATTGAAAACACTCCAAGTCTTGGCGACATTTTTGAAACTTCCCGTTGTGCCGCATTTTCAGAATATTGAAGTTTCACATGTATGCGTCGATAGCCGGCAGGTCAAGGCGGGATCGGTGTTTTGTGCCTTGAAAGGGGCGGCAGCGGATGGGCATGCGTTTATTGAGCAGGCTTTGCGTCAGGGTGCGGTGGCGATTTTGGTAGAGGGCTTGCCGACTGTCCGGGATGAAGGGCCCCATGATTTGTATCATAAAGCCTTTGATCTGTATGGCAATAAAATGACAGCCACGGCGCAGGTGCCGATTTTGGTAGTGCCGGATTTGTACCATCGCGTGGGTGCACTGGCAGATTATTTTTATGATCATCCTTCAAAAAATCTGAAAGTGATTGGAGTGACAGGCACGAATGGCAAGACCTCAACCACGCATTATCTGGCGCAGTATCTGCACTTGATGGGGATTAAAGCTGCGGTGGTGGGGACGGTTGGCAATGGCGTGTGGGGTCGTCTGCAGGAGAGTACGCATACTACGCCGGAGGTCGTGTCTTTGCATGCTTTATTGCATCAGTTTGTCTTGGAGGGAGTGCAGTATGTGGCGATGGAAGTCTCATCTCATGCTTTGAGTCAAAATCGTGTTGATGGTGTGCATTTTTACGCGGCTATTTTTACTAATTTAACCCAGGATCATTTAGATTATCATGGCGATATGCAGCAGTATGCCGAAGCCAAGGCCAAGCTGTTTGGGCGCCCGCATTTAAAATATGCGATTTTGGATGGAGATGACCCCTATGCACAGCAGATGTTAAAAGCTGCCGGACCGAAAACAAAATGTATTTTGTATAGTCAGGTTCAGCAGGTGTCTCCCTATTATTTTGCGCAAGATATCACGCATACCGAGTCAGGCCAAAGCTTTGGGTTTTATTGCGATCTTGGGCATGCGCAGGTGAAGACGCAGTTGTTGGGGGAGTTCAATATTGCCAATCTGCTTGCCAGTATCACAAGCTTGATGGCCTGTGGTTTCGAGATGGAAACTCTCACGCGCCTGTCGAGTTTTATTCGGCCTGTCTTGGGGCGGATGGAGACGATTCGCTCCAGCAATCTGCCCTTGGTGGTGATCGATTATGCGCATACGCCGGATGCTTTGGAAAAAGTCTTGCAATCGCTGCAGTTATATCATAAAACCTTATGGGTGGTCTTTGGCTGCGGTGGCAATCGCGATCGAGGGAAGCGTCCGCAAATGGCCAAGATCGCCGAGTATTATGCAGATCATGTGATTGTGACCGAAGACAATAATCGCCTAGAGCCCATTGAAGACATTTTTGCTGAGATTCGTGTCGGGTTTTGCTATCCGCGTAAAGTGCATTTTTTAGCGCAGCGTACGGATGCAATTCGTTATGCGCTCAAGCATGCCAAACCTACAGATATCGTCTTGCTGGCTGGAAAAGGACATGAGACCTATCTGGATAAACTCGGCCACAAAACCCACTATGATGAGCGGGAAATCGTGGCTGGGTTTTTAAAAGGCGGCGTTTGAGCCCGAGGACTTCATCCCCACTAAGCATACCCATCCTTCTTTTTCATATTGGTGTTGCCAAACGATCTGTGAAGCATAGGCTTGTTTTACATATTCTGCCTGGTCGACGAGCAAGCCTGATAGAACCAGCTTACCGTCTTTTGCTAAAAGAGAACACAAAAAAGAACTCAGTTCGATCAAGGGGTTGGCGAGAATGTTGGCGATGACGATGTGAAAGGTGGATTTTTGATGGAAATTTTCGGGCAGATAAAGATCAAATCCGGCATGAAGCTGATTGCGTTCCGCATTATCTGCGGTGGCAGTGAGGGCTTGCGGATCGAGATCCACGCCGGTGACGGATTTTGCACCCAGTTTGAGTGCAGCCAGCATGAGGATGCCTGAGCCACATCCATAATCCATGAGGGTTTGATCGTGTAGATTTTGCTGGCTGAGCCATTCCAGGCATAGATAAGTGGTGGGATGCGAGCCGGTGCCGAAGGCGAGGCCAGGCTCCAGAAATAAGCGGGCTTGTATTTCCTCCGGCGGGACATGTTCTGTGCTGCCGAGCCAAAGCGTCTCACCAAATTGAATGGGCTGATAATATTGCATCCAGGCTTTCTCCCAGACTTCTTCGGCGATCTCGCTCCAGACGACTTGATTGTGTTGTGACTCGGCTAAAAGCGGTTTGATTTTATTGAGAATCTTGCTGCGATTTTTGTTGGCTTGAAAAAGAGCGCTCAGGGTTAAATTGTGCCAGAGCGGTGTTTCGCCGGGGCCTGGTTCTAAAATCGGCTGATCTTCGGCATCCATCGCGCTGACGGATAAAGCGCCTGCACGGCTTAACGCTTGTTCAAGCAGGGGGAATTGGTCTTCGGTAATTTGAATTTCTAATTTAAGATAGCTCATGTTTAGCAGGCCGGTTGGTTGACGGCGATCGCGAGACCGCCTTTGGACGTTTCTTTGTACTGATCTTTCATATCATTGCCGGTTTGCTTCATGGCTTTGATGGCATCATCGAGCGAGACAATATGCGTGCCGTCTCCCATTAATGCGAGCTTGGCGCAGTTGACGGCCTGGACTGAGCCCATGGTATTGCGTTCAATGCAGGGGATTTGCACCAAGCCACCGACCGGATCACAGGTGAGGCCTAGATTGTGCTCGATGCCCATTTCGGCCGCATTTTCAACTTGCCAGGGAGTGCCTCCCCAGACAGCCGTTAAAGCCGCGCCTGCCATGGAGCAAGCGACACCCACCTCTCCCTGACAACCCATTTCAGCGGCGGAAATGGATGCACCTTCTTTAAATAAAATGCCAATTGCCGTGGCCGTCAGGAGAAAATCAATAATGCCCGCTTCGTTTGCATCCGGTGTAAAACTGAGATAGTAATGCAGGACGGCGGGAATAATCCCCGCGGCGCCATTGGTTGGCGCGGTGACCACACGTCCACCGGCTGCGTTTTCTTCATTGACGGCGAGGGCATATAAATTGATCCAGTTCATCTCATCGCGTGGCTGACCGGCATCTTCGCGTTCGAGTAGCTTTTCTTTGACAATATGGGCGCGTCGTTTCACTTTCAAACCGCCGGGCAGAATGCCAGACTCCGCACAGCCGCGATCGATACAGCCCTTCATGACGGACCAGATTTTTAACGCCCAGGCTTTCACTTCCGCTTCGGTATGCCAGGCTTTTTCGTTCTCCAGCATGATTTTAGCGATGGAGAAGCCGGTGTCTTTGCAGTGTTTGAGGAGTTCCCACCCAGTCGAAAAAGGATAAGGCACCGGTGCTTTGTCGTCACTCTGCGTCTGGCCGATCGTTTGATCATTGACAATAAAGCCGCCGCCAATCGAATAGTAAGTTTGGCTGAGCAGGACGGTTTTGTTCGCATCAAACAAACTAAAGCGCATGCCGTTGGGATGATAAGGCAGGCTATCCAGATAATGAAAGAGCAGGTCCTGTTTTTCATCAAAGGGAATGGGGTGAGTTCCATTCAGTTCCAACTGATGATGGCGACGAATGGCGGCCATCATGCTGGGAATGCGATCTGGATCAATCAGATCAGGTGCTTCGCCTTGCGCCCCAAGCAAAACGGCCAAATCCGTGCCGTGACCCTTGCCGGTTAAGGCGAGCGAGCCGTAGAGATCAATCTGCAAACGTGCGGCCTGGGCGAGATGGCCCTGTTTTTCCGCCTCTAAAATAAAGGCGCGACCGGCACGCATGGGGCCCACGGTGTGTGAACTTGAGGGGCCGACGCCGATCTTAAAGAGCTCAAAAATACTGACATTCATTTGCCTATCCCTTGTGACTTTGAAAACTTGGGATTATAATATTACCAAACACGGCGGATGGAAAGCGCAGAATGACAATTTTGAAAATCGTAAAATATCCGGATCCTATTTTAAAGAAAAAATGTGCGCCCGTCACAGTCTTTGATTCAGCACTGCAGACCTTATTGGATGATATGCTGGAAACCATGTACGCTGATGAGGGCATGGGCCTCGCCGCCAATCAAGTCGCAGTGTCTCGGCGGATTTTTATCATGGATGAAAACCCCGAAAACCCGCAGCCGATCTTTTTTATCAATCCTGAAATTATTCTGCAAAGTGAAGAGTTGACCGAAGCCGAAGAAGGCTGCCTGTCTTTCCCCGGTATTCGCCTGAGTATCAAACGCCCGCAGCGCGTGGTTGTGAAAGCACTGGACCGCGAGGGCAAAGAATTTATCTGTGAACGCGAGGGCTATCCCGCGCGTTGCCTCTTGCATGAATACGACCATTTGGATGGCATTACTTTCTTCGATCATCTCTCTGCCCTGAAGCGGAGAATGGCCGAGAAGAAGCTTATCAAATATCGTCAGACGGCGATGTGATTTTTTTCATCTCCAGCGATCTGCCGCGCTTTTATTTATCCTCGGCTTAACTGTGGGTTAATGTACTTGCTCCAGGCTCTGGAATTTTAGTGCGGAGGAGGCCAATAAACTCTGGATTTTGCTGGGGCGCCTCTTTTGCCAGCTCGGACGCTAAAAGTTTTCTGGCTGCTATTGGCCCAAGGATTGCTCCACGATCGATTAAAAATGTTATGACTGGAATATTTCCTGCTTGTATTGCTACGCTTAGGGCGGTCTGGGACACTCCGTCTCCCATGTCTACTCTATGATTAAGCAGCTTCGGCCCTGCTTTTTCAAAAAGAGCAGTCAAGAAAGCAATACTGAAGTTTGCATGACCTGAGGCAAGTATGAGAAAGGTGTTGTTCCCCGCGAGGGGTTCATTGAGGTGCTCGGGATCTAATTGCTCGACAAGTGCGATGGCTGTTTGCCATGCCTGAGCATGGATTGCTGTAGTCAAGGCAGTTTTCTGCGTTTTTTTCAATGCGATGACCATTTCTGGAGAAGCCGCAGCGCTTGTTTGGGCAGCGAAAAGCGCGAGCACGATTTCAGAATTATTGAGTTTTGATGCTTGTATCAACAGATTGGCTGAGGTGCTGAGTGCAGGAACTTGATCTTGTAAAAAATGACAGGTACTGTTACGTCCTTGTTTGAGGGATATTGTATAGAGTGCTTCAGAAAATTTTATGTCGTGCCCCTTTAAAGCCTGCGCTAATGGGCTTTCCTCACGTCCTGTCAGGAATAATTCAAATTCGGGACGCTCAAGATGCTGCGTTTGCTCTGCAGATACCTGTGCGCCATTCATAAGCAGTAGTGCTGCGATATCAAAGCGCTGATTTTCTATCGCATAAGTACCCAAAATATTGGTTTATTTTCTACCTTAATTTCTTGTGCTTTAACTGGAGTCAGGCCAAAGCTGATTTTCTCAGATTCGTTGAGAACTCGGCGCATGGGGCTCATCTGCCGCTTTACGCCATCCACACCTTGATGAATCGGGACGTCGTTATAATCTGGCTTCTCAACAGCTCTGAGATTTGGTGTTGCCTGACAGCGTCTGTTTAAAAAGTCGCTTTAGCCGTCAAATTGCCTGGAATGGAATGGAATGGAATGGAATGGAATGGAGCTGCAAGTAGAGCCAGTTATCGCACGTTCCGTAACACCAGACCATAATCGAACTTATAATGCAAGGCCCCAGAGCAGTATATGGGATGTTCAATTTTAAACGTCTATCTAAAAGCTACCTGTCATCACCCAGATGGTGTTAAGGCAGAGGCAGTGGGGGCAGGGGCTGGGGCACCTGCGCCATAAAACGCCGCGACAACTGCGCGCGAGCCACCACCAGCGCCGCCTTCTTCTTTACCATCACCAAAAGACTTGAGTCTTTTTTTCGCAGGAGCAGAAGCAGGAGCAGGACCATCTCCAGGCCGCTTTTGCACAGTAGCATCAAGAAGAGGCTTCTGAAAAAACTCCAACACCGCATCTTTAAGCTGACCTACAAGTCCTTTTTTATCCGCCTTCCAAGCACGTGCTAACTGCCATGAAGCGAGATCCCCAAACAGGCTCATATCAGCTTCAAGAATAGGCTTAATCACTTCTTTTATCAGCTGCTGCTTCTGCGCTTGATCCCCTATCAAACTTTTCAGATCAACAAGCTTACTATCAAATAATCCTGGCAGCGTAAACGTTCCTAAAGCAAGCTTGCTTTTAGATTCTGGCCCAGCCGGCCTCATAAGAAGCTGTAAAGTGTTTTTCCCTCTTGTTGAGAGCACCACCCCAAAATCTTGAGACTCCTCCACTGGAAGTGGAACAGCCTGTGGACCAGCCCAACCGAAAGAACACATATGATCGGTAATTCTCTTAGACCTAGACTTCAAACGTTTTAATACAAAACAAAGCCACTTTTCATTCTGTAAAAAATAAGCAGCCAAAACTTCATCTGATAATTGCTACATCACTCTAATGAGGCTGGTCGACATCACCCTATCTATTTTCAACGGATCATTCCCAGCCCACGCAGCAAGATAGCTAAGCCCTGAACCCTCTTTTTTTAGGAAAGTCACTTTGATTGCATTCATTGACGAACTTAATATCCGAGTCATTAACTTATCCAATTTTTCTCCATCAGCCCGCTTGAGGGCTGGCTCCAGATACTCAATAATTTCAGCAATGGCTCCCGTTTTTTCAGAAAACAAGACTACATCCAAACGTTCATCTAACGCCTCTTTCTCAGCACGTTCTACATACCCCCCGATATATTGAATAATCTTACTGACAGCCCCCTTTCTCTGTGAACGCAATGCCAATGCCACCCATTTGTCTAGCTTTGCACAATCTTTCTTTGTAGTCACACTCTTTAGAATTGCCTCTAAAGCAGCCCCAATCTGATCGATCGCTTCCTTCCTTGTTGAACACAAGGCCAGCATTACCAATTTATCTCGACGCGCACTGTCACCCTCTTCGGCCTCTCTCATCGCCTCCGCTAAACTCGCCGCTAAAGCAGCACGAATCTGATTGATCTCTTCCGGATTTCTTGAACGCAAGACCAACATCACCAATTCATCTCGACGCGCACTGTCACCCTCTTCGGCCTTTCTCATCGCCTCCGCTAAACTCGCCGCTAAAGCAGCACGAATCTGATTGATCGCTTCCTTATTTGTTGAACGCAAGACCAACATCACCAATTCATCTCGACGCGCACTGTCACCCTCTTCGGCCTCTTTCATTGCCTCCGCTAAACTCGCCGCTAAAGCAGCGCCAATCTGATTGATCGCTTCCATATTTCTTGAGCGCAAGGCCAGCATCACCAATTCATCTCGACGCGCACTGTTACCCGCTTCGGCCTCACTCATCGCCTCCGCTAAACTCGCCGCTAAAGCAGCACCAATCTGATCGATCGCTCCTTTTCTTTCTGAGCGCAAGGCCAGCATCACCAATTCATCTCGACGCGCACTGTTACCCGCTTCGGCCTCACTCATCGCCTCGGCTAAACTCGCCGCTAAAGCAGCACCAATCTGATCGATCGCTTCCATATTTCTTGAACGCAATATCAAGTTGAGTTTTTCTTCTGAAGAAATCTCCGAAGAAGGGCACTGCACCCAATCAGCCCAATCTTTTCTCTTATTAATCAATGCAGCACACCCTGTTCCAAGCGCTGCCTTCCTTTCAGGATCTGACTCCAGAGTAATTTTATCCAGGTCAACACCCTTAAATTTAATCTGTGCAAACTTAGTTAATACATATGCTCTTGCACGGCCATTCGCACCAGCATCACCAATTAACCAAGCGGGACGCTCTCCCTCTAATCCAGCAACAGCACCTGTCAGAAAAAACCTCTCAAGCTCTTCAGAATCTGCCCCCTGTAAAACTATTAGCTGCCCTTCATGCCCTTTAAACAGATCATTCTCAACTTCAGCAGGATTAACGCTCCACTCGCTTTCAGCGCCCTGATCCAGATCAACTCCGCCAAATAAATCTTCAACCTCAAAATTTTCAACCTCAAAATCTTCAGCCATTAAATAAGCAGCCCACGCACTACCACCACCCGCACTACCACCACCTGCCATCAATCACTCCATTAAATCTATATACTTGGCACACAATATAGCATAGATCAATATTTAAAGTCAATTTATTTTTAGTAACTACTCAGGCCCCCTATCTAAAAATAAGTGCAGCAGCATAGCCCAAGCTAGGCAAGCCATTTAGTTGGGTGATTTTATTGTTTAAGCGCTGACGGGATTAAAGGGGTTGCCGTTGCAGGCATCTCTGAGTGCATCAAAGATATTCAAGCCCTGCTTGTTCGCAGTTGAAACAAACCCACGAATCCGGCAAAAGTATTTTGCGCCTTCATCGCTGCGGAAGCAGCCTGAGATTTTCTGCTTGACCTTGTTCATGCGAATGTCTTGTTCGCCCTGATTGTTCGTGAATGGGATTGTGAAGTCACCCATAAATGCCAAGACCTCTTTTTTGAAATCAATCAATCGAGCCCAGAAGTTATGGGCGGAATGCTTCTTCTGACGCCCTCGTTTTCCTGTGGCCTCTGGGGGTTTTGGAACCTCATCCATAAATCCTTTATTTAAAATATCGCCGTAAAGTTCAGAATAGCCTCGGCGCTCTTGCTCAGGAATGCTGGTTTGACCTGCCGCAGCATAAGCCTCTACCGTTTTTTTGATGTGGATCAGCAAGTCTTTCATCTCGGTGCACCAGCTTTGCTGATATTCCTCAGCATGGTAGGTGAATTCCCTCAAGTGATGCGCATTGCATAAGCTGTGCAGACAGCTGTATTGGAAGTAGCTCTTCCAATGATCATGAACGGCCACGCCTTTAAAATGGGGCAGTATCCCCATTCGATCCATCGCCTCATTTCCACGCTTTGGATCAATGTGATACATCGTCAAGTACTGATTTGATGCGACGTGCAGCCAGTACAAAATCTTTTTAACCCGCATGCCTGATTCATCAAAGTGAACGAGCCTGGAATCAATCAGCTGTGCCTTCACGCTTGCCTCAAAGCCTTCCAATTGCCCGTGGCAACGTGCGTAGATATTGGCAAGTGTCCCTTCGCTTAAGCTGAGGCCAAACAAATCTTTGAACAGCTGCGTGGTGCGGGCATATGGCAATAACTGGTACTGACCCAAATAAACCGCGAGGGCCTCAACACCTTTGCCGTATTGCACTGCATTCGTGATCGGACAATCTCCCTTGTTTTGATGCCCGCA
>CAMARA010000040.1 GCA_945860585.1 Francisella tularensis subsp. holarctica | reverse complement strand
CGCCTCCGCTTGCTTGCAGAGATCCTCTTGAACTGAAGGGGGAATCTTCGTCCCACCGCTGTGCGGATCATATACCCATGGCATAGGCGCAATGTTATCACACCTAAGTATTAAGTAAAACCCTCAATTTGTGACCGCGCGTGGTATAGTACATAAAGTGCTGACAGATATGCACGCACCTGCTGCATATATCGATTTTTTTATGGCTCACGATGATGCCTCGATTGCTTCCAGAATCTTGACTGGCGTGGGCAATGCTCTGGCACAAATCATGCCGATGACGCAAAAAACGCTGCAGGTCTTACAAAAAACTTTTTCACACCTCAAACTGGCGATGACGGTTGCTGGAATTGAATTTTCAGCCAGTTATCATAACCGGCAGACGCTGGATGCCACAGCGCAAATTTATGAGGCACTACAAGGACTCGCCTTGATTGCAGCACAAAAGAAAAAACAGGTCGTCCTGTTTATTGATGAATTTCAGGATATTATCAATGCAGAACATGCGCAGACGATTCAAGGCGCTCTCCGCAGCATTGCGCAAGAGTATGCGCAGATTGTCTTTATTTTTTCGGGTAGCTCCCGCCATCTCCTGCTGGATATTTTTGATGATCGCAAAAAACCTTTCTACATGCTGTGCGATAAAATCGAATTAGAGCGCATGAGCTCAGAACATTACTTCAACTATATTCAAAGCGTTGCCCAGGAAAAATGGGGGGGAAATCTGAGCGATGCCGCCTATGCCGCATGGATTCAACTCACAGAACTACACCCCTTCTACATGAATCTTCTCGGCAATGAAATCTGCAAATCCTCCCGCCTTCCTGATGCCGATGCACTCTCCACAGCCTGGGATAGCTGTCGTGATGCTGAACATCGCCGCCTGATTGCAGAAGTGGAATACCTCACTTTAAATCAGCAAAAAGTGCTGAAATTTCTAGCACAACACCCCAGCACCGAACCTCTATCACAAGCCGTCTTGAGCGAAATCAATTTATCCGGCGGCAGCGTGCGACTGTGCTTGAAAACACTATTAGAGCGAGACATCATTTTTAAAGTTGCGTTTGAAGATCCACGACTGCCACTCTTTCAGCTGGGGCAATATCGCGTGCTTGATCCCTTACTGGCCTACGCCATCAGGGCATATTAATTCCCTGCGCCGCCTCCATCCGCAATACCTGCAAATCCGGCCACTTGCGCAGCCAGGTCAACTGACGTTTGGCATATTGACGGGTGGCGAAAAGGATCTGCTCCGGCAGCGCGGCGGCGGATATTTTACCCTCTAAAAAATCCCAGACCTGCCGATAACCGACTGCGCGCATCGAGGACAAGCCCCCATGTAGCGTGTATTTCTGCCGCAGGTCGCGGACTTCTTCGATAAAGCCGGCTGCAAGCATGCTCTCAATGCGCATCTGGATGCGCTGATGCAGGAGGCTGCGATCATCGGGAATCAAGGCACAGGCACGAATTTTAAACGCAGGCTCACGGCGATTCTGGCGCTGCAAGAGGCTGAGCGGCTGACCGCTTTGATAGAACACTTCCAGCGCGCGGCTGATTCGTTGCGTATCATGGGGATTAATTTTTGCGGCAGCCTCTGGATCGATGCACAGCAATTCGGCATGCAACTGCGCCCAGCCCTCGCGCTCACCACGCTGAAGAATCTCCGCACGCAGGGCTGGATCTTCCGTCGGCAATTCAGCAATGCCCTCCTGGAGCGCTTTAAAATAAAGCATCGTCCCACCGACCAGCACCGGTATTTTCCCCCGCCCCTGAATCTCCCGAATCAACGCCGTCGCATCCGTCACAAACTGCCCCACCGAATAATGCGCCGTCGGGTCGAGAATATCAATCAAATGATGGGGCACCTCCGCCCGCTCCGCCTGCGTAGGCTTCGCCGTGCCGATATCCATATCCCGATAAATCAAAGCCGAATCCACGCTAATAATTTCCAGCGGCCGCCGCCGTGCCCACTCCAAAGCCAGCGCCGTCTTCCCGCTCGCCGTCGGCCCCATCAGAAACAACACATCCGGCAGATTCTGTTCATTCTCTTTTTTCATGCAAGCCTTACTCCAGAAAATCCATAAAGTGAATAATATGCGTGAAATATTGTTGCTCGATCACTGCATCACTCACACCGTTGATGTGAATCAGCACGGGCCAGAATGAATAGCCCATGGGCAAGCTCAGGGCGTGTGCTTTTTTTTGCATATCCTCAATGATACTAGGCTTCACTTTATTTCTGGAAAACTTTATTTCACAGGCAATCAAAGTGTTGTAGCGCGTTTTAATCAGATAATCAATCTGACAGCCGGCGTGCCTTTTGGTCTGACGTTGAAAATAAGGGCCATGGGCAATAATATCATTGGGGCTGAGATGTAAAGCCTGCCAAATAAGCGCGCAATTATTGAGAACGAGATTTTCAAATTGAAGGGCCATGATGCTATCCCAGCCGGGAAAACTGCTCATATTTTTTTCGTCAAACAATCCGCTGCTAATTTTATCTTTATGCGGCGCGATGTATTTTAAATAAAAACGCAGATAATTGTCACTGAGCCTGAAATGACTGAGCTTCGCACCTACGCCGGTTTTAAGATTCCAACTAAAATCTCTTTTCAGGAATCCTGCTTGAATCAGCTCATTTAAGTACGCATTCCAAAAACCACTTTTTTGCACACCTAAATGCGTGCAGATTTCTGAAAATGGCAGACTCCCCTCCACTAAACATTCAACAATCTTTTTATAATACTGGCTTTTTGTGGTAAAAAGATCATGAAAAATATCATCAAACTCTCGAAATAACACGCCGCTTTTATTGAAACATAAGCGTTTAATATTATCATCCGCCGACCACTGCGGCTGTATTTCCTCAAGATAACGCGGCACCCCGCCTGTCACTGCAAGAAGCTTAAATTTTTCATAGGGGCTGGCTTTACTCCCCATGGCGCGCAACATGGCATCACAATCGGATAAAGGAAGCTCTCCCAAAATCAAGTCCAACGACAGGCGCCCCATAAACCCCGTATGACTTAAAATATTATCTTCGATCCACGTCGATACAGAGCCGCATAAGATTAAAATCAAAGCGGGATTCTCCTTCATTTTTTCCCAGGCATTTTTGAGCTTTCCCAAAAAAAGAGGGTCATGATCCCCCATCCAGGAGATTTCATCTAATAAAATAATCACCCGACCCTGCTGCGTCTCACGTGTTAACGATAAAAACAAATCCCCCCAACTATCCGCAACAATTTTAGGCGCCTGTAGATTATGAGCCAACTGCTCGGCAAACTCATCACGCTGAGTTTGCGCAGTAGTATGGACTGTCGGCGGCACACCGGCAAAACTGAGAAATCGATGCCCCCGCCCAAACTCTGTCGCCAATTTACTTTTGCCAATACGCCGACGTCCACGAATCACGACCAGACTGGCACTGCGCTTATTCAGCAACAGCTTCAGCTCTTTTAACTCTTTTTCTCGCCCGATCAATGCAGCACTCATCACGACCCATTACTTCACCAAAATGACATTATGCTTTTTGGTGAAGTAAATTGTCAAGGGATTTTTACTTCACCAAAATGACAATTTGCTTTTTGGTGAAGCATAGAGAAGAAGAGTAGACTAGGCCCCCGCGTGCGCGAGGACGACACGGGGGGTTTGACTTTAGGCGGCACCCAGGGTAAAATGTGTACTTATTGATTTAGCATGACAGCCCCACATGAAAACACAAGATCTTCGCATTAAAAGTATCAAACCTCTGATCTCACCGGCTTTGCTGATTGAGGAACTACCGCTGCCGGATGCACTGGGAATGCAGATTCGGCGCGATCGGCAGACGGTGGCGGATATTATTCACGGGCGGGATAAGCGCCTGCTGGTGATTGTGGGACCCTGCTCGATTCATGACCCTAAGGCGGCGCTGGAATATGCGGATCGGCTGGCGCTGCTCGCTCAAAAGCTGAAGGACAAACTATTTATCGTGATGCGGGTGTATTTTGAAAAACCACGGACCACTGTCGGCTGGAAGGGACTGATCAATGATCCCAATCTGGATGATAGCTGTAATATCAATCAAGGACTGCGCATTGCCCGACGGCTCCTTTTGGAGATTGCAGAAAAAGGGCTGCCGATTGCGGTGGAATTTCTGGATACGATTTCGCCTCAATATGTGGCGGACCTGGTCAGCTGGGGCGCGATCGGTGCGCGGACGACGGAGAGTCAAGTGCATCGTGAATTGGCCTCGGGTTTATCCATGCCGATTGGCTTTAAAAATGCGACGTCTGGAGATATTGATATTGCCCTGGATGCGGTTAAGGCGGCCAATCATCCGCATAGTTTTCTCGGGGTGACGAGCCAGGGCCTGTCTGCGATTGTGATGACGGCGGGCAATCCGGATGCGCATGTGGTGCTGCGCGGCGGAAAGGCGGGGCCCAATTATGATCTTGCCTCAGTCCAGGCGATTACCCAGGCACAGACTGCGCGGCAGGTCAAAACAGGCATCATCATCGATGCGAGTCACGCCAATAGCCAGAAAGATTATCGACGTCAGCTAGACGTCATGCAATCCGTGCAGCAGACCCGGCAGGATCATCCGGAACTGCCCATCGCCGGGGTGATGATCGAAAGCCATCTCAATGCGGGGCGCCAGGATTTAAAACCCGGTCAGCCACTTGCGTATGGCCAGAGTATTACCGATGCCTGCCTCGGCTGGACAGAGACCGAAACCATTTTGAATAGCCTGGGCGCTTAAGCATGCGCGAGCTTGCGGAGATTCGTGCTGAAATTGATCGCATTGATACCGAGCTTCTGATGCTGCTTAATCGACGCGCGGAGATTGCCTTTGAAGTACGCGCGGCCAAACAAAAGTCAGGTGCAGAACCCGCAGATTACTATCGCCCCGAGCGCGAACTCAGCGTGATTGCAGAACTCATCAAGCAAAACCAAGGCCCCCTGCGCGATAGCCATATCAAACATATCTTTCAAGCAATTATGGCCAGCTCCCTCGCCTTGCAACAGCCGCTAAAAGTGGCGTATCTCGGCCCGCTTGAGAGCGAGTCCCATGCCGCCCTAACCTACAATTTCGGCCTGGAAGTGACGGCAATCATGGAGAAAAACATTCCCGCTGTCTTTGCAGCCTTGGAAACTGACCAGGTTGAATTTGCAGTGGTACCGATCGAGCATATCGAGCAAGGCTTTGTCATCGCCAGCCTGGAAGCATTGATTCACTCCTCGCTGCGCCTGGTGGGGGAAATTGTCCTTCAAAGTACGCGTTTTCTGATTTTAGGAAAAACCAAAATCCAGAAAACCGGGCAGGATAAAACTTCCCTCCTGATCACAAATATTCCCAATGAACCCGGCGCCTTACTCCGCCTGTTCGAACCCTTTCAACGCCATGGCATTAATATCAGCATGCCGGTATTACGTCCCGCCAAAAAAGAAGCCTGGAACTATATTTTTTACCTCGAAGTCGCCGGACATGAAGACGATGCGAATCTCCAGGCCGCACTAACAGATTTGCGTCGCTTTGCGCAGGTTAAGGTGATGGGCTCTTACCCCCTGATGGCGAGTATTTGCTAGTGGCTTCCCCCCTGCAAGTCATGATCATCGGCCGCGGCTTGATTGGCGGCTCCCTGGGACTGGATCTACACGCCCAACATCTAGCCCAATCGATCCTCTACCATGATCTGAATCTGCCAGACTCCGCGCCATTATCTGCCGCGGCAAATGTGGACTTGCTGATTTTCGCCACGCCGGTGGAAGCCACGCCAGGCTTGGTTGCAGCCTGCCTGCCTTATCTGCACGCAGACACGATTCTGATGGATGTGGGCAGTACCAAGTCAAAACTGATTGCCTCGCTTAAACCGATTCTAGGTCCTAAAATCGCCCAATTTATTTTTACGCATCCGATTGCCGGCAAAGCAAAATCAGGTTTTGCTGAAGCGGAGGCAGGACTTTTTGCCACCAAACCGGTGATTATTACACCGTTTTTAGAAACAAACCCGGCTATACTTCAAAAAGTACAGCAATTGTGGCAAAGTATTGGCGCAGAAGTCACCCTCATGACGCCGCAGGAACATGATGCATTTTATGGCCGTTATAGCCATCTTTCTAATTTACTCGCCTATACACTCAAGGCCCAATGGCAGGAAAAAGATGCACCCTATGCCCATCTTCTGCCTCCCAGCTTTAAGGCCATGACGCGCCTGGCGGATTCTTCCCCCAGCATGTGGCGCGATATCTGCCTCAGCAATCGAGATGAAATTTTAACAGCACTCCATGATATGCAAAAAGAAATCAATCACTTAGAAAAACTTATCCAGCAGGCCGAACCCGCTGCGCTCCTCCAGTACTTTCACTCAAAATAATCACACCCTCAATTTGCATGCAAATATATCCAAGCAATAAAAGAATGTAATTGTTTTAGAATGCATGGTTTAATACAACAAAACAAGAAATGCTTTAGTTTAAAAATAGCAAACAAGGAGAGCCGTGATGAGTGAAGTAATGAATAAGTATAAAACGACCTACACCGTAGCAACAGGCGATGCATTGTCAAAAGTAAAAGCAGTGATCATGCATCATGCGGCGGAATGGGAACTTCATAACGATGCGATGCTGGCGGATCTCTTAGATGATACGCAGATCACTGCGGATGATGTGGTAGATTTTCTCAGCGCGATGAGCGATCAGGAAGAAGGCAATGAAGAGTTTCACTATGCCGTCCGCGCCTTGCAGATTGCACTCAGAAAATCGCGTTTTCATGCCCTGAAAGCCGCAGCGGTTGAAAAGCTGGATCTTCAGGATAACAGCAGCGATGAGGAGTATCTCTATCAACCCGCACCGCAGTATTTTAATATGGCCGAATATTTAAGCCAATATTAAATGAAATCTAACTTCACTTAATCCCCCCCCTTCCTTGCGGAGGAGGGCCAGGGTGGAGGAAGTCTTTAAAAAGCAGGATCCATCTGCAGCAACCAGTAATACATCAAGGGAATGGAAGAGGCCAATGCGAGCATCACCATTCCCACTTGCCACCTTGGCCGATCTTGCAGCAGCAAGGTCCAGCCCAGATAAAAACTAAAAGCCCCGCCAGTAAACCGCGCCAAGGACATCAAGCTGCCCGACACAATCGCCATACTTAAAAACACCGGAATAAATAACGCTTCTTTACGCAACTGCCGCCGCCATAACAACACCGACAAAGCCAGACCCAGCACATAAACACAGACACTGTAAGGATAGGTGTGCACTTCATACAGCAACTGCGACCAGAATCCATGTAAATGCCAGCCTTTACGATCCCAATATACCTGATAATGCAGGAAGGCCAGGGGATCTCCCATCTCAAAATACAGAAAAACCATATACGCTACCAAGCCCAGCGGAATCAACACAATGGGCCAATATTGCCGCCAGGGTCCTTTATTTTGCTGCGCATCTTCCCAGATAAACCACAGCGCAAAGACGCCAATCAATACGCCATTCGGATGGGTGGCAGACATAAGACCGCCCATGATGCCCATCCACAGCCAGTGCCGGCGCTGCGCCGCCATCCAAAAACCTAGCATCAGCAGCAGGTATAAGCTTTCGGTATACCCGGCCATAAAGTAAATATTATAGGGGCTCACTGCCAGCAAGAGGCAACCCAGGCGCGCTGTCGACGTATCAAAACGGGACTCCAGCATCTGGTAAAACAAGCACAGTGCGCCAAAAAAACACGCATTGCTGACCAAGGGCCCGCTCAAAAAAGGCGTTGATCCAGTCACAAATGTCATGATTTTTACCAGCAAGGGAAACAGCGGGAAAAAAGGCGTCAAGGCATGCGGGAACCCAGAAGGCGCCACGACATTGTAGCCATAATCCACAATCTGCATATACCACTGACTGTCCAGGCGCATAAACAAACTAGAGAATGGCAAGTCGAGGTGGAGGAGATGGTTCATCCACTCTGCTTCGATCGAGAAAAATATACGCGTCCAGGCGAATAGAATCAGGCAGTAGCGTAGGCAAGGTAGGGTATTAGACTGGATCCCCGCGTTCGCGAGGATGACACGAAGCGGGGGAAGGGTGACACCGATACCTTTCGGCTTGTTCACGAAAAACTCGCGGAAGAATGCAGCTGCGCATACATACCCGGGTGTTTCAGCAAAGTATGATGATCGCCCTGCTCCACAATTTTCCCCTGATCCAGCACGACAATCCAATCGGCTTTTTCAATCGTCGATAAACGATGCGCAATCACTAGAATCGTGCGGTTTTGACGCAATTCTTCCAGCGCCTGCTGCACCGCGCGTTCGGATTCATTATCCAGCGCACTGGTTGCCTCATCCAAAATCAAGATCGGTGCATTTTTTAAAATCGCCCGTGCAATAGCTAAGCGCTGACGTTGCCCTCCGGATAAATTATAGCCGTTTTCGCCGATCAAGGTATTCAGGCCTGCAGGCATTTTTTCGACAAACTCCCAGGCATGCGCGGCTTTTAGCGCTTTGATGACCTCTTCTTCCGTCGCGGACTCCGTATCCCCATACGCAATATTGCGATAAATCGAATCATCAAATAAACACACATGCTGCGAGACCATGGCAAAATGCTGGCGCAAATTCTTTAATTTTAGATTTTGGATATTGACACCATCGATATAAATCGCCCCTTCGCTGACCTCATAAAAACGCGTCAACAGGCTAATCAAGGTTGTTTTTCCAGAACCTGAGCGCCCCACAAAGGCCACGGTTTTACCCGCAGGAATGTCTAAATTCAGATCCTGCAACACTGCAGCTGCGTTCGGCTGATAGCGGAAATTTAAGTGCTCCAGACGGATATGCCCTTTAATTTCACCCAATTCTTCAGTGCCATGATCCTGCTCTGGCTCCTCATCCAGCAATTCAAAAATCCCTTCGGCCGCAGCCAGCCCACGTTGAATACTGCTATTCACTTGGCTAAGATCGCGAATCGGTTTAAACGCAGCGAGCATGGCCGTCAACATCGCCACAAAACTACCAGGACTCATCGCCGGAGGCCGCACCGCAAAGTAGATGACCAGCGCCAATAACATCGAGCAAAATATCTGAATAATGGGAGAACTCAGTGCATCCGTCAACGTAACTTTCATTTCCTGCACAAAATTATACTTCACATTGTGATCAAACTGGCGAATTTGCTGGGCTTCTCCGCCAAAAATCCGCACCTCACGATACCCGACAATACTTTCTTCCGCCGCATGCATTACATTGCCCATGGCATTTTGAATGCGCCGCGACAGCTTCCGAAAACGCTGACTGACAAAACGCACAAAACTCACAATAAAAGGCAACACCAGAAAAATCAACAAGGTCAAATGCCAGTTCGTAATCAACATCACCGTAATCAAGCCGATCAAAAAACACGTCTGCTGGACAAGAATCCGAAACGTCACCCCCGTCGCCTGAATAATCTGATCCACATTGTAAGTCAATTTAGACAATAAACGTGCCGACGCCGCCTGATCAAAAAATTTAGCCGGCAAGTGCATAATATGCGCAAACATCTGCTGCCGCAACACCATGACAATTTTTTTACTCAAGAATCCCATGTAAAAAGTGGATAAAAAACTCCCCACCCCGCGGGCAATAAAAATCCCAATAATGATCATCGGCAGAATCGCTAGAAAATGCTCGTTTTTATCAATGAAGCCCTTATCTAGCAGCGGCTTAAATAAATAAGTGGCATAGGAATCCGCCCCTGCACAGAGGATATTTCCCAAAGCCGCAACCAACACCGCAACCCAGAAAGGCAGCACATACTTAAGCACCCGCCCGTAAAGCTTCAGACTGGTTTTTTCCATTGAATTCAACCTACTTCATCAAAACGCTCATTCTAATCGGGTATGCGCGGCCTGGCAAGGCAACTCATTCGCTTTTACGCTGCGCTCTTTTTTGCCAACGAATACACACGCTAAAACGCCAGGCCCAAGTCACCACCAAGTGCCCGATCACCGCACTGATGATGGCAACAATGGGCAGGCCGATTAGAAAAGGCTTGCCTAAGCCAAGCATCCAGTTCATAAAAGTGCTAGGCAACTTAGCGAGTGCTAAATCCTTTAAGCTGAAGTCCTGGATCAAAGGTGCTACTTCATTCATTCCGGACGCCCATTCACCCACCTTAAAAATGAACAAATTGATCGGAATAAAAGTGAAAGGATTGGTGATCCAAGTCATCATCGCGGCAATCGGAATATTGGCTCTAAACAACAAGGCTAAAATCACAGCGGACAACATTTGCAAAGGCAGAGGCAAAAAAGCCATAAACAAACCAATCGAAGCACCTTTGGCCACTGTGCGCCGATTTAAATACCAAAACTCTGCTTTGAGGATATGACGTTTTAAAAAAGGATGCGCTGATTCAAATGAATCTTGTTTCGGCAAGTAGTGCTTAAGACGTTTTATGAAGCGCAAGGCGCTCTCCCCATTTGAGTGACCAACACTTTATCAATTCTTGCTTTATCCATATCGATAATTTCAAAACGCAGCGTTTCTGTTTCAAAGGTTTCACCTGCTGTGGGAATATGCGCAAAGCAGGTAAGTAGATAGCCCGCCAAGGTTTGATATTCTTGGTTCTGCAGGATGAAAAAATCAATTTGTAAGACGTCATTGATTTTGTTTAAAGGCAGGGAGCCATCCATCAACCAGGTTCCATCGGCTCTTTGAGTGGCAACGGGCGCTTCAGGTAGGCTATTGCCTTCAACATCACCCACTAAGGCTTCCACAATATCATTCAGGGTCACCAGTCCCTGCAAGTCACCATATTCATCGACAATCAAAGCCAGGTGCATTTTATTTTGTTTAAAAAGCGCTAACAAGTGAATCAATGCACCGCTTTCAGGGAAATAAATGGGGGTGTGAAGCTCGGCAAGAATCTGTTCTTTTTTACCATCCAAGATGGAAATCAAAGCGGTCTTAACATCCAAAATCCCCAAAATTTCTTCGCCTTTACAAACAGGCAAGCGGCTGTGCGGTGTGCTTTTGAGGTACGCAACTTGTGCGTGGAAAGCGTGCTGGAAATTCAGCATTTCAATCTTCTTTTTAGGGGTCATGATTGCAGGGGCGCGCTTTTCATCCAGAGATAAGACATTCGCTACAAATTCCTTTTCTTGAGCATTAAAAACACCGCTATGGTGGCCTTCTTCCATGAGCATATTAATTTCTATATTGCTGATTGTTTCTTTGGAAGTGGCTTTGATGCCAACCAACTTTAACAAAAATCGCGTAGAAAAACTTAGCAGCTTAACAAATGGGAAAGTTAAGAGACTTAAAAAATGCAAAGGATACGCTGTTTTTAAAGCAATGGGTTCGGAATATTGCAGTGCCAATTTTTTAGGAACAAGCTCGCCTAACACAATCGAAAAATAAGTAATTAAAATGACCACCATCAAAAAAGCGAGATCATCACGGTAGGGGGCCAGCCAATGGATGGGAGCCAGCCAAGCCGCAAAGGTTTTAGATAAAGTGGCTTCGCCAAAGGCTCCGCTTAAGATCCCAATCATCGTAATCCCAATTTGAACCGTTGAAAGAAATCCACTGGGTTCGGCAATCACTTCTAAAACTTTTTTTGCTTGATGCGGTTTGGTTTTAGCCAGTTCTTTGATTTTAGCCTTGCGGGATGAAACCAGCGCCATTTCAGCCATGGCAAGCAGGCCGTTACAAGCAATCAAGATTAAAATAATGAGTAAATCCATAAAACAATCCTCTTAAAAGATCAAAACTAAAACGTTTTCAAATCAGGGGTAGAGATTTTTGAGCAATGCTTTCATATCTGGATTCCCGCAAAAACAATTGGTTATATAATCGTACAGAATCTTTTTGAGAATGTAAAGTAGGCATTGGGAATCATCTGTCGTAGCCCGCCTTGCAAAGCAAATGCGCGGAGAAGGCTGGTGGGCCCACTTGGACTTGAACCAAGGACCAAAGGATTATGAGTCGGGCCACAACAAGAGTATATAACAAGCAATCATCATTTACAATAGGGGTTTTCTAGCTTGGCGGAGATTCGATTTTGGTGTCTTTTTGTGCTTGATTGGGCGTTTATGGAAATCGTTGTCCCACCAGTGTCCCAGAAAATAAGTGACAATAATAATTTAAAACTTACAACAACCAAACCACCATAAAACGCATGAGCGCTCCAAAAGCATGTTTATATTCATGCTGAACTCATTGTAGAGCATGGCGATTTGAACTGCAACATGTTAATGCGAAAGCAGTTTGCACACTAGCCCTACCATTTTATCTTTGTCGCTGGGGTTGCTCTCTGCAATGAGCAGAGTGAGCGCTGTTAGTGCAGACGGACTCATGCGCGTCACATCCAAAATTTGTGCCTGTCTCAGCAACCAAATAAATGCATACGCACCGCTTCGTTTATTGAAAAACACCCCTCAAACCTTCTCGATGCTTCACTTTTCACCTCTTCATGCTCCTTTAATTATCAGATTAAAAGAAACAAAAAGATCAGATTTTTATCCATATGTCAATTTATTTTTAATGGGACAGCCCTGGCGCGCTCATCGGATTGTATTGACTTTCAATCTTTCATTGGAGCTTTCCAAAGATGCGACAGCGCCCACTACGCCATACAAACCTTTAATCAACGCCATTCGGGAATCATTCAAGGCGCAAGAAAGCCCCAAACAATCCGCCCATCAGGAACAAAAAGCACCCAAAATAATTTACCTATTGGATCACGAATATACACAGAAAGGCCTGTCCTGGAGCCACTTGAAAGGGGCAGATCGTTCACGGGCAGAGGCCTTCAAAGCCGCAGCGGAGGCTGTAGATTGCAATATTTATTTGACCCTGGCAGATGTTCAAGAAACATGGGATTGCGAACAAGACCAGGATTATGGACATTATCGTCACTATGATCGTTATCGCGATTATGATGACGAAGATGAAGATGGCTACGAAGACGATGACTATGATGATCATGAATCAGAGCCCACTGACCTCATTGACAGCAGCACGGTGCTCAAGCACTGGCCTGACCGTGATGGACACCTTCTGCCTTATGCTGAATACACGACTTCTTACCGTGATGACTTGTGCTGGACCGCTGATTCCGACGACTTTGAGCCCTTTGAGTCAGAATATGAAGGATTCATGGGGAATTACGGCAACACGCTGGATCGCTGGTATCACCGCGCGGCCATTGTGCTGTGGCAAAAACAGGACCATTACTCCGCTTTGTTTCAAATTCAGCCTGACAAAACGATTGCCGCACTTTTAGACCTGGCTAAACAAGACTCTCAGACCTTTAACGCTATGGGGCTGATCCCTCGCCTATTACCAGTGCTTCAGTCTTTTTGTCAATACTCAAAAAATGCAGAGGCAGCATCTGACCTAATGTCTTTGGCTGCTCTGTTGCAAGACCAGGAATTGGCTCACAAGTTGATGCAAAATTTTGATTTGAGCATCTTGACTCCGCAACAACTCCCGGAATTTTTGGCATTACAAAAAGCCTATGGCACTTCTTGGTGTTTACAACTCTTGAAAGAATGGGGTTCTGAACACAAGCATCATCATAATATATTGGAATGTAAGAATTTATCCAAATTAATTTCTGCTCTGTCCAGCTATTCAGAAATAAGCGACTGGCTCATATGCCATCACTTTATTCAGCTTAAAAAGCGCCATTTACTTGCCAAAAAAGGGAGCACCCGTAATCTGCTGGAAAATGCTTCCAAACATATTTCAGGGGTTATTGACTTATTGCATGCCTGTGCAATTGGCCAACATGAAACCATCCATCAAGAATTAATTGATCATATGATTTCTAATCCCAGCGTATACGACCCACTCCTTTTGACAAAATCACTCAAGAAGTTCAAGAAAAATTTGGGAACGCTTTCGTCAGAGACTTGGGGCCATGAAAAATTAAAGCAATATCTGATCACGACGCTACAGACCGAACATGATCAGGGTGTGCAGGCAGCAGATGATTGGTCAATCAAGGCGGTATCAAACTGTACTTGTGCAGATTGCAAGACCCTCAATACATTTTTACAGTCAGCCACTTCGAAAAACGTGGTATGGCCCTTAGCCAAGGACCGCAGGTCACATATTCACGGGAAAATCACTGACCTGTGCATATCCGTGACCCACGAAACGCAGCATACTGGATCACCACACAAGCTCATTTTGACCAAAACGCCTGCTCTACATGAGGCGGCTCACTATCGTTTTGGTGAGGTGGCAGAGAGCTTGGAAAGACTGACGCACGAGAAATAAAGCATGAAGACAGACCAATCTATCTAAATGTCTCCTCTATTCTGCATGAATTTTTAATAAAAAAACTTGCAAATTATAAAAGTTTTTGCTATCATACGCTTATGAAAACAAGCAGCCAAGAAAAATTAAGATCCCATTTGAAAGTAGGCCAGATCTACCGCAGAGGAGATTTAACTCAATTTTCTAAAGCAGTAGACCGTGATTTGATGGGATTGGTCAAACAAGGGGCCCTTGAAAAAATTGGTGCCGGACTCTATTATCGCCCCGCAAATTCACGCTTTGGTGCGCTGCCTCCTAATGATGAGGCATTGGTCACACGGTTTTTAAAAGACAAAAATTTCCTGCTCTACTCTTGGAATCAATACAACTCCTTAGGTCTGGGCCTGACACAACTTTATAATCGTGTAGTTGTTTATAATCACAAGCGGCATGGCGTGTTCAAACTTGGTAATCAGAAATTTGAGTTTAGAAATTTTGCGCGTGGCTTTCCCAAAAAATTAACAGCCGAATTTTTGCTGGTGGATTTATTGAATAATCTGGCGCAGCTTGCTGAAGATGCGGATTGGGTTAGAGCCAATATCAAACAGCAACTGGCAAAATTTGATGTTAAAAAAGTACTCAAAAATTCCGAAGAGTATGGTAAAATAGCGACACAGCATTTTTTAAAAGAGATCTGCCATTAAACCTATTTTCTTACATCAATTACCTGATGCAAAAGCCTTATTTGCAGCGGTGGCTAAAGAGCGCCGCCTGCTGCCCAATATTGTTGAAAAGGATTATTGGCTGATGCACTGTTTATGGAGCCTGCAACAGCATGGCTTCGAGTTTGAATTAAAAGGCGGAACATCTCTTTCAAAAGGCTTTGGCATTATTGATCGTTTCAGCGAGGACATTGATATCCAGGTTCACCCCGAACCAAATGAAGACGTCAAAATCGGTAAGAATCAAGATAGGCCTGTGCACGTACAGAGCCGCAGGACTTTCTTTGAAAAGATCGCGTCACAACTTGCCATACCTGACATGGTTTGTAGTCGCGACACAGCGTTTGACGATGCGGTCAAAATGCGTGGCTTTGGCATTCGGACGGAATACTCATCGCTGTTTAACGGTCTAGCCAGCTTGAAGGATGGCGTGGTGCTGGAGTTAGGATTTGATCAAACCACGCCTAATGTCGCGCGAGATATTAGTTCCTGGGCATTTGAAAAGGCCGCGGCAATGAGCGTACTCGTCATCGACAACCGAGCGAAACAGATACTTTGCTATTGCCCAGAATATACTTTCGTCGAAAAGCTTCAAACGATTTCCACCAAATATCGTCTGCAACAAGCCAATCACACGATGCCTGTCAATTTTTTGCGGCATTATTATGATGTCTACCTCACTACAGGACACCTCTGCTGAACTTGAGATAAATTAAGGGATCCAGGGGATTTTTGGGTGGGCTAAATATTTTGCGCAAAGCGGATTTAAGCTCAATCCAGTGTTCGTTGAGATTAATCACCATGCGAGCAATAGACTCCAATCCC
>CAMARA010000039.1 GCA_945860585.1 Francisella tularensis subsp. holarctica | reverse complement strand
ACAGTATGATAGGTCACATAAGCTTTGATACGAAGTTATCAGGAAAGCGTAGTGCGGGAAAACTGCACGCTACGTTTGACGTGGCGGGTGATGGAAACGGGGTTATACCACCGCGCCATTGCTCGACCCTACCTGTGAGAGCCTGGGGGGCAACTCCTGGGCTACTCGACTAGCCTCTGACGCGCACGCGTGCTCTGTAAGAGGGTTTGCCATTTATTTTTCTTTTATCAATAGTAGCCATATACTCGCTCCTCAATTAATTATTTTAACCGATTGCGCGATTATTGTCAAATATTGGTCACTATTATTTCTTGGTGGTCCAAAATTGGTCCTTGGCTCTACTTTCTTCAAAAAAACTTTCAAAACCCTCTTGCATAAACCCAACAGATCTGTATAATACAGCCCTGGTTGGGTTGTTAGCTCAGTTGGTAGAGCAGTAGACTTTTAATCTATTGGTCGCAGGTTCGAATCCCGCACAACCCACCAATTCTCAGTGAACCCGCGAATTTTAGGCACGTAGCTCAGGGGTTAGAGCACCACATTGACATTGTGGGGGTCGGTGGTTCAAATCCACTCGTGCCTACCAGCCTTCGCCGCGTGTTTGCTTTGCAAAGCGGGCTACGGCTCGGCTGGCCATCTTATGACACTTGCGTGTAACGGTTAAAGCGTGAAGCCTGCTCATTAGAAAAACTAGTACTTACTTTTGACTTGATCTTGAACGGATTTGATTGAGCATGTCTGAGATGGCTGTCGAAACCGCATCCACAGATTGAAACATCAGCGCTTGATGGTTGGAATAACCCCGTAGACGTTGTCTGATCAATGTTTCTTGGTTGTCAGCATGCATTCTTCTGCTTGGAGCGGTCATGGTTGTTGTCATTTTGTTTACCTTTATGTTGTTATTATTATGGTTGTTTTTTTTGGCAGGCTACGTAAATAATCTTAGGTAAAGTTCATTGTATACGAAAAATTAATTAATGCAAGGCGTATTTAAAATTTTCTGATTAACATGCTAATTTTTGTGTGAAAGTTTTTTGAAAAAATCATAAATTTAAACTTTAAAGCTAAGCATTCTGTCAAGGGGGATGCGTGCTTTCTCGATGATATGGGCAGGGACTTTTATCTCATTGTGTTGATGTAGTAGGCTTTCATAGAGATTATGTAGATGGTTCATGGCCATCCAGGGGCAGTGCGCGCAGGAACGACAGGTTGCACCAACGCCTCCGGTAGGGGCTTCGATAAAAATTTTATGGGGGGAGGCTTGCTTCATTTTGTAAAAAATACCCTTGTCGGTCGCGACGATAAAAGTCTGCTGGGGTAGGGTTTGGCTAGCTTTTAAAAGTTGAGAGGTGGAGCCCACGGCATCGGCCATGGCAATGACTTCTGCAGGAGACTCGGGATGAACCAGAATGGCGGCTTCAGGATGGGCGTTTTTGAGGGCTGCAAGGCTGCTCGCTTTGAACTCTTCATGCACAATGCAGGAGCCCTGCCAGAGCAGCATATCCGCGCCGGTTTGTTTTTGAATATAATCACCGAGATAGCGATCCGGGGCCCAGATAATTTTTTGGCCCTCGCTGTGTAAATGGCGGATCACTTCAATGCCGATGCTGGAAGTCACCACCCAATCGGCCATGGCTTTGATGGCGGCAGAAGTATTGGCATAGACGACAACAGTGCGGTCGGGGTGTTGATCAATAAAGGCTTTAAATTCGGCAGGTTGACAGCTGATATCGAGTGAGCAGGTGGCCTGTAAAGTCGGCATGAGCACGGTTTTATTGGGAGCGAGGATTTTCGCCGTTTCACCCATAAAACTTACGCCGCAGACTATCAGTGTCTGGGCGGGATGTCTGGCGCCAAAGCGGGCCATTTCGAGTGAATCTGCCACCATGCCGCCGGTTTCTTCGGCTAAACTTTGAATTGCTTCATCGACATAATAATGCGCAATGATGACGGCATTTTTTTCTTTGAGCAGGGCTTTGATTTTTTCACGTTCATCAGTGGGTAAAAAAGCGGAGAGACGGGATTCAAATTGAGGTTGCATGATTTTTTTTCCTACATCATTTCTTTCAGGGTTTTGCGAATCAGCGCTTCTGCGCTCATGTTCTCTGTATAGGCTTGATCAATTCTCTTTTGCGCGTCTTGACTGCGGTATCCTAGGGACACGAGGGCGGCCAAGGCTTCATCTTTAGCATGATTGCTGATGGCGGCGCTGGGCATTGTCGGTGTGTTTTGATCAAAAGCCTTGAGCCGATCCCGCATTTCGATGATCAAGCGTTCACCGGTTTTTTTGCCAATGCCGGGGACTTTAATCAAGAGGGCGAGATTTTCCTGTAAAATACATTGGATAAAATCCTGGGTGCTCATGCCGGATAAAATCGCGAGTGCGCTGCGGCCCCCGATTCCATTAACTTTGATGAGTTCGCGAAACAGGCGTCGGTCTTGACTGTTCAGAAACCCAAACAGTTGATGCGCATCTTCCCGAATTGCTAAATGCGTATGCAAAATAATGGGCTGGCCAATTTCCGGTAGATCATAAAAAGTCGTCATCGGGATATCGACTTCATAGCCCACGCCATGAACCTCAACCAAAATGGTGGGCAGATCTTTGGTCAGTAAAATTCCTTGCAGGCGACTGATCATCTTAAGCGTCCTCGTACGGTTTTTTTGGCACCTTGTAAGTGTAATAGACTTTGCGATGTATGGAAATGGCAGAGCGCCACAGCCAGTGCGTCAGAGGCATCGGTTTTAAGCTCATGCTCAATGCGTAATAAATTTTTGACCATGTGCATGACTTGGGCTTTATCTGCTGCACCATAACCGACGACAGACTGTTTGATTTGGCGGGCGGAATATTCAGCCACGCTCAAGTTTTTAGCTGCCATGGCTACAATCGCCACGCCGCGCGCCTGGCCTAACTTTAAAGCGGACTCCGGGCTCTTATGCATAAAAATTTGCTCGATAGCCGCGGTGTCAGGACTGAAGTTATCAATGACTTCGCTGAGACCATCCAAAATTTCTTTTAAGCGTAAGTCGACCGTTTCGCTTTTGATCCGAATGCAGCCGCTTGCTAGATAATGCGCGGTCTGGCCTTCGATTTGAATCAGACCAAAACCAGTAATGCGGGAGCCTGGATCAATGCCGAGAATTTTCATTCTGCAACGGAGCCATTCGTATACACATTCTGGACATCATCGAGTTCTTCGAGTAAATCAATCATCTTGGTGAATTTAATCGCCTGGTCCCCGGAAAGCTCAGTCGTAGTGCTGGGGTTTTGCGTGACTTCCGCATCCATGGGCTTGAAGTTTTTTGCCTCTAAGGCTGCCAAAACTTTGGTGAATTCATAAGGGTGCGTTAGAACAATAAAGCCTTCTTCTTCCGTCAGCATGTCCTCAGCGCCGGCCTCGAGTGCGGCTTCTAATAAGCTATCTTCCTGGGTGTCGGGTGCAAAATAAATCATGCCTTGTTCTTTGAATAAATAAGAAACCGAACCATCCGTGCCTAAGCTGCCTCCATGCTTCGTGAATGCATGACGTACTTCACCGACGGTACGATTGCGGTTGTCCGTCACACAGTCTACCATGATCGCGACGCCGCCTGGGCCATAGCCTTCGTAGCGGATTTCTTCCATATTGCTATTGTCGTCGCCGCCTGCGCCCCGTTTGATGGCGCGATCAATGGTGTCGCGGGTCATGTTATTTGCCAGGGCAGCTTGAATGGCGGTGCGTAGACGGGGATTGTTTTCAGGCTCGGCGCCGTTTTTGGCGGAAATCGTTAACTCGCGAATCAGCCGCGTAAAAATTTTGCCTTTTTTGTTATCCTGTGCGGCTTTGCGATGTTTGATGTTCGCCCATTTGCTATGTCCTGCCATCTTTACTCCTTGATTGTCGTCGCCTTGATTTGGTTTGCGTCATTTTAGCAAAAATCAGGCTGAGGTTCCAGTTTATATTCACATTCAAAAAGGGTATAATGCCCCGATTATTTTTCGTAAAGGATGGACCGATGCAGGGATTAAGCACTGCAAAAATTTTAGTCGTAGGGGACCTCATGCTCGATGATTACTGGGACGGCGATGTGCAGCGCATTTCCCCCGAAGCGCCGGTGCCGATTGTGCATGTGAAAAAAGAGTACAGCAAAGCCGGTGGGGCCGCCAATGTGGCTTTAAACATCAATGCGCTGGAAGGGCATGCGCATTTATTGGGTCTGGTGGGGGCGGACCTAGCTGCGCAAAAATTGGCGGATGTCCTGGCCGAGACCCAGATCAAAGTTGATTTGTTGGTCGAAAAAAATCTGCCCACGATTACCAAGTTGCGCATTCTGAGTCAGAATCATCAATTGGTGCGTGCGGATTTTGAAAAAAGTTTTGCAAGCGTGGATAAAGCCCCTCTGCTCAAAGCCTATGCTACGGCCTTAAAGAATGTGAATGTGGTGATTTTGTCTGATTACGGTAAGGGGACCTTAAGTGACATTCGCCGTTTGATCACGGACGCGCGTCAGCACAAAAAGATTGTGTTGGTGGATCCCAAGAGTGTGGACTTTAGTATATATGCAGGCGCAAGCCTATTGACGCCTAATTTGAAGGAGTTTGAGCAGGTGGTAGGCGTCAGTACTTCAGAGGCAGAGATGGCGTTGAAAGCAGAAGCGCTGATTCGTCAGCATGATTTCGATGCGCTGCTGGTAACGCGGGGCGCGCAGGGCATGAGTTTGTTTCAATTGGATAGGGCGCCCGTGCATATCCCTACCAAAGCCCGTGAAGTCTTTGATGTATCAGGCGCCGGCGATACCGTGATTGCAGTTTTGGGGATGGCTTTGAGTGCGGGCTATCCCTTAGAAACTGCGGTGAATTTAGCGAATTCAGCGGCCGGTGTGGTGGTAGCCAAGATGGGCACAGCCACTTTAAGTCTGGCTGAATTGCATCAAGCCGTCTCTGATAATACCAACAATATGCCGGAAGGCGTGCTGGATGAGGCGAATTTAAATCGTTATGTTAAAGATGCGCAGCAAAAAGGGGAGGTCGTCGTTATGACCAATGGCTGTTTTGATCTGCTGCATGTGGGTCATGTGGATTATTTGACAGAGGCTAAAAAATTGGGAGATCGCTTAGTGGTCGCCGTCAATACCGATGCATCCGTCTCCGCTTTAAAAGGCCCACAACGTCCCATTAATGGTCTCGCGGATCGCATGAAAATTTTGGCGGCGTTAGATGTGGTAGACTGGGTGGTGCCTTTTGGCGAAGACACGCCAGAGCGCTTAATTGGAGAAGTCCTGCCGGATATTTTAGTCAAAGGGGCGGATTATGAAATTCATCAAATTGCCGGCAGCAAAGCCGTGCTGCGCAATGGCGGGAAGGTGCAGACGATTACCCTGACCCCGGATCGCTCGACTACCGCCACGATCCAGAAAATGAAATTGGGAGAAAAAAAATGATTATTGTGACAGGCGGCGCAGGCTTTATCGGCAGCAATATCGTCAAAGCCTTAAATCAGCGCGGACACACGGATATTGTCATTGTGGATGATCTCACTGAGGGCAAAAAATTTGTTAATCTCGTGGATTGTGATTATGTTGAATATCTCGACAAAAGTGATTTTCTAGATTTGATTCGCAGTCGTGGGTTTGAAGAAGAGTCCATCGAAGCGGTCGTGCATCAGGGCGCCTGTTCCGATACCACAGAATGGGATGGGCAATTTATGATGCGCAATAATTTTGAATATAGCAAAGAGCTTTTATTGTTTTGTCAGAACAATGATGTCCCCTTGATCTATGCCTCCAGTGCGGCCGTGTATGGCGGAGGGCAGGTGTTTGAAGAGGAGCGTCAATACGAGCGGCCCCTCAATGTGTATGGCTATTCCAAGTTTCAGTTTGATCAATATGTGCGGCATCATGAAAAAGAGTTGAAATCACAGGTGGTCGGGCTGCGCTATTTTAATGTGTATGGCCCGGGCGAAGCGCATAAAGGCAAAATGGCGAGTGTGGCCTATCATCATTATCACCAGATTCGCGAAACAGGCGTGGTGAAGTTGTTTGGTGAGTATGATGGGTATGGGGCAGGTGAGCAATCGCGGGACTTTGTGTATGTAGGAGATGTGGTTGATGTGGTGCTGTATTTTTTAGATCATCCTCATATCAGCGGTATTTTTAATTTGGGCACGGGCCGTTCTGAGCCTTTTAATCATGTGGCCGAAGCCGTGATCAAATGGTTTGGGAAAGGGCAGATTGAATATGTTCCATTTCCAGAGAGTTTGAAGGGGCATTATCAATCGTTTACGCAGGCGAATATTTCGCGTTTGCGGCAGGTGGGTTATAAAGCGCCGTTCAAAACCGTGGAAGAGGGCGTCTTCGCATATCTGAGTGCATTGTGATTCGCCGTCTCTATACTTTTTTGTTTTACCTGGCGCTGCCTTTGGTATTTCTGCGTTTATGTCTACGCGCGCGCAAAAACCCCAGCTATCGCAAAAACTGGGCAGAACGACGCGGCATTCCCCATTTTCGCTGTAAGTCCTCGATCTGGCTGCATGCCGTCTCCCTGGGTGAAATGGTGGCCGCCACGCCTTTGATCAAGGCCTTGTTAGAAGCATATCCTCTGGATAAAATGGTCCTAACCACCATGACGCCCACCGGCCGGGATCAGGCGGCGCGTCTGGCGAAACAATTTCCCAAGCGGATTCGCGTGTCGTATGTTCCCTATGATCTGCCTTGGTTTTTAAAGCGCTTTATGCGTGCCGTTTCACCGCGGATTTTGATTATCATGGAGACGGAGCTCTGGCCGAATATGATCAAGCAGGCGCATCAGCAGCAGGTTCCGATTTTGTTGGCCAATGCACGGATTTCGGATCATGCTTATTCGCAGTATCAGCGGATTCAGCGCTATTTGAAGCCAATTTTTGCGCAGATTAATTGTGTGGCCGCGCAAAGTGAGCATGATCTGGAACGCTTTCAATCCCTCGGTCTGGATCACGAAAAAGGCGTGCAGGCGGGGAATTTGAAGTATGATTTTACACTGCCCACGGATATCAAAGAAAAAGCCGAGGCCATGAAAGCCAGCTGGCCGCCGCGTTTAGTCTGGATTGCCGCGAGTACGCATGAGGGTGAAGAGTTGCAGATTCTGCAGGCCTATCAGGTCATCAAGAAAAAGCATAAAGATCTGCTGCTGATTTTGGTGCCACGTCATCCTGAGCGCTTTGAGCGTGTGGCCGGCTATATTGCAGCGGCAGGCCTTTCCTGTGTGCGCCGCAGTTCAGGCCAGCTTATTGATGTGCAGACCGATGTGTTCCTCGGTGATAGCATGGGCGAGCTGCTATTTTATTATGCCTTGAGTGATGTGGCGTTTGTCGGAGGCAGTCTCGTTAATATCGGTGGGCACAATATTTTAGAGCCGGCAGCCCTGGGCGTTCCCATTATTTGCGGTCCCTATATGCAGAATTCTAAAGCGATTGTGCAGGATTTTCTAGCGCAAAAAGCCATGGTGCAAACCACTGTTGAAACCTTTACCCCGGAGTTAATGCGTCTCCTTTCCCGCAAACGCGATCGCGCCAGCCTCGTGAAAGCTGCCACAGCTTTGCTCGCCAAAAACAAAGGAGTGCTCCAGTGTTTGACGGGGATTATTTCCTGGTTAATTAAATAAGGAGAATGAATATGAAAAAATACAGCCAAACCCACGAGTGGGTTGAAATAGAAGGTGAAATCGCCAGCATCGGCATTTCGCAGAATGCTCAAATTTTGCTCGGAACGATCGCCTTTGTGGAATTGCCCCCCGTCGGCACCGAAGTCAAGCAAGGCGAAGCCTTAGGCGTCATCGAATCCGTCAAATCCGCCTCCGATTTTTATGCCCCGTTGAGTGGAGTCGTAGTCGAAGTGAATGAAGACTTAGTCGCTTATCCCGAGGCCCTCAATGGCCAAGCTGAGTACCATTGGCTGGTGAAGTTGAAATATCAAGCAGCTGAGGAAGTCGCTTCGTTGCTGTCAGAAACAGCATATGCGGCTGCCTTATAGTTTTTATTTTAGATGTGGTGCGGTTTTAAAATTAAACTTGATTTATGCATCGCTTTATGTTAGATTCATGTCGCATAGCTTTAGGTATAAATAATTAAGGAGATTGAGTCATGGCTTACGCAGCAAAATATGGTAACATGAAAAACATGAGAAATGTCATGGCTGCCATCGCTCAGGAATACCCGAAGCCTTCCTTTTTCTTTTTTGAATGTCTGTTTACTCCGGAATACAGAGCATTGCGTGTGATTTTAGAACATCTTGAGTCGAAAAGAGAACGTAATCATGGCCATTATCAGACATTGAATTCAGGGGATTTTCATGTAAAAAATGAAAATATCAATATAGCAGCTGCATTTCGGACCAAATTAGGTAAGGAAATTTTGACAGCAAATGGAGTTAAAGAGCCAAGGCCAGCAGGAATTCCGGATGCATCTTTAACTGTGTGAGGGGCCCAGCTCTTTTGTTAAATATGTTTTTAGATTAGCAAGCCTGCGTGTTTGAGTGAACGGTCTGGAAAAACTGGGTATTTTCTTTCCGGTGGGGCATGAGATAACTCTGCCCAGCAGACTAATATTTATTGCCCTTTCTGCGCTATCGCCTAATGTCAGGATTAAAGTGAGTAAGGTCTTTTGTAGATCAGGTGTTGCGCCAAAATATGCAATCCGTTCTAGTTTGTCGATCAGTTCTTTTTTAAGGAGTTTTAAGTCTGTATAATCATTTTCGAGGGCTCGACGCCTCTCAATAGACCAAAAATCCGTATGGCTGTGTCATGTTTGAGTAATTCATGTTTATCTCTGATAAATGGCTTTGCCTCATGAAATGTATATGCGCCGTGTTGCATAAAAATACCCTCTTTCCTAATAATAAAGCTATTGGAAGCTGCGCAGAGAGTATTTTTAATGCTTATGTTTTCTTACTTAGTCTTTTTGCCAATCCTTACAACCATCACATTGCAGGGGGCGTCATTTAAGACCATGCTCACGGTGGAGCCGAGGATTTTGCGGACACCTTGATGGCCGTGGCTGCCGATGACGATGAGGTCGGCGTTGATTTTTTTGGCGGCTTTGATAATTTCCTGGGCAACGACACCGTAGGCGGTGAGGTATTCTGCGGGGAAATCGAGATTCGCTTTGAGATAGTTGATTTTGGCTTCGGCTTCTTGGAGCATGCGGTTTTTGAGGCTAACCATCGAGTTTAAACCGGGGCCCATGTAGGTGGGAATTTTGGGCGCGACGGAAATGACGGTGAGTTTGGCGCCGTATTTTTTTGCGAGGGCAATGGCGGTGCTGGGTGCAGGAAGGCCATCTTTATCATGTAAATCAGTGGCAACCAGGATGTTGGTGTATTCAAAGGTGATGTTGGACATGATGGCTTCCCTTAATATGCGTGCGAGTGTTGACTATCATAAGGATTGTCTTTTAAAAAATCAAGTAGTTTTTGAATGGCCTGGGCGCGATGACTGATTTGATTTTTAAGATCGAGTTGAAGCTCCGCGGCACTTTTTTGCAGAGTGGGAATATAGAAGAGTGGATCGTAACCAAAGCCATTTTCTCCGCGCGGGGATTTTAGAATTTCGCCTGACCAGAGGCCTTGGAAAACCGAAGGGTTGGGGTCATTTTCGGCTTGGATGAAAACGAGGACGCAGCAATAATAAGCACTGCGATCGGATTGCTGGTCTAAGGCTTCCAGTAGTTTTTGATTATTGTCGCTGCTTTTTCCGGTGCCAGCATAGCGCGCTGAATACACGCCCGGGCCGCCATTTAAGGCCTGCACACAGAGGCCGGAATCATCGGCCAGTGCAGGTAGGCCACTTTTAGCCGCGGCGTGTCTGGCTTTGATTAGGGCATTCTCTAAAAAAGTATGCGCGGTTTCATCGGCATCGCTGATTTCTAGGCTTTTTTGGGAAATGAATTCCAAACCGCTCTTTGCAAAAGCAGCATTGAACTCGATCAGTTTGCCGGGGTTGGAGCTGGCGAGAACGATCTTACTCATGATTTTATACCTATCTGAAAAGCCACTTGTAGCTTGCTTTCCTGCTGTGTCATCTTGTCTCTCCCTGTGTCATCCTCGCGAATGCGGGGATCCAGTCCAATATTTTCCTTAAAAAAATTAAAGTGAGGGGCGCCATTAGACTGGATCCCCGCATTCGCGAGGATGACACGAGGGTTTTTAGGATAAGCATCCATAGTCTTATGCGGGTTTGATGTTTTTTAATTGGGTAAACACATCGGCAAATTGACTGTGGAAAAATTCTTTAAATTTTTTGTTGATCTGCACGCCGGCTAAATTGGCAATCAAGACGTCGGTCTCTGGCGTTGTGAATTCACTCAGTTTTTGCAGGCAGCCGCCGCAGGGGGAAACGCCGGTTGCGGTGTCTGTTAAAACGAGGGTCGCGATAATTTTTTTACTGCCATTGGTAATCATGGCGCCGATGGCACTGGATTCAGCGCATTGCCCTTGCGGATAGGAGGTATTCTCAACATTGCAGCCGCCATAATATTGACCATCTTCGCTGACGATGCAAACGCCCACGGGAAACTGCGAGTACGGTGCGTAGGCATGATTGCGGGCTTGTGTCGCAACGGCTAACATTTTAGCGAGATCATATTTCATTTTTGGTCACTCCATAGCTTTCAGGTAAAAACAGAATATTGATAATGCTGATGGCAAAGCCGATCATCAGAATGCTCAAACCATAGCGATAATCGCTGAGGGTGTAAACGCTGTGGCCATGACTGTGCCAATCCATGAGATAGCCGGTCAAAGGTTGAAGAATCACCGGCAGGCCCATAATGATCACTGAAATAAAGCCGAGTGCTGAGCCAGAGAGCGCGCGGGGATTGAGTTCCTGTGTTACCGGATAACCAATAATCTGGGCAGCGGTGAATAAGCCCAGCATGAAAAAGAGAATCAATTCGCTGAGATAAGATTGATTGGGGCCAAACAGAATAAACCCAAAGAGGAAGAAGGAGGCAATGGCACAGACCATCATCGGCAGGCGCCGGCGATGCAGGAAGTCAGATAAAACACCCGTGAGCGTCGAGCCCACAATCGTACCGATAAAAATCATCATGCTGATCGTGGAGCCTTGCAGATAGGTAAAGCCATAACTTTGGCTTAAAAATTGGGTGCCAAAGAGTCCTGCCAGCAGCATGATCGGTAGATTCATCGTGGCAATAAAAAAGCCGGCATGCCAATTATGGCGATTGCGGCAGAGGGTTTTAAAATTTTTCCACAGGGAGATGTGATTGTCACCCACAGCCAGGGCGCTAAACGCCTGGGAGGGCGGGGCATCTTTCACAAACAGGATAATCAAGATGAGTAAGGCAATGCCCAGGCCAGCCACATCGCGGAGGGCCTCGCGCCAACCGACCATGCTGATCAACCAGGTCAAGGGTGCTTGCGAAATCGCGCCGCCCAGCATGCCGATGGTAATGGCAATGCCGCTGACCTGGCCCATTTTTTCAGCGGGAAACCAGAGCGTTGCCAGGCGTAAAATACTCAGTAAACAAAACGCGGCCGCGCTGCCCGCCAATAAGCGCGCTAACACCAGCAGCCAGGAATTGCTGGCGAGAGAAATCATGACCGTTCCCAGAATGCACAAAATCATCCCCCAGATAATCATTTTGCGCGAGGAGTAGCGATCCAGAATAATGCCAATCGGATACAGCAGAATCGAGTCTGACAAAAAGTAAAACGCCGAGACCAGTCCCACCTGCAAGGCAGTCAGAGAAAAGGTTTGTTCAAAATTCTGCGACAGCGAATTGAACATGTTCATCTGAATGAATTCGTAGAAAAAGAAGAAGGAGGCCAGAATTACCACACACCAGGCGTGAGCTTTTTGTCCAAAACGAAGTGCGTTCCAGTCTTTTGTATCTTGCATTCAAGGAGCCATCATGTGAAGTAGCCTATCTTAGCAATTTTTGTGATCAATGGCAAGGGGGTTGGTAGATTTTTTTATAACCTTTTCAGCTTAAAAAGCTAACCAAATAAAGCGGGATGGTGTGATAGGAAGCTATGTGTGTTTAGTACATTCGGTTGTAACCGAATGATATGTTTGTTTTTGTTCGGTTTCAACCGAATGAGTTTAAGCGGGCAAAAAAAAGCACCTCCCTTTAAGTGGGAGGTGCGATGGATTACTCTGCAATAATGCTGACTTTGACAGGGGTGTCAATGTCGGTATGCAGATGCACACTGATTTCATACTCGCCGGTTTGGCGGATGACGCCATTGGGCATTCTGATTTCATGTTTGTCGACTTTGACGCCGGCTACGGTGATGGCTTCTGCGATATCGCGGGTGCCGATCGATCCGAACAGTTTTCCGCCTTCGCCTGAGCTGGCGCTGATGGAGATAGTCAAAGCGGAGAGTTGATCTGCGCGGACTTGCGCGCTGTCCATGCTTTCTTTGGCCAGACGTTCGAGTTCTGCTCTTTCTGCTTCAAAGCGTGCCAGATTGGGCTTGGTCGCCATCATCGCTTTTTTGCCGGGGATCAGAAAATTGCGTGCATAGCCGGGTTTAACATTGACAAGTTCGCCCAGGTTGCCGAGCTTTCTAATTTTTTCGCATAAAATAATTTGCATGATAAAGTCCCTTTTATTTGTGACGATCGCAATATGGCAATAAAGCCAAAAAGCGTGCTACTTTGATGGCTGCAGCCAGTTTGCGCTGATATTTTGCAGCGGTACCGGTGATGCGGCTCGGCACAATCTTGCCGTTTTCAGCGATATATTCTTTTAACAAAGGGATGTCTTTGTAATCAATTTTCAAGCCGTTTTCAGAGGAAAAACGACAGGCTTTTCTACGTCCACTCATTCTATTCTCCTAATTATCTTGATGTTCGTTGACTTTGCGGGGTTCCAGCATGACGGAAGGGGTGGTCACCGCTTCGTCCATATTGGTCACAAGGTAACGCAGCACAAAATCGTTAAAGCGAAAGCCATCCGTCAATTCTTTCAAATCAGTTGGGTTCAACTCGATATTGAGGAGTGCATAATGGGCTTTGTGCAATTTGTTGATGGGATAAGCTAGTGACTTACGTCCCCAATCTTCTTGGCGATGAATCTGGCCGCCTTTGGCCTTAATCATGTCGACATAGCGCCCTACAATCGCAGAGGCCTGCTCGCTTTGGTCTGGATGAAGCATCAGGACCACTTCATAGTGTTTCATATTAACTCCTTATGGATTAAAGTATATTTAAGCCTTCTTGACGACTCTAAAAAAGAGCTGAGGCAAGGAGAGCTCGCAGATTCTACCAGAATTTATGGCAAGGGTAAAGCGTTTTTGCAAAATCCACCAGGGCTGTCCCATTAAAAATAAATTGACATACGGATAAAAATCTGATCTTTTTGTTTCTTTTAATCTGATAATTAAAGGAGCATGAAGAAGTGAAAAGCGAAGCATCGAGAGGGTTTGAAGGGTGTTTTTCAAATTTAAAAGACCCGCGCATAAGCCGTAAAAAATTATATCCCCTGAAGGAAGTCTTATTTGTGGTTCTATGCGGCGCCATCTGTGGGGCGGAGAGTTGGCGAGACTACGTCTTATTTGGGAAAGAAAAGCTAGATTTTTTGAGAGAGCACTTTCCGTTTACAAATGGGATTCCGTCAAAGAATACGTCTGCACGGGTATTTGGATCGCTGGACCCAGAGTGCTTCAAAGCATGCTTCATCGATTGGGTTAAAAGCTTACAAACCGCATTAAGCGGCGTGATTGCAATTGATGGTAAAACATTGCGAGGCAGTTTTGATACGGCAAGCAGTAGCGCTGCAATCCACATGGTCAGTGCGTTTGCGACAGAAGCACGCCTGGTTTTAGCGCAACAAAAAGTAGACGACAAATCCAATGAGATTACCACCGTTCCAAAGCTATTGGATCTGCTGAGTCTTGAGGGCCAAATTGTCACAATTGATGCGATGAGCTGCCAAACTGCCATTGCAGAAAAGATCATTGATAAAGGCGGCGATTATGTTCTTGCACTCAAAGGGAATCAAGCCACTTTGTCGCAAAGCGTCAAAGGCAATTGAAGATCGTTATGAAGACGTTGACTGCGGCCATGGCCGCATTGAAACACGCACATGCTTTATCAGCGGCCAGGTAGACTGGCTCATTCAGAAAGAAAAATGGAAAGACTTGAAAAGCATTGCAATGATTGAGGAGCGCCGTGAGATTGGCGAAAAAGTTAGTCTTGAAAGGCGCTTCTTCATCAGCAGTTTACCTGCCAACGCGCAAAAACTTGCCTCAGCAGTACGCGCTCACTGGGGCGTGGAGAACTGTTTGCACTGGACCTTGGATCTTGTTTTTAACGAAGATGCATCCAGAATCCGAAAGGACAATGCCGCAGAAAATATGGCTTTGGTACGGCATATTGTTTTGAATATGCTGAACAAGGCCAAGACTGCCTTCAAAGATGTCGGTATTAAAGCCTTACGAAAAAAAGCAGGATGGGGGAATGATACCCTACGGTTCATTCTCACTCAAAGTTTTTAATGGGACAGCCCGTGCGCCAAGAGGCTGCACGGATTTTGCGGGTGAAAGTCCCGTAGTGCAAGGGGAAGCCACCCCCGGCACTTAGCGAGTCTTGCGTGGCTGGAGGTAACGAAAGTGACGAAGCGTAGACCAAGTGGAGCGAAGGGCTGGCAGATTAAATGAACGTGAAGGAGAAACAATGTCCATACACAGCAAAGATGGAAATACATGGTTAACAAAACTGGAGCGTATAGGCCAAATATCGGCGAATGATGCGGAGGTTGTATTTAACAATCTCGGACACATCATGGATGCTGATATGCTAAAAGAACAATACCGAGGGCTTTCGCCCAAGAAAGCCATTGGTATAGACAAGGTGACAAAAGAAGCCTACGGACGCGATCTGGACGAGAATATTAACAAATTGCTCCAACGTATCCGCAGGGGCATATACAAGCCCAAATCTGCAAGGATAGTAGAAATCCCAAAAGAGGATGGCAGTACAAGGCCGCTTGCGATATCCTGCCTGGAAGACAAACTGGTGCAAGCATCAGTCAGTCAGATTCTAAGCACGATATACGAGCCACGCTTTCTGTCGTGCTCCTATGGCTTTCGAGCGGGTAAAAGCGCGCATGATGCTCTAAAGGCCTTGAGTCAGGCGACCTTCAAGAACTGGGATGGAGCAGTGATCGAAATCGACATTAGGAAATACTTCAATACAATACCGCATGAAGCACTGATGACAATGCTGAGAAGCAAAATGTCAGACCAGCGATTCGTGAGGCTAATCGAGATATTGATCAAGGCACCCATACTTGAAGAAGGGGGTATATTGCAGAACAAAGAAGGCTGTCCTCAAGGCTCGATCTTATCACCGATTCTGGCGAATATCTACCTGCATCATGCGGTCGACGAGTGGTTTGAAGAAGTCAAACACTCGCACCTCAAAGGTAGTGCGGAAGAGGTTCGATATGCGGATGACCTGGTGTTTTGCTTCAAGACAATGGATGATGCAAAGCGATTTTATGAGGTGCTACCGAAGAGACTGGAGAAATATGGTCTTGAGATGCACATGGGAAAATCACAACTACTAGAGGCAGGACATTTGGCCGCGGAAAGAGCGAGCCAGAATGGGATGCGTCTAGGCACATTCAACTTCCTAGGGTTCACCTGTTATCCTAAAAACGGCATTTGGCAGTTGATCGCAGGCTAAAGCAGCCAATATTTAGCCACCTAATTGCCGTAAATTTGTCATATTTTTTTGTCTATGCAGGCGCTGTTAAAAAATCAGGCGGTTTTAACAAGCGCCCCCTCAAATATCCCTCCATTGCCTTGCTCAAAATCCGTAACCAGCGCTGCTCCCCGGTCAACTGCTCCGCAGCAGACTTCAACTCCTCGAAGAAGGCGACTACTCTCGCTAGCAGACGTTCTACAGTCTCTCGTTTTCCATGGGTACTGGT